>CAJODZ010000015.1 GCA_905233645.1 uncultured Synergistales bacterium | reverse complement strand
AACGAGCAACGAGCAACGAGCAACGAGCAACGAGCAACGAGCAACAGCTATCACTTTATCAAAATTTAAAGGCTTATTCAAGATTTTTTAAGGATACAAATAAATTATTAGCTTCAGCTTCGGGCGGAGCGGCAACTGCTGTTTCTGAAGGGTTTATCAAAAATTTTAATGGCGCGGTCATAGGAGCAACGTATTCAAATGATTGCAGGAATATCGAATTTGCTTACATCGAAAATCTAAATGATTTACAAAAATTAAAAGGTTCAAAATATGCCGCGTCGGATAAAAGAATTTTCGTTAATGGGACTTATCAGCCGGTGTTTAAATTTGCGGGCGATAAATTAAATGAAGGACAAAAAATTTTATTCGTTGGGCTTGGTTGTGATATTGCGGCTTTATATTCTTATCTTGAACACAACAAAATTAACACTCAAAATCTTTTCACGGCCGATTTAATTTGCTTCGGAGCAACACTCAAAAAAGTTCACACTGATTATATAAATTCGCTTGAGCAAAAATTTAATTCTGGCTTAACAAATTTCACAGTGCGTTATAAAAAATTTGGCTGGACACCGTTTTATATCAGAGCTGAATTTCAGGACGGAAGAATTTTTGACGAAGTTTTTTATAAATCTGATTACGGTTATGCGTTCGCTAATTTTGCTAATAAGCCATGTTTTTCGTGTAACGCCAGAGGACTTAATCACAAAGCTGATATTACCGTTGCTGATTATTGGGGTTTGACCGAAAAAATGAAGGGCTTTAATAAAAACGGTGTGTCAATAATTTTAGCCCGTTCTGAAAAAGGTCAAGAGCTTGTAAATTTAATTGATACTGATGATTTTGAATTAGCACCGGCTGACCCTGAATTTATTATTAAAAATAACGGCGCATATTTCACAACTCGCAAAAAGCCTAGAACATATGACAGCTTTGTTAAAAATTTAAATGAGTTCGGACTTCATAAAGCCGTTTCGCATGACAAAATTATTACGTTTCCTAAAAGAGCTGTACTATTCGCTTTGAGATTACCTAAACGAATTGTAAAAAAAGCGTTAAAAATTTTGGGCTTGTGGGATTTTGTACAACGTCTGCGCGGAAAATAATTCATTCGGCATTGTACATAACTTGAACGTTTTCAAAATCTATTATTACTCCGGCGGAATTTATTTTAACAACGCGGCCATTTAAAATTTTTGAGCCGGTCTTAATCGTCATGCCTCTTCTGGTTGGAGTGTCTATTATCGCCGCTCTCTTGCCTCCGTCGCCTAATAATAACGCTTTGATTTTGATATCGGGGGCTTTGAAATTTTTTGCCTCCGCAATTTTTTGCTCTTCGATAATTTCAGGGTCATCGTTAAATAATCGTAAGTTCATATTTTGAATTGACGTAGCGATATCTTTACCGGCTTCGCGCGTCATACTCAAGATTAAAGCTTTTTCAGCTAGTAAACGGTTTTTCGCGTGTTGAGGATTATCAGAATTATTTATTATCGGTGTCGGTTTTTCGGGGGCTAATTCAAAATTTACCTGTTCATAAAAAATATACAGCCCGAAAATTAAAAATACAACGCCAATAATAAAAATCTCACGAGTTAAAAACTTGGCCGCATTTTTATTTATGAACTCACCTATGATTTTTAAAAGGTCTCGTATATCCTCAAGCATAAATTTTAAATTTAATTACGGCCTCATCGTCGCTAAAACTAAATCAGCATTCACTAAATTAACAGGGTCTTGCGTGTTTTTAGAAATTGTCAGCGAAATTATTTTAACGGGATTTTTAAGCAAACGTAATCCGGCAAGAGCAGTTACAAAAGCATAATAATCTCCTTCAAGCGTGATTTTTAAAAAATATTTGTCATCGTCCTGCTGTATTTCGATTACATTTAAGCCGGCATCCTGAAAAACTCTTTGCGCCCGTGCATAAAATTCAACTAAAGTTATCCGTTCTGTTCTTGTGCCAATCGCAATTAAATTTTCAAGCTCCTGATTTTCGCTTTCAAGCTTTTTAATTTCTGAACGCTGCGATAAAAAATTATCTTGCATTTTTATGTACTCAGTCTTTGAAGAATTTAAAAGATAGACCGGCAAAAGAATTACCGCAAAAAGTAATACGCTGATTATTCCAAAAATTACGCTGGTAAAAATAAGTTTATTCTTGTAAAAATTCGGGTTCTTCATAATTTTCACGTCTTGCTATACCTGTGAATGCTGTTACTGATTTTACAGGGGTCATCATAAAAGATTTTGTGAACGATAAACCTATACGCTTTGTTGCATTTAAAATCGTTATTACGTCCTCAACAACGCTCAATTTTAAATCACCGTAGCCAGGACTGAAGCGCGATGTTAAAAATTCATTGGGTGCTAAAATTTCGGCCATCTCGTTTTTCATGACTTCATCGCAAAATAAATCAACCATTACCGAAGCGCAAGCGTCTAAAGCAATTCCGTCAAGCATGTCGATTTTTTGAGCTAATGATATTTGACGGTCAACTTCTGCTCCTAAAGTTACGGCCATTAAAATGCAAAAATCACACCTCGAAATTAAGCGCGATAAATTACGGCTGTAAATATCAGTGTCAGCAATTTTAAAACCGCCGTCGAAATGAACAACGGGAAATTTACCCCAGACCACCCGCGGCGTGATATATCTCTCTAATTTTTCAAAAGCGTTTTCAACCGTGCGTACAAGTTCGTTATTTTGGGCATTAGGCGGAACACGCATATAACGCAATGCTGTTGAAATAGCTTGATTATTTATGTCCATGACGTTTTGAATAAAGCACAGCGCGAATATTATTATCAATCCTGCGGACTGTGTCGGCCTGGTTCATCGTATATAAATGTATTCCGTCAACACCGCGCGCTAATAAATCAATAATTTGTTCAGTTGTGTAAATAATGCCGGCCTCTTTTAATGCGCCTGAATTTTTATCGTATGAATTTACAAAACGTCTAACTCTTTCAGGAACAGAAGCTCCGCACATCTCGACAACTTTTGAAATTTGAGCAGCTGACGTTACAGGCATAATTCCGGCGATAATAGGTGTGTTAATTCCGTAAGCTCTTGCTTTATCACGCCAAGCGCAAAAAATATCGTTATCAAAATATAATTGCGAAATTAAAGCTTTAACACCAAGTTCGCATTTTGCCTTTAAGTGTTTTAAATCTTCGTCAATCGATTTTGCTTCGGGGTGTTTTTCAGGATAACAGGCCGCGTAAATATCAAAATCATCGCCGTGTTCTTGTTTAATAAATTCGATAAGCTCTGAAGCATAATGGAAGTCGCCTAAATCATCTTCACTTTTTAAATCACCGCGTAACGCTAAAATATTTTTTACACCGTTTGATTTTAATTGGTTTAAAATTTCGCGGATATGTTCACGTTTACTACCGACGCAAGTTAAGTGAGCTACGCCCGGAATGTTATAACGTTTTTGAATGCCTGATGAAATCTCAACGGTATTATCACGGCTCGAACCGCCAGCTCCATACGTAACGCTGATTAAATCAGGATAAAAACTTACAAGACTGTCTAAAACCGCGTATGTTCCTTCGGTGCTGTTATTACCTTTGGGCGGAAATATTTCAAAAGTATATGAGAAACTCAAATTTTTACACCAGCTTTTTAAAATAAATTTAACAAGATATTATAATCTATCTCCATAAACGTGATAAAAATTAAATTTAGGAGTGATTATTTTTTAATGCGAGTGTTGTTTAAATTAACAATGATGCTTTATAGAATTTTAGCCGGTGTATTTTTCGGACTTGGCGGAACAAAAATTCTTGGCCGTAAATATAAAAATGATATCAGTGAACGTGTAGGCAATATTGAAGATATAAAGCCTGGTTGTGTTTGGGTTCATGCTGTTTCGGTCGGTGAAGTTCAATCAGCGGGCGCGTTAATTCGTGAGATTAAATCAAAAAATAATTTGCCCTGCGTCATCTCAACAGTAACAACTACAGGCCGAGAGACAGCTAAAAAATTATTAAGCGGCGTTGTCGAGAAAATTATTTACAGCGTCTGGGACAATAAAAAATTTGTAACGCGTGCACTAAATCATATCCAACCGTCAATTTATATCACAATGGAAACGGAATTATGGCCGGAGCTTTTAACACAATTACACGCTCGTAAAATTCCTATATATCTTGCAAATGGCCGCATATCTGAAAAGAGTTTTGGCCGCCTGAAAAAAACATCGTGGTTCTGGAAAAATATATTAAATTATTTTAATTTGCTCATGGTTAGATTTGAAGACGACCGCGCAAAATTTTCAAGTCTCGGCGTTCCTGATGACAAAATGATTATTACAGGCGATTGCAAAGTTGACACACTCTTTAGCAGACGAGACGAAGTTAACCGCGATGAATGGCAATGGTTAAAATCGAACGGCGATAAATTATTCGTAGCTGGCAGTACTCATCAAGGTGAAGACGATGTAATTATTTCAGCTTTCAGAATGGTGCGCAAAAGATTTCCGGACACAAAATTAGTAATCGTTCCGAGACACCCTCAAAGAGCTTTAATGTCCGTCGCCTCAGCGTTACCGTTTCCGGATTTGCAAGCCGAAATTTTATCAAAACTCCCTGAAAATCCCGACGCTAAAAATTTTAATGTCTTAGTCGTTGATAAAATCGGAGTGTTATTTAGTTTATATGCTATTGCGGACGCTGTATTTGTTGGAGGGAGTTTAGTAAACAAGGGAGGGCAAAATCCTTTTGAGCCTGCGTTATTTGGAGTTCGGGCAATTCACGGGCCTTGCATGACTGATTTTCCGGACACAGACAGAATGGACAGCTTTGGCGCGGCGTTGTGTGTTCATAATGATTTTGAATTAGCCCGTGCATGGGGAGAAGCTTTAAAACCAGGTGAGCGCGAAAAATCTGAAAAAGCCTGCAAAAAATATTTTGATACTTTAGGCGGCGCGGCGGAAAAAACATGGAAAGCTATCGCGCGTGATTTAAAGTTGCTTTAAAAATAGATTTTTAATTTAAATAGGAGGCTAAATAATTTGCTTACAGCTTTAATAGGTTTTGTAATTTTAATTTTTATCTGCGTTACTGTTCATGAGTATGGACATTACATAACGGCTAAGTTGCTCGGCGTTCAAGTTCATGAATTTGCGTTTGGAATGGGGCCGGTTATAAAACAAGTTAAAAAAAATAATATGCTTTGGTCGTGGCGTTTAATTCCGATTGGCGGATTTTGCAGATTAGCCGGAATGGACGAAGAGGAAGACGACGAAGAAGTAATTCCGGGAATGGGTTTTAATGAGCAGCCGGCCTGGAAAAGATTTTTTATTTTGCTGAACGGAGCATTATTTAATATTATTCTTGCTCTAATTTTATCGACGATGTTTTTATGGCTAAACGGTGTCATTGATACGGAACACGCTGTAATTGGTGAAGTGTTGCCTGATTTACCAGCTATGAAAGCAGGAATTAAAACGGGTGATGAGATTTTAAGCGTCAATAATATGAAAGTTACTAAATGGCGCGAAATGTCTGACAAGATTAAAAGCGAAAGTATCGACAGCGAAAATCACAGCGTAACTTTGGAAATTTTACGCGACGGGAAAATTTTAACTCTTGATTTAGTAATCCCGTTCAACGAAGAATATGGCCGTCCGATGTTAGGTGTTACTCCGGCAAATGTGCGTTACGGATTTTTAAGAGCGTGTAAAAGTTCGGCAGGGTTTATTTATAGAGTTACGGCTTTGAGTTTAAGAGGTATTGCAGATTTAGTTTTACGCAAACAAGAAATTGAAGTTACCGGCCCTGTTGGAATTGCGTCAATGTCCGGCCAAGCTATACGTTCAGGATTTTGGGGCTTTATCATGTTTATTGCGATTGTATCTTTGAATTTGGGGATATTTAATTTATTTCCGATACCTGCGCTCGACGGAGGAAGAATTTTATTTGTGCTGCTTGAAATAATTTTGCGCCGTCGTTTACCTGAAAGAGTTGAAAATTGGATACACACGGCTGGATTTGTATTTTTAATCACGTTAATAATTTTGATAACGTTCCATGATATTTACAATATATTTTTCACGCACTAGGAGTTAATTTTTAAAATGACTAAACAAGTAAATATTAACGGTCTCACGATTGGCGGCGGTGCTCCTGTAAGAGTTGAGAGCATGTTAAAAACGAGATTAAACGACCGTGAAGAATGTTTATTGCAATGTAATCGTCTTATTGAATGCGGTTGTGAATTAGCTCGTGTTGCATTCCCTGATAAAAAATTTTTTGACGACCTCAAGTATTTAGTAGCTAACACAAAATTAACACTCATGGCCGATATACATTTTGACCCAGAGCTTGCAATTTTAGCAATGGAGGCCGGCTGTAAATCAATCAGAATAAATCCGGGCAATATGATTTTAAGCGCGCTTGAAAATGTTATAAGCACAGCGAAAAATTTAGGCGTTGTAATTAGAATTGGTGCTAACGGCGGCTCTGTTTCATATGACCAATTAAACGCGGCTAAAGGTGATAGAGCAAAAGCATTATTTATCGCAGTGAGCGAGCAGGCTGAATTATTATTATCGCGGAATTTTGAAAATATGATTTTATCGGCCAAGTCGTCAGATGTTCAAGAATGCATTAACGCAAATGTTTTAATTCACGAAAGATATAAAGATTTTCCAAAACATATAGGATTGACTGAAGCAGGCTACGGCGACGGCGGAATTGTGAAAGGCGTTGCGTGCGTGTCAAATTTATTATTAAAAGGCATTGGCGATACGTTGAGAATATCTTTGACAGATGAACCCGAACGCGAAATTAAAATCGGTTATGAAATTTTAAAAGCACTTAATTTGAGAACGCGCGGTGTTAATTTTATTTCGTGTCCAACTTGCGGAAGACGCAGAGCCGAAGTTAAAGAGCTTGTTAAAATCGTCGAACCGTTATTAAAATTCATGCCTGACGGCGTATCGGTTGCGGTTATGGGGTGTGAAGTCAACGGCCCGAAAGAAGCACAACACGCTGAATACGGAATTGCAGGTACACCGAAGGGCGCAATTTTATTTAAATCAGGCGAGACAGTCGGAGAATATGACATTGACACGTTAAAAAATATTTTGCCGGAATTTTTAGGAATTAAAGATTTTATTAACAAGGAGTGATTTTTAATGGCATCAATTATCGCACCAAGAGGCACACGAGATATTTTGCCTGGTGAGAGTTATAAATGGTCATACGTTATAAAAACAGCAGGCGAAGTCATGAGCGATTTTGCCTTTAACGAGATTTATATACCGATTTTTGAACACACTGAATTATTTGCGCGCGGTGTTGGTGAGACTTCGGACATTGTTGAAAAAGAGATGTACACATTCATTGACAGGGGCGGACGCAGCATTACTCTTAGACCGGAAGCGACAGCAGGAGTTATGCGTTCTGCACTTGAAAATAATTTATGCGCTCAGGGGAATTTTGCAAAATTGTGGAGTTACGGACCAATGTTCAGGTATGAAAGACCGCAGAAGGGACGTTACAGGCAGTTTTATCAAATTGATGCTGAATGTTTAGGAATTGCCGGAGCTGAAGCTGATATCGAAATTATAAATTTATCGCTTGAGTTATTTAAACGTCTTGGCCTGAAAAATTTAGAGGTCGTAATAAATTCAGTTGGTTGTGAAAAATGCCGTCCGGTTTATCGTGAAAAGCTTGTTGAATATTTTAATCAGCACAAAGATGAATTATGCGAAACATGTTTAAACAGGCTTGAGCGCAATCCGTTAAGAATTTTAGATTGTAAGAAGGAGAATTGCGGCAAAGTTGCAGAAAATGCGCCGGATATTTTTAATTCGTTGTGCGATGAGTGCAAAGAACATTTTAAAAAAGTTTGCGCCGGTTTAGAGAGATTAGGTTTTAAATATAAACTCAATAAACGTCTTGTGCGCGGGCTTGATTATTACACGAAGACGGCGTTTGAAATCTTATCCGGTGATTTAGGCGCACAAAATGCAGTTTGCGGCGGCGGACGTTATGATAATTTAGCTGAAGCGGCAGGCGGTTCACATTTACCAGGTGTAGGATTTGCGTGCGGACTTGACCGTGTTGTAATCGTAATGGAAGAGCAGGGCTGTTCGTTTGGAAAAATTCCTGAGCCTAAAATTTTTGTCATTGCTAAAAATGATGACGCTCGCGAAAATGCACAAGTTATTACGAGCAAATTACGTTCTGAAAAAATCGCGGCTGTTTGTGATATAGCTGGCCGTAGTTTTAAAAATCAGATTAAGAACGCAAATTCATACGAATATATTTGCAAAGCTGATGAGGCCGGAAATTTAGAGCTTGTGAAAAATTCCGATGACGTTCACGAAAATTTAACGCTTGATGAAATTGTAGGCAGGCTGAAATAATTAAAAAAGCCCCCCATTACTGGAGAACTGTGAACTACCGCCACTTATAGAAGATGGCAGCTTCCTTTAATCCTCCTAACCTGAATACTTCTTAGCCTTCAGGATTTCGTTTTAGGAATCAGTTTCCGAGGCTATGGGTTTTTTATGAGGCTAACCCTTCCCTACGCTCCATAGGTACTGTTACCTTACGGGCAACATTTGAAAACCTGCGTTGCGTTATACCATACAGGCAATTCATCTCCCACTTGAAGAAGTGGGAGTCTTCTTGCCAGTTAATGATAACACGGCGTTAAATGCCTGCTGCTTTACGTAAAACTTCTGCGCGGTCTGTTCTTTCCCAACCTGGCAAATTCGGCAAATCAATTCTTCCCATGTGTCCATACGCGGCTAAAGCTTTGTATTGCGGTTTGCGTAAATCTAAATCACGAATTATCGCCGCCGGTCTGAAATCAAAATATTCGCGTAATAATTTTGCAATAGCCTCGTCACTAATTTTGCCCGTTCCAAAAGTATTAACGTTAAGTGATACAGGTTCAGCAACTCCGATAGCATAAGCTACTTGAATTTGACACTCGTCCGCTATTCCGGAAGCGACTATATTTTTTGCGGCATATCTCGTCATGTAAGCTCCGCTGCGGTCAACTTTGGTGGGGTCTTTACCTGAAAACGCTCCGCCTCCGTGTGGTATCCAGCCGCCGTAAGTGTCAACGATAATTTTGCGTCCCGTTAATCCAGTATCAGCCATCGGCCCGCCTTTAACAAATCTTCCGGTCGGGTTTACAAAAATGCGCGTGTCTTTGTCAATTAAATTCGCTGGGATTATTGGTTCGATAACATTTTTAATCATGTCTTCGCGAATTTGTCCGAGTTCTGCTTCGGGGTGATGTTGTGTTGAAATTACGATTGTGTCAGCGTGAACGGCTTTGCGATTTTCATAACGGAGTGAAACTTGTGTTTTGCCGTCCGGTCTTAAATATGCGATTGTTCCGTCTTTACGAATTTTTGTTAATTGACGGGCTAACGCATGAGCTAACGCAATCGGCATGGGCATAAACTCTTTTGTCTCGTTCGTAGCATAACCAAACATCATGCCCTGATCGCCTGCACCTGTTTTTGCGATATCGGCTTCAGTTAAATTTTTATCGCGAATTTCTAACGCATTGTCAACACCCTGAGCTATATCTCCTGATTGTTCGTCAATGGCCGTCAAAACTGAGCAAGTGTCGCCGTCAAAACCATATTTCGCGCGTGTGTAACCTATCTCGTTAATGACTTCGCGGGCTAATTTAGGAATGTCGATATAAGTTTTAGTCGTTATCTCACCGGCAACCATAACAAGACCAGTCGAACACATAACTTCACAAGCAACGCGCCCCATTGGGTCATCATGTAAAATCGCATCTAAAACAGCGTCTGAAATTTGGTCGGCTACTTTATCGGGATGGCCTTCAGTAACGGACTCCGATGAAAAAATAAAATTGTCTGACAATTAAAAACTACCTCCTAAAAAATTTATATATAAATCACAAAAAACACTCCCCCGAATAATTCAAGAGAGTGCCATTATTTTTTAAATAAATTTTTTATACTCTCTCTCATCATCCAGACCGAAAAACTCTGCCGGTATTAGCACCTGATTTAAACAGGTTGCCGGGCTTCAAAGGGCCGTTCCCTCCACCTCTCTTGATAAGAGCTGCTTTATTGAGTAGTGTTTCTTGCTTTTTATATCACGTTTTAATTATTTATTATTTCGAGTACAACTCGACCGCGAGAATTTCATTTACATCAATCGGTAATTCATCACGCATAGGTTCACGAACTAACTTTGCTGTAAATTGATTTTTATCTCTTTCAATATACGGAACGTTAAAAGATACAAGCCCGTTAAAATTTGCATCGACTAACGGATTTGTGCGGATATTCTCTTTTAATGAGATAACGTCATCAACTTTAACGCCGTATGACGGAATATCGACTTTATTGCCGTTAACGAGAATATGACCGTGAGTTACAAATTGGCGCGCCTGTCTGATTGAACGTGCAAAACCTGCTCTATATACTAAATTGTCAAGTCTGCACTCAAGAGCTTTTAATAACGCAACGCCTGTCATCTCGTCGCTCTTTTTAGCTAAATCAAAATATCTTGCAAACTGACGCTCTAAAATTCCGTAATAAGCTTTAATTTTTTGCTTTTCTAATAACTGTAAACCGTACTGCGAAATTTTTTGACCTGTTCTTGCTGATACGGCTGCTGCTTTTTTAGGGTCTGAACGTTTCATCGCTTTAGGATGACCAGTTACGTTTACGCCTAAATGACGGCATAATTTAAATCTTGGTTCTCTACGTGTTGCCATTTGTTTTTATGTTACGCTCCTCAAATATAATTAAGCTATTTTTAAAAATCCGGCAGATATTTTAAACTAAAGGCAAGATTTTCACAACACAAGGCTAATTTTTATGAAGTAATAAAAAAGTTCTCGTTGGTACAATCTGTAAGAGCTTCGTTACTCCTTTTCTTAAACATATTATCGCTCATAGAAAGTACACAGTACGCGAACTTATTTGAAAGTATAACAGATAATATAATTATTTAAAAAATTAAGAGGATTTTTGCATGATATATTACGATTTTCAAGATACTAAAGTTGGAAAAATAAAAATTTTTGCGAACGATGATGCATTATTATTTTTATGTATGGGCAGTGAATTTAATCATGATATTCCCGACGCAGAACACAAACGTACAAAGTTAATCGCGCGTGCGTTTGAAGAGCTTGACGAATATTTTAACGGCGAACGCAAAGAATTTGACATTCCTTTAGAATTTCACGGAACTAATTTTAAAATGCAGGTCTTAAGATTTTTGCGTACGGTTAAATTTGGCCAAGTGATAAGTTACGGTGAGCTAGCCAAAAAAATTCACAGAGTAAACGCCGCCCGCTCAGTAGGGAATACTTTAGCTACGAACCCTTTACCGATATTTATTCCGTGTCATCGAGTTATAACATCTGATAAAACGATAGGCGGTTTTTCGTGCGGGATTGAAATTAAAAAATTTTTGCTCGAACTTGAGGGTGTAAAAACAAGTATGTGATTTAAAAAATTTTTTAGGTTTGCGAAATTTTTGAAGTTAATTTAAAATCATTCGCGAAATAATAAAACCTCTGACCTTTAAGCGTTAGAGGTTATTTTTTGCAACTACGTTTACAACTACGAAAAAGCTTTTTAAAATTTAACAGCCGCAAAATTTTTAAGCACATCGATTTTTAAACAAAGTGTTAAATTTTTTCAGAGCGCAATATTTTTGAAATTCTACAAAAAATTTTTAGCATTGCGTTAATTTTGAATAAAAAATTAAATTCAGATGACGGCGTTTTTAAGTGCGAATGAAAATAATTTAAAGATGAAGAAGACATTCACGCTACGCAAAATATGATATTATTCATCAATTAAATATACCTGTGGAACGCAGGGAATTAACGCCTTTGGAGAGGATATAGCCTCGTTGAATTAGGAAGCTCAAGCCGTTAAAAGCATAGAGCAGTTCATAATATCAAAAAATTTACGGGAGGAACTAAATATAAATGAGTAAATTTTTAAATACCCAGTCAAGTTTTTTAATAATGATTGACATTCAAGAAAAATTACTACCAGCTATTTTTAACCAGACAGAAATTTTAAACAACTCCATAAAATTATTAACAGCCGCTCAAACTTTAAACGTACCTTTAATCGTTAGCAGACAATATCCAAAAGGTATCGGCGATACGGTAAGCGAACTCAAAAAATTGTTGCCTGAAAATTTAACGCCAATCGATAAAACGGAATTTTCGGTGTGTCAGAATGAAAAATTTTCAGACGCATTCTTAAATTTAAAATTTGACAGCGGTTCACGTGATACAGCTATATTGTTCGGCGTTGAAAGTCATATTTGCGTTTTAGGGACGGCCATAGATTTAATCGAGAAATATAATTTGAACGTTGTCATCGCCGCAGACGCAACAGGCAGCCGAACAGAAGCAAATCACAAATTAGCACTTGAGGCCGCGAAAAATTTTGGTTGCATGATTTATCCTGTCGAGACGATTATTTATCAAATGCTTGGCCAAGCCGGAACACCTGAATTTAAAAAGCTACTGCCTTTGTTTAAATAATAAATTCTT
Source organism: uncultured Synergistales bacterium (assembly GCA_905233645.1). Taxonomy (GTDB): domain Bacteria; phylum Synergistota; class Synergistia; order Synergistales; family Aminobacteriaceae; genus JAFUXM01. Next base: position 26,169 of record CAJODZ010000015.1, on the reverse strand, counting down.
TAAAACTTGCGCAGCTTATTTAAAAACAAGACAGCTCTAATTTTTGCCGGGCTGCTCTTATATTTATATTTTAGGGGAATTGGCGATCACGGACTGATTGACCCTCTTGAAGGTGTTAATTCGTCCGTTGAAGTTCACATGTTGGCGACAGGCAATTATTTTGTTCCAAAAGTCGGAGACGAATTAGTTGCAGGCAAGTCATTATTAACATGGTGGCTCTCAGCTTTAGCGATAAAAATTTTCGGCTGGGGTGAATTTTCCGTACGTTTTTTATCAGCGTTGAGCGGAGCTTTAATGATTTTGTCTTCAGCGATTTCAGCAAGGCGTTCAAAAGAATATTCATCGCGAAAATCATGGTTAGCGGCTTCAATTTGCGCGAGCATGTCAATTTGCTTCACAGTATCTCAAATTGCTTCGTCGCACGCTGTTTATGCATGTTTAACGGGCTTGGCCTTGATGTATATTTTAAAAGGCTTTGACGATAAAAATTATTTTGTTCAGGCGCATATATGTATAGTTTTAGCATTTATGGCGCACGGAGCAGGAGGATTTGTATTTCCGTTTATGGCGATGATGATTTTTGCGGCGTTAAATTTTGAATACGAAAAAGCTGTAAATTTTTTCACATGGCCTCCGGCGGCTCTAATATCTGTAAGCGGTATAGGCTGTTATATTTTAATCTTAATGTACGGCAACGGTTGGGTATTGCATTTTATGCGTTGCGAACATTTGAGCTTAGACTTAGGGAATATTTTAGGTTATGTATTATTTGCATTTGCGGCGTTTATTCCCTGGCACGGTTTCATAATAAATTCAGCGCGTAATGTTTTTTTAAACTATAAGGACAATCCACGCAGAACATTCATGTTAATTTGGTCAATAATTTTCGGATTAGCGGCAATTTTATCAGGCGATTTATTATCACTTGGAACATGTGCGCCGGCGTTGTCTGCTTTAATGGGTGATTACATTGACGACTGGTTAGAGCAAAAACATTTTACGGAGATTAAAATTTCAGCGGCCTTAACTCTTGTAATTATTTTTCCGGCGGTAGCGTTATTACTGCCGTTAGCTGTTGATATATTTCCGGTTGTGAGCGCGTGTTTATTATCGATTGTGCCTTACGGATTATTTATGGTGTTATTCTTATTTGCATGTTGGTATTACACGAGGACTAAGCAGGTTAAAAAATGGGCGCGTAACATTCCGGCTGCGGCGTTGTTGTGTTTGATGCCGTTAACGGGAATTTTTGATTTGACAGCTGAAAAATTATCCGCACGTGAAGCAGCATTGACAATCAGGAGCGATATTCAGGGTAATAATTTAATTATTCAATATGAAATCAATCACCCGTCAATGTATTTTTATACGTTCAGAAATTCGCTGTTAGTAAATCCGATTTTAACGCCCGGACTTCAAGATTTAAAAGCTAAAATAAGCGTTGAGACTTTAAATAATTTATGGTCAGGCCGTGAACGTATTTTTATGATAATAAATGCAGATAATAAAGTTCCTAATAATTTAACCGGCCATATTTACCGCTTACTTGATGACGGTGAAGTATTATTATTAAGCAATAAATAATTTAAAATTCACAGGAGGTTTTTTAATTTGCTCAGGGTTATAAAATTTTTAGCGGCGTTAGTATTTTTAATTGCATTTTCATTCTTACAGAGTAATAACGCATTTGCACAGGTCGAAGCTGATCCGGCAATTCATAAAGTTATAGGCGGTTTGTATGCTGTGTCGGCTGTTCGCGGTCTTGAGGGGAATACTGAGCCTGACGCAAATTCATTAGCAAAATATTTTTCAGGCGTTTCAAATTTAGATATTAAATTTTCGCGAGTGAATAATAATTTATGGGTTGGAGTAGCGGTTGATAAACGTTCGACAGCTAGAAAATATTTACGTTCAAAATCGCAGGCTTTAGGAATTTGCGATAATCCAGGCGGCGGAGCTTGGATAGGTGAGAATTATGCGTGGATAAATATAAATAAAGTTTTGCCCGTTTTAAAATCCTCTCAAGGTTCAGGCAATGACAAGGACAAAATATTTTTTACGGTCGATGATAATTTGTGGTGGCAAGCTGAACCCGCTATAAGCAAAAATTATGTTCAGACGATTTTAAAAAAGTATCACACCGACAGCGCGCCGGTTTTAAATTCGCCTAAAGGTTTAAAAGCACAAAGCATTTATGACCAAGTCAAGCCAGCGTCTGTTGATGTCCCTGAAAAAATTCATATGGGCAATGCTCGTAAAAACAGTTATGATATGGAAATAGGCGACGTGATTTTTAGTCCCGTTCCTAATGTTAGATATTAAAAAATTTTTAAGCAGGAGGTTTTTATAAATCATGGCAGTTTTAATTTGCGGCGGAGCTGGTTATATCGGTTCTCATAACGTAAGAGTATTCATGAAACACGGCGAAGAAGTTATTGTCGTTGACAATCTTGTAACGGGTCATAGAGCTTCAGTGCCTGACAACGTTAAATTTTATGAAGGCGATATCAGAAACGGTGAAGTACTCGATAAAATTTTCACAGAGAACAAAATCGACGCTGTAATTCATTTTTGCGCATGTTCGTTAGTTGGTGAGAGCGTTGAAAAGCCGTTAAAGTATTTTGACAATAACGTTTGGGGCATGATTAGCTTATTAGAGGCCATGCAAAGGAATAATATCGACAAAATTATATTCTCGTCATCGGCTGCTACTTATGGTGAACCCGACCGTATACCAATTCTCGAAAGTGATAATACAAACCCGACTAACCCTTACGGCGAAAGCAAATTGATTATGGAAAAAATGATGAAGTGGGTTAGCAATCAGCACAAAATCAATTATGTCTCGTTGCGTTATTTTAACGTTGCCGGTGCTTGGAAAGACGGCTCAATCGGTGAAGACCATAGATACGAGACGCATTTAGTACCGTTAATTTTGCAAGTTCCATTAGGCAAACGCCCTCATATTACGGTTTACGGTGATGATTATCCAACGAAGGACGGCACTTGTATTCGCGATTACGTTCATGTTTGCGATATAGCTGAAGCTCACGTTTTGGCATTAAATTATTTACGTAACGGCGGCAAGAGCGATATTTTTAATTTAGGAAGCGGCGACGGTTATTCAGTTATGGAAATGATTAACGCTGCTCGTAAAGTTTCAGGCCATGCAATTCCGGTCGAAATCGGAGCAAGAAGACCAGGAGACCCAGCGCGTTTAGTTGCAGACAGTCATAAAGCCCGCGAAATTTTAAAGTGGTCGCCCGAATATGTAACGATGGAAGATATTATTTCTACTGCTTGGGCTTGGCATAAATCACATCCGCAAGGTTATACAGATTAAGGATTAAAAATAACATGCAAGTCTGGGAGCAAATTTTAGACAGTATACCTGGTTTATTGTGTTGCGTTATTGACCTGAGCGGCAAACTCATATACTCGACGCAGGGTTACAGAGCAATAATGTTAAGGCTGTTCGGTCATAAATGTGAAGTTGGCAAAACTTATCCTCCCGGACTTACTGATTTTGACCAAGATTTAACACAGACATTACAGGCCGCCGCAACTCAGAATGAGAGCAACGCACTTGAAATTAACGAGAATGCTAAATCATGGGTTGTAACGGCCTCGCCTTTAAAATTAGATACGCAAGACCCAGCCGGAGTAATAATAAAAATAACGCCTACTCACGAATTAAACGCTAATAAAAATCCTCAAGCCCCAACGCAAAATCAGCCTCAAAAATCGCCTGATATATTAAATTCAATTCCGTGCGTAGCTATCTTAGTCGATGATGCTGGAAAATGTTTAGCCGTTAATAAATATTCCGAAGGGCTGATTAAGACGGGTGATGATATTGAAAGCATTATTGATAAAAATTCCCGTGATGCTTTAAAAGAGTTAATCGCTAAACGTTCGGGAGAGCTTGCGTGCAAAATTCCTGATATTATCGAGAGCGAACACAGATTAGTAAAAATTTCAGCTGCTCCGTCAGAATTTAATAATCAATCGGCGACAGTGCTAGTTTTTAATGATGTTACTGAATTACAACGAGCGAAAGACCAAATTCACCGTTTAATGCGTATGGAAACATCAACGGGCTTTTTAAACCGTCAAGGTTTGGAGCATTTTATATTGCAGGCAATCAGAAAATCTATCAGCGACAAAATTACGTTCAGTGTCATCGCGATAGAATTAAACGGCCTGAAAAAAATCAATTCTGAAAAGGGCTATGCTTACGGAGATAAAATTTTAAATGCTTTTGCCGCGACGTTAAGAGCTGTCATAAAGGACAATGATTACACAGCCGGACGTTGGGGCGGAAATGATTTTATGTTAATTGCCGAATGCCCCCAAGCTTCAGCCAAAGTAATCGCGAATGAGATAGGTGAAGCTTTTAAATTTCCCGACGCGGACATAAATTTATTTTTCGGGACTTCTGAATTTTCGACTTCTCGCGGGATAGGAGTTCGGGATTTAATTTCTGCGGCGTGGGACGATTTAAACGAGGCTAAGAAAAGAATTGCTAACGACATCGAAAGAGTATAAAAGCGATTTTCACACTTTAAAACGTTACGGGCAAAATTTTTTAATTGACAAAAATATTTTAAATCTCATGATTTCGCGTGCTGATTTAAAAAGCTCTGATGTTGTTTTAGAAATTGGAGCTGGCCAAGGAGTTTTAACACGTGCGTTACTTGAGGCCGGAATAAATTTTTTACACACTCTTGAGATTGATACACGTTTAGAAGAGACGTTAAACGATATAAAAGCGCGTTATAAAAATTGTGAGATACATTTTGCTGATGCTGTAAATTTTGATTATGACGCGTTAAAAAATAATTTTCCGAACAAAATCATTGCGAATATCCCTTATAACATTACGACACCTTTAATTTGGCGTTTATTGGGATATGCGGATTTAGGTTTTAAATATCAGCTTTACATGTTGCAAAAAGAGGCCGCCGAAAGATTAACAGCTCCGATAAAAACAAAAGCGCGTTATCCTTTGGGGATTGCTGTCGAAGCTATGGGGACGGCGAAAATTATTCATGAAGTCTCCCCGAAATGTTTTAGACCAATCCCGAAAGTTAGTTCAGCCATTGTTGAGATAACGCTTAATAAAAATTTCGACCTCGTTAAAAATCCGATTTGGAGCAAATTGTTACACCAAGCTTTTAAATTCAGGCGCAAAAATATTTATAACAATCTCAAAAATTTTATGAACATCGATGCGAATTTATTATTATCCGCAGGAATAAAACCAGAAATGCGCGCGGAAGAGATTGCGTGTGAGAAGTGGTTAGCGTTGTTTAATTTAATTCGTAATTGAAACGCTCAATATAAAAAGTTTTAAGGTAAGGTGTGATAAAATTTTTTGACAATATTTTTAACAAGGAGCTAATAATTTTGAGTAAAGATCTCACCCCCCCCCCTCAGGCAAATTACTTAAGCGATTTAAACGACGCATAGGTGCAATTTTAAGTCCCCATTCGCGTAACAGATTTTTACAAACTTTATCATACGGTGCTAAATATTTAGACGTTGGTTGCGGTAATCATTCACCAGAAAATACGAAGCTTTCTAGACCAGATTTATATTATGTTGGTGTTGATGTTGGCGATTACAATACTGACGAAGTCTCAAAACAAGCAGCTGATGAATACATAATCACAACCGGCGATGAATTTCCTAATACAATCAAAAATTTATCAGGCGATTTCGATGCTGCTATGTCATGGCATAATTTAGAACATTGCGACCACCCAATGGAAACGATAGACGCAATTTGCTCACGTTTAAAAATTGGCGGACGTTTGTGTATGGGTTTTCCAAGTGAGCAGAGTGTTGTTTTCCCAAGCCGCAGAGGTACATTAAATTTTTATGATGACCCAACGCACCAATATGTACCGGACTTTAAAGCTGTAATTAAACGCTTAACTATGAATAATCGCATGTTTATAGATTTTGTAGCGCAAAATTACAAACCTATTTTGTGTCGTATTGCTGGAGTTTTTGCAGACAGGATTATTACAAAAAGGAACAACAGTTTTACATGGGCGCATTATGGTTTTGAAACGGTAATTTGGGCGCATAAAAGGACACCAGAAGACAATATAAGCTATTCAATTTAATCGCCCTCAAAAAATTTGCGTAGTTAAAAAATTTTGCTCCTTCGATGCTCATGCACAAAGGGGCTTTTTATTTTTTATAAGCCTTTCAGAAACTAACATTTTCAACACCTAGTATATTATTATATATAAAATTCGTCTCCTGCTTATGGAAGCGGAAGTTTTCTTGTAGAGAAAGGATACAAAAATCATGAACGCGAAATTATTTTTATTGCCGGTGTTATTGCCTGTTATTGCGTCGGGGATATTGTTCAGTTTTAATTTTAAGTCGCGCTTTTCAAGAAATGTTTTTATTGAGTGTGCATTGGCTGTAAATTCGATTATCATTTTTGCACTAATCACTCTGAATTATTTTCACGCGGGCGAAATTTTAAACATGTTCAAATTTTCTAAAGACATGGCCTTTACGCTCAAGCTTGACGGTTTAGGAAGTGTCTTCGCCGGAATTATCGCTACACTTTGGCCGTTAACCGGATTATACGCATTTGAATATATGAGCCATGAACATAATGAACAAAGATTTTTTGCATGGTTCGTTTTAACGTATGGTGTTGTCGCCGGAATTACTTTATCAGGGAATTTATTGACGCTTTACTTATTTTATGAGCTTATGACTTTAGTTACGTTACCTTTGGTAATGCACGAAATGGACGATAAAGCTAGGGCGGCTGGCAAAAAATATTTAATTTATTCATTCGGCGGAGCGGCGTGTGCATTTGTTGCGATGACTTATGCTTTGATAAACGGCGGCGGCGAAATTTTTACGATAGGCGGCTCAAAAGCTTTTAATAAACTCGTTACTCCGGACAATATTTATTTAATCGCGTGGTTTTTAGGATTTATAGGTTTTGGCGTTAAAGCGGCTATATTCCCGTTTCATGGTTGGCTGCCTGCGGCTTCGGTCGCTCCAACTCCGGTAACAGCCCTTTTACACGCGGTCGCAGTCGTTAAAGCCGGAGTATTCGCTGTCATTCGTTTAACATGGTTTGTATATTCGCCTGAATTTTTAAATGGGACTTGGGCGCAAATTTTAGCTTTTACTCTTTCATGCATGACTATTTTTTACGGGTCATATACTGCGTTAGCTACACAACATCTTAAAAGGCGTTTTGCTTATTCGACAATTAGCCAGCTCTCTTATATTTTGCTTGGCGTTTTGATTTTGACACCCGAAGGTCTAGTCGGAGCATTAACTCACATGGGAGCGCACGCAATTATAAAAATAAATTTATTCTTCTGCGCCGGAGCTATTTTGTGCCAGACTAAACGTGAATATTTATTTGACATGCGCGGAATTTCTCACGGTATGCCTAAAGTTACAGCCGCGATTTTAATTTCCGGTGTAGCTTTGTGCGGTCTTCCTCCTTCAGCCGGTTTTATTAGTAAATGGCAATTAGGAACAGCTTTTGCAAACGCGCCTAAAATTGGTTACTTGGGAATTTTTACGATTTTAATTTCAGCAGTGTTGACGGTTTTATATATATTCTCAGTTTTTAGCGTGTTCATTATGCCTGGAACTAATTTCGATTTTAAAACAGCAAACGAAAATGTTAGCGACCCAACGTACGAAATGTTAATTCCGTTATTCATTTTGGCTGTCGGAGCGTTTTTATACGGGTTGTATTCTGAATGGCTGATAAAATTTTTTAACATGATTGCGAACGGAATGATATAAAATTTTTTAAGTGCGTTCACGATTTTTTAAAATACTTTTAAATAAAAATCTTGCCTATTCTGAATGAATTAGCTTAAAATTTAGCGTTAAATGATTTTGAATTTGAATTTAACTAAAAAAGGAGCGTCCGAAAAAATTTGGATATTCTGTATTTAATAGAATCTGAGATTGCCGTTTTGTTTTTAAATGCGACGCTGTGTATTTACCTGAAATTGATTTACTCCGGTACAAATTCAGGACAGCACATGTTTATACAGTATTGTTACATGGTTACGGTGAGCAGCGTTGTTGAAGTTTTATGCTCAATGGTTCTCGTAACGGGGTCGCCTTATCCTGTTGAAGCGCGTTATTTATGTTCTGTTCTTCAACAAATCTCGATAATAAGCGTAAATTTCATGTTTATGCGTTATATCGGTTCGTTTGGAAATGATTCGACGTTCAGGAAAAAAATGTTTTACGTTCAAAATATCGTTCTCGGAGTATTTTTATATCTTGAACTAATCGGAGTATTTACGGGCGCGAATTTTGCAATATCTGAAAACCGTAATGCAATCACGACCGGTGCGATATGGCCTTTGCTGCATTTTTGGGCTCCAACGGTTTTTATGCTGTGGGCTTGGTTTGAGATTTATCTTTACAGAACTTCATTTACTCAGGGGCAAATCTGGGGGCTTGTGATTGATGCGGCTTTATCGTGGCTAGTTGAATTTATTCGCAATATCTTTTTCCCGGACATTCCTTCGTTATCGTTTGTCATTTTGAGCGTTAATTTATATGTATTCTTCTTCTTGCTCGAAACTCCGGCGTATAGAGATTTGGAACGCACGCTCGAAAGATTACGTAAGGCTAAGGCTCTTGCAGACGAGGCGAATAAAATTGCTCAACAGGCCGACGCGGCTAAAGGTGAATTTTTAGCTAACATGTCTCACGAAATCAGAACACCTCTTACGACGATTTTAGGCATGGACGAAATTATTTTACGCAAATACGAAGAAGGCCCGATTTACGAATACGCACGTGATATTAACAGCGCAGGTAATACACTTTTGCATATAATCAACGATATTCTTGACTTCACGAAAATCGAGAGCGGCCAATTAGAATTATCAAGCAGAAATTACAATTTAGGCCGTGTCGTCCGCGATGTTGAAAATATGATTAAAATCAAAGCTGAACAAAAAGGCTTGAAATATATTCCGAACGTCGACCAGAATTTACCCGATGAATTATTTGGCGATAGAATACGTGTTCATCAAATCATGGTTAATATTCTTAACAACGCCGTTAAATATACAAAACACGGCAGCGTTAAATTTACTCTTACCGGTGAACGCAGTGATGACCCTTCGTCGATTACGCTTAACATCACCGTAGCTGATACGGGTATAGGCATTCACAAAGAAGATATCCCAAAATTATTTAAATCGTTCCAAAGGATTGACGCGGCTCAAACTCATAAAATTGAGGGAACTGGTTTAGGGCTTGCGATAACAGGGCGTTTAATTGAGTTAATGGGCGGTACTGTCGAAGTTACATCAACTTACGGAGTAGGCACGACATTTTTAGTTACGCTTCCTCAAAAAATCGTAGGTACAAAGACGCTCAGGGATTACGAAATCGAAAGCACTCATGCTAAAAAAGAAGTTCGTAAAGTTTTCCAGGCTCCGGACGCGAGAGTTTTAATCGTTGACGATAACGACATGAACAGAATAGTTTTGCAGTCGTTAATGAAGGAGACCAAAGTTAAAGTTGACCAGGCCGACAGCGGCGAAGAATGTTTAAAGAAGGTCGCGCAAAATCCTTACGACGTAATTTTAATGGACTACATGATGCCGCACATGGACGGTAAAGAGACGCTCGCAAATATTAAACAGATGGTCAAGGCCCCAGGAGCGACAGCAAAAGTAATAGTTTGTACAGCTAATGCGATTGTAGGAGTGAGAGCAGAATTATTAGCGGCGGGGTTTGACGATTTCCTTAGTAAACCCGTTAAAGGTCAAGAACTTGAGGAGATGTTAATAAAATATATTCCGTCTGAAAAGATTTTAAAGGAGGCATAATTTTAAAATGCGTATTACCTACGGCTATAACGTCTGGCTCGAAGTAACTATGCTTCCATTTTTGGGAGTGCTTGCGTTATTTCAGTATTTGCGTTACGCGACTGTTGCTGAAATAAATAAACGCTCCCGATTATTGACTGTCTCAACATTTTTAGCGACGTTCCTGGAAATCGTTTCCGTAATGTCAGTTGATTTTTTCGGACATCGCCAAATCATGAATTTAATAATACGGACGTTTTATTATGCTGTTGAAAATGTTAATGCGTATTATTTAATGCGGTATGTTGAGGCTTACGTAAGGCTTAGAAATAGAAAACTTGAACGCTTTAATTTTATGTTATTGATTTCGAGTTTTGCCATATTGCTTTTAAATTTAATGCCCGGAATTTCAGGATTTTTCTTCAGCATTTCATCAGAGGGCGGATTACAGGCTGGTGAATATAACGTTCTATTTCGGTCGCTGTACGTGTTCTATTTTATAACTATGGCGGCGTATCATCAGATTACGAACAGGCAGTATTACACCGAAAAATTACAATTTGCTGTTATGAGTACGTTAGGGGCGATTTTAATTCTGGCGTTCATAATTCAGTACAGCTTTGTTCGTGATACGTTATTCTCGTATGCTGTCTGTACGGTTGTATTATTTGTAACGTTCTTTTATTACGAAGCTCCAATGTACAGACAAATGGCTACGGTTGAAAAAGAACTTGAAGAATCCCGCGAACGTACAGAAAAATCTACACAAATGGCTAACGCCGCAAATCGAGCCAAAAGCGACTTCCTTGCTAATACGTCTCACGAAATCAGAACACCTATGAATGCAATTCTAGGTATGAACGAAATGATTTTAAAAGAATGCCACGACCCAGAAATCAGACAGGCTTCACTCGATATCAGACGCGCCGGAACTCATCTGCTGTCAATCATAAATAATATTCTTGATATCTCTAAAATCGAATCCGGCAAAATGGAACTCTACAACGCTGATTATCACATTTGGCAAATGATTAAAGATATCGAAGAGTCCATGTTTGAAAGCGTAAATGACAAAGGCTTGAAATTAGTTTTGGACATTGATAAATCATTACCCGAACATTTATACGGCGATGAAGACCATTTGAGACAAGTAATTATAAATTTGCTTGACAACGCTTTGAAATACACTTCAGAAGGAACTGTAACGTTAAAAGTTGCCGGCGACCGTGAAAAAGGCCGTGTCAAAATGATTATCAGTGTCATCGATACGGGCATTGGAATTAGAAAAGACGATTTAAAACATTTATTCCATTCTTTTGAACGCGTTAATTTGACAGAGACACAAAACATTCAAGGCGCGGGCTTAGGTTTAACATTGGTGCGTTACTTGTTAGATTTAATGGGTGGCAAAATTCACGCCGAAAGTGAATACGGTCATGGAAGCAGTTTTATTGTCGAACTAACTCAACAATTATCGCACGACGGATTTCAAGGTACTATCGCGGAATATGAAAAAGTTCTTGCAGAACGGCCAGTTGTTAAAACAGAAGAAGACACGAGGCCGTTTATTTGTCCTAAAGCGCGTTTATTGATTGTTGACGATACGCCTGTAAATTTGGTCGTTGCTAAAGGAATGTTGAACGAGACTAAAGCTCAAGTCGAAACGGCAGAGAGCGGCGAAGATTGTTTAAAAATGATTGAGAAAACTCATTACGACATAATCTTTTTAGACCATAGGATGCCCGGACTTGACGGTATTGAAACTTTAGTACGTGCGAAACAAATTCAAGGGGCATCAATAGGAGCGGCATATATTGCATTAACGGCTAATTCAGGCTCAGGCTTACGCGAAGAATATATCGGTTATGGTTTTGATGATTATTTAGCCAAGCCTTTGAAGTCCGACGCGCTGAAAAAAATTCTCAGTAAATTTTTGCCCAATGGCTTAAAAGAACGTTAGAAAGCAATTAAAAAATATATGGGAGGTTGAAAAATTCTTATGCAACGTAAAAACGATAATTTTTCATTTGATAAGCTTGCGATTAACATGCCCGGAGCTATTTTAGTTTATCGTGCTGATGAAGAAGCTGAAATTTTATGTGCGAGCGATGGTCTTGTACAAATTTTTGAGTGTTCATCGTTTGAAGATTTTATGAAATTTACCGGCGGCAGTTTTTCGGGCGTTGTCTATCCTGAAGATTTAGAGGAGACCAATCGAATTATTGAGGAGCAGATTAAATTAGCTGACGGTTTTGATTATGTTAAATATAGAATTATCACCCGCACTGGGAAAATCAAGCATATAGAAGATTGGGGACACTTTGTCCATGATGAAGAGTTAGGCGATTTATATTACGTCAATCTTCACGATACAGCTAACAAAGAGAAGCTCATGGCCATTGCCGGCAATAATGCAAAACCCAGTAACGACGGCTCTAAAAATGCCAGAGATGAGCTAACAGGTTTATTCAACATGAATTATTTTAGAGCGCAAGCTCCTGAATTTTTGCAAAAAGTTTTTAAATCAGGATTACCGGTGAGCTGTGTGTATTTTAATATTCGTAATTTTCATACTTACAATGAAACGTACGGATTTTCAGGCGGCGACCGAATGTTGCAATCAATAGCGCGAATTATAAAAGAGACTTTTCCAAATGGATTAGTTGCGCGTGTTGAGAGCGACCATTTTGTTGTATTAACTTCACAAACTGATTTAAGCGACAAAATTTTACGTATGAATACCAGAATAAATAATATTCGCCGCGAAGTCATTGTCGAGATGAAGGCAGGCATTTATAAAATTTACGATGAAAAAATGGATATCTCGTTAATCTGCGATTATGCTAAATTAGCCTGTGACAGTATCAAACGTGAATACGGCTCGACCGTTCAAACTTATGATAACAAAATGGACGAACGCATTCACATGCAAGACCATATATTAACGTCATTCGACCAAGCTTTAAGCTCCGGACACATAAAAGTATTCTTCCAGCCTGTTTTAAATGTTGCGACTGGAGAGGTTGCTTCATATGAGGCATTAACACGTTGGGAAGACCCTTCGTACGGTTCTTTAATGCCTGGTAATTTCATAAATGTTTTAGAGGAACAGCACCAAATTCATAAGCTTGACAGCTTCGTAATTCAAAGTGTCTGTAAAGAATTAAAGAGGCGCAAAGATTTAGGCGAGAAGTTAATTCCGGTCTCACTTAATTTATCGCGTTTAGATTTTGAATTAACGGACATCATAAAAGTAATCGAAGACGCTGTTAAAAATTATGACATTCCGCGCGAAATGTTGAGATTTGAAATAACGGAGAGCTTAATCGCAATGGATATGGCAACAATGCAAAAAGAATCCGAACGGTTAAGACATCACGGCTTTAAAGTTTGGATGGACGCATTCGGCTCTGGTTATTCATCGTTGAAAGTATTAAAAGATTTCAATTTGGACGGCCTAAAAATTGACATGGATATGATTAAATCCTATGATAACGAGCGAACGAATATTATTTTGTCAGCAGTCATTGATATGGCGCGGCGGTTGGGTATTCCTGCATTATCGAAGGGTGTTGAGACTAAAGAACAGCTCGACTTTTTGAAGAAGGCCGGTTGTGATTTAGCGCAGGGATATTTTTTAGGCAAGCCAACTCCAGCCGAAGCAATCGCATAAAAAATAACACGCATTTAAATATAATCCCCTTGCTCGTGAACATACCTCCGCTTTAAGAAGCGGAGGCTTCCTGTTTCAACGAGGACTGCGCTATAACCTCAATTTGGCTATAGTGTCTTACACCCTCTCCACAAGCGTTACTTCCCGTATGACCTACGGTAGATATTTTATTTTTAGCAACTATCCTTTTCCCTTCTTCACGAATATTGATAGCTGCATTTATGTCTCTGTCGTGTTTTTCGCCACATGATGGGCATATCCAAAAACGAACCGACAAATCTTTGACTTCAGGATTTTTATATCCGCATTTATTACAAATTTGGCTCGAAGGATAGAATTTATCAATTACTATAAGCTGTTTGCCACGAAAATATAACTTGTAACTTAGCATGTCTCGGAATTTTCCAAAGCTATTATCCATTACAGATTTCCCGAATTTTAAGCTTCGGCTCATTGCTTTCATGTTGAGATTTTCTATACAAACTACGTCATAATTTTCTGCTAGACGATATGAAAGTTTATTTAGAAAATCTGCTCGCTGATTGGAAATTTTTTCATATACTCTACAAACTTTTAGTCTAGCTTTATTACGATTATTACTATCTTTCTCACACTTTGATAACCAGCGGCATACACGAGATAATTTTTTCTCACTTTTACGGAAAAACTGCGGATAATTTGCTTTTATTCCCTCTGATGTTACAAATAAGTCATGCATAGAAAAATCTAAGCCGATAAATTTTTGTAAGTTAACTGTTTTTACTTGGTTTTCGTATTCGACAAGTATACTTACAAAGTATTTATTTGTTGGTGTTTTTTCTATCGTAACAGTTTTTATTGTGCCAATCATTTGACGGTGTTGAACTATTTTTACAAAACCGACTTTAGGCAATTTTATTTTTCCGTTTTCTATCCTTACGCTTCCGTTTGGGTTGTTTGTTGAATATTTCATACGGCTGTTTTTCTTGCTTTTGAACTTAGGAAACCCCGCCCCCTTGCGACTAAAAAAATTCTTATAGGCAGCCTGTAAATTTAATTGAGCGTTAGCAAGAGCAAGACTGTCAACTTCTTTCAGCCATTCAAACTCACTTTTATACTGCGCTGGAGTGGTTTTAAGGTTTTGTCCAGTATCGTTATAACATTTAATTTTGTCAGCAAGCATTTTGTTGTATATGAAACGCACACAACCAAAGGTTTTTGCAAACATAATTCTTTGTTCTTTGTTAGGATATATACGAAATTTATAAGCCCTATTCATGATTTTTATATTTAACTAACTATATCACAAATCAAATCTAGCCATGACGCTGACGCTAAAAGACATCTCACGCTTAAAGAAGACGGGAGAATTTTTGCTAGTTTTTGTTAAAATTTGGGCTTGGGGATTTTTTATGGCTCAAAAAATTTAACGCTTTGTTAAAAAATCGATGTGCTTAAAAATTTTGCGGCTGTTAAATTTATAAATGCTTTTTTGTAGTGGTAAACGTAGTTGCAAAAAATAACAGCCCCCCAAAAATTGAAGGACTGTTCGTTTAATGTGGTTACAATTTTGCGAATTACAAATTAGCCGACTTTTACATCGTCAAAATCTTCGCTGTTAGTTAATAATAACACAACTGTTTCAGGGTGGTTAGCTGCTTTAATTTTTGCACGGTCGAATTTCATGAGCTTCTGTCCTTTTTTAACGGTGTCGCCCTCTTTTACGAAGTCTTCAAAACCGTCGCCGTTCATTGCAACCGTATCAATGCCAACGTGAATTAAAATCTCCATATCGCCTGCCGCAATTCCTAATGCATGTTTGCTGTCAGCTACAGAAACTATTTCGCCGTCAACAGGAGAGTAAATTATGTTGTCTTCCGGTTCAATGCCTACACCTTGTCCCATTGTACCTGATGCAAACGCTGGGTCGTTAATCTCGGTATATGGAATAACTTTTCCGGCGACAGGTTGAGCAATTTCTCCGCCTGAACTTGAAATTACTGTACGAAATTCTAAAACTTGTTCAGGTGTGAAATTTTTGCCGGCGTTTAAATCTTCTGTTTCTGCGGCTGCTGCTGGTTGAGGTTCATCGCGCCAAATTACTAACGTGATAATAAATGCTAAACCTCCCGAAATCGCAAGCAATATCGAATATTGAGCAGGATTGTCAATCGTTAAATAACCAGGCAAACCAGTAACACCGTATGATGTCGCTCCAATACCTGAAATAGCTCCGAAAACAGCTCCGACTGTTCCGCCAATCATACCAGCGATAAAGGGTTTTAAAAATCTTAAGTTAACACCGAAAATCGAAGGCTCTGTAATTCCTAATGAGGCTGATAACGATGAAGGAATAGCGACAGCTTTAGTCTTGCGGTTAAGAGCTTTGAAACCAACGGCTAAACACGCTCCGAACTGTGCAAAGTTAGCGGCTGAAGCGATAGGCATCCAGGTATTTAAACCAGTTGATGAAAGCATACCGGCCTCAATAACGTTATACATATGGTGTAATCCCATAACGACCGTACAGGGATATAAAGCACCCATTACGCCAGCACCAACAGGATTTTTAACAAGTACTTGCGCGCCCTGTAAGACTAATCCTTCAAGATATGCAAAGACTGGGCCAATAATCGTGAACGTGAAAAATGTTGTCGTCAAAACCGTCACAAACGGTGTAATAAATAAGTCAAGCATTTCCGGAACATGTTTATGCAGCCATTTTTCAATTATGCACATTACATAAACGGCAATCATAACGGGAATTACATGGCCTTGATAACCGACACGCGATACTGAGCCAATGACCCACGAACCAATTTTAAAATCGCCTAACAAATTCCAGCTTGGAATAACTCCGGTTGCAATCTCAAAAAATTTGTTAATAGCTTTTACCGAACCGACGTTCCAAGCGTTTAATAAACTTGAATGTATCATCGCAAGACCAATGACCGCGCCTAAAAATGTATTGCCTCCAAAAACACGAGCCGCTGATATTGCAACGATAACCGGTAAATATGCAAATGCAGTGTTCGCGACCAAGCTTAAAAAGTCAAACCAAGCTGTATTTTTAAATGACGCGTCAAAATTTCCGAGTGCTTCAATTAAACCCATCATTAAACCTGAAGCGACAATCGCAGGCAAAATCGGAACAAAGACATCGCCAATCGCTTTAAGCATTCTTTTCCAAACTGGTTGTTGTGCGGCGGCGGCGGCTTTGACATCATCTTTCGTTGCTTCTGACATTCCCGTAATCGATAAAAATTCGGCGTAAACTTTATTGACCGTGCCTGTCCCAATAATTAACTGAAGTTGTCCGCTGTTCTCAAAAGTTCCGGAAACACCTTCAATATTATCGAGAGCGGCTTTGTTAATTTTTGAGTTGTCCTTAATAACGAGCCTTAGACGTGTAGCACAGTGTGCCGCTTGAGCAATGTTTTCGCGTCCGCCGATGTTATCGACTATTTCTTGAGCGCATTTTCTGTAATCGAGAGCCATTCTTAAAAAAGCCTCCTTAAAAAATTAAATTAAATTTAAATCCGCAAACGCTTTTGCAATTCCGTCATCATCAACCGCAGGACAAACCATATCGGCTAATTTTTTCAGAGCTTCAGCACCGTTTGCCATACAGACACTAAAACCGACAGTCTGTATCATCTCTAAATCATTCATGCTATCGCCAAAACCAATCGTATTTTTTAAATCGGTGTTAAATCTTTCAGCGATGAGCTTTACGCCTGAGCCTTTATTAAAATTTTTATTGAGAATTTCGCCGTTAATGCAACTGTGAGCTTTAACCTCTTGCAATACAAAATTAAACTCATTGCCCAATAAATTTTTTGCTTCGTCTAATTGCTGCATTTGTTCACACATGATGACGACTTTGTAAATCGGACTGCCGTCATACTCACTCATTGGGCGAATGCCTAAATTTTTTGAAAGGGCTTTACGCCAGCGTTCAATCTCACTGTTAGCGGACGTTTGATTTTGTAAGAACGCGCCTAAATTTTCATCACCCCACGAGCCGTCCTTAGCCTCAATCGTGCAAAATACGCCGTGATTGTGTAAAGACGTTAAAGACACATCGCGCTGTTCATTACTCATCGGGCAATCAAATAAAACTTCGTTCGCATCCTCACCAACAGCAACGTAACCGCCCGCGCATGATATCATCCCGTCAAAACCCAATTTAAAAACCGGAGCTAGCATATCAGGATTACGGCCAGTGCATAAAAAAACTTTATGACCTTTAGCGCGAGCTTTTTTAATAGCTTGAATGGCACTAGTCGGAGGGTTATTTTCGCCGGGCTGAGTTAGCGTTCCGTCGATATCCAAAAAAATAAGCTTCATGTTTTCAAAAATCCCCCTGTCAAAAATTTGAAGCGGTTGTGAATTTTGTTAAAATTATTTCATGAAGCAATATTAAATTTATAAGCCTTATTTCAACAGCGTAAGTTTTGTGAAAAATATTAAAATCTTACAAATTCCCTTCTCATTTTAAAAATACTGCTACCGTTTCAACATGCACTGTTTGGGGGAACATGTCAAAAGATTTTATGCTCGCCAATTTATAACCGTGCGCCGCTAAAATTTTTAAATCGCGCGCTAAAGTAGCAGGGTTGCACGAGACGTAAATAACATTTTTAATGCCAAGCCTGTTTATAAATTCTAAAACGCCCCTCTCACAACCGTCGCGCGGCGGGTCTAAAACAACTGCGTCAAAATTTCCGGAAATGTCATTTATTAAATCTTCAGCTTTTCCGCACAAAGCTTTCACACGCAAATTATTCAGCTTGAAATTTTTTACAGCCATATTCACAGCAGGCCGCCACTCTTCAATCGAAGTAACGTTTGAATTTTCAGCAAGATAACACGTTAATGAACCTACTCCGCTGTATAACTCAAGAATATTTTTATAATCACGCGCTAAATTTTGAACGTATGAAAATAATTTTTCGGCTTGGTTCGTGTTCACTTGGAAAAATGAAGAAGTGTCCATTAACAATTTAAAATTATTTAGCTGTTCTGAAATTATTCCGTTGCCGTAAATTGCTTCGCTCCTAATTCCTAAAATCGTATTGCCCGGCTTTGAATTAAAATTTAAAGTTATCGTGTCGGGCGTAAAATTTGCACAAAGCTTTATTAACGAACTTATATTTTTTTGAGATAACCGGCCGTTAATTACAAAACTCAATAAATTTTCAGCAGTGTTTATTCCTGTACGTAAGATTATGTGCCGCAATTTGCCTTTGTTAGTTTTCTCGTTATAACCGTCTAAATTTATGCCATGCCCGGAAATCTCATCAAGCAAATTTTTATACAGACGATTTATTTCAGGAGCATTGACAGGACAATTATTTATAAATTCTATTTCGTGAGTTCGTAATTTGTAAAAGCCCGTTAAAATTTTCCCGTTGACACCCTGAACAGGGAATGACGCTTTATTTCGATAACCCCATTTTTCGGGCGAAGGCTCACACTTAATTTCATTTACGCACTCGTCATCAAAACCGCCAATCCTTTTCATCGCGTCAATTACTAAATCGGCTTTTAATTTTAATTGGCCTTCGTAATTTACGTGTTGAAGCTGACAGCCTCCGCACTTGCCGTAATATTTGCATTTTGGTTTTACGCGGTCTTCTGAAATTTTTTCAATCGAAATCAAACGACCTATCGAAAAATCTTTCTTGCGCAAAATAATTTCAGCCGTAACAATCTCACCAGGCAACGCGCCGTTCACAAATATAACGCCGTTCGATGTCCTGGCAATTCCTGCACCGTCGCTCGAAAGACCGGTGATTTTTAAATTAGACCATTTTTGCAGGGTCAACAACCTCCTGAAATTTATCATGTGATAAAAATTTTAATTCATCACAGCACGCAGCTTCCAACGAAATATTTTTTGAGTGCGCTAATTTTGCAACTTTGGCGGCGTTCTCATAACCTATTACAGGATTTAAACACGTTACAAGCATTAAAGATTTATTCAAATTTTCGGCCATACGATTTTTATCGGGCTTAATCCCAACCGCGCAATTATTGTTAAATGATTTAATCGAATTTGCTAACAGCCTCACCGATTGTAAAAAGTTATACGCGCTCACGGGCATAAATACATTTAATTCAAAATTCCCCTGTGAGGCCGCAATAGTTACAGCTGTGTCATTTGAAATAATCTGCGTAGCTGTCATCGTAACCTGTTCGCACTGTGTCGGATTAACTTTGCCGGGCATTATCGAACTTCCTGGCTCATTCGCTGGGATAATTATTTCACCAATTCCGCAACGAGGCCCCGAAGCTAACCAACGAACATCGTTCGCAATTTTCATCATGTCGCAGGCTAAAGCTTTAACAGCTCCGTGTGCAAAAACAAATTCGCTTTTTGAAGTCAATGCATGAAATTTGTTATCCGCTGTTTTAAATCGAGTGCCTGTAATTTCTGAAACGGCCTTTGCGCTCTCAACATCAAAATTTTTCGGCGCGTTTAATCCTGTTCCGACAGCCGTGCCGCCTAATGCTAAATCACGTAAAAAATTCGTCGCGTTTAAAATCATCTCTAAGCCGCGCTCAAGACTGTTACGCCAGCCCGAAATTTCCTGTGAAAATTTTAACGGTGCAGCGTCCTGTAAATGAGTGCGTCCGGTTTTTATAATATTTGGGTTTTCAAGCTCTAATTTTTTAAACGTTGCAATTAAATTTTTAATCTCAGGCAATAAATTATTTTCGATTTCTAAAACTGCGGCGATATGCATTGCTGTCGGGAACGTATCATTTGATGACTGGGACATATTTACATCATCGTTAGGGTGCAAAATCTTTTTACCTGCGAGTTCGTTAGCTCTATTAGCAATGACTTCGTTGACGTTCATGTTTGATTGAGTTCCCGAACCTGTCTGCCAAACAACTAACGGGAAATTTTCGCTCAAACCGCCGGCAGTAATTTCATCACAGACGCGCGAAATTAAATTTAATTTTTCATTCGTCATACGTTCAGGTAATAATTTATTATTTGCGACTGCGGCGGCCTTCTTCAAAATTGCGAATGCGTTAATAATTTCGATTGGCATATTTTCACGATTAACACCGATTTGAAAATTCTGCCTGCTGCGTTCTGTTTGTGCGCCGTAATATTTATCGCTTGGGACTTTAACTTCCCCCATAGTGTCGTGTTCAATTCTGTATTCCATTTTTAAAATTTAAAAAGCTCCTTACATTTCAAAGTGTTCGCCCAAATAAAATTTCTTGGCCATCTCGTTATTCGTAACTTCTGAGGGCGTGCCTGCTAAAAATATCTCACCGTCATGTATTAAATACGTTCTGTCTGTAATTGAAAGCGTCTCTCTTACGTTATGGTCTGTTATTAAAACTCCGTAACCGTGCGCTTTTAATTCGTCAATCATCGACTGAATATCAGCAACTGCAATGGGGTCAATGCCGCTAAACGGTTCATCGAGCAAAATAAATTTCGGCTTTAAAGTTAATGCGCGCGCAATCTCAACTCTGCGACGTTCGCCGCCTGAAAGTGAATAACCTTTTGTTTCGGCTATGTGAGTAATTTTGAATTGTTCGAGTAATTCATCAGTGAGTTTTTTAGCTTCGCGGCGTTTACCTGTTTCCTCCCAGACGAGATTTATATTTTCCCTGACCGTTAAATTTCTGAAGACGGACGCTTCTTGAGGCAGATAACCAATTCCGGCGCGCGCTCTTTGATAAACAGGCATATTCGTAATATCAACGTCATCAATTTTTACAACGCCTGCGTCCGGTTGAATAAGTCCGACAATCATATAAAATGAAGTTGTTTTACCAGCACCGTTCGGGCCTAATAATCCAACAACTTCACCGGTATTAACTTCAACACTAATCTTTTTGACAACGTTACGGCCGCTATAAGATTTACGTAAATTTTCAGCTTTTAAAACCGCCATTTTTTAATTCTCTCTTTCGCGGCGCAAATCAATCGTAATTTCTGCTTGTCCCATTTGAACGAGGCCGTTGCGTTTTTTAGAGACACCGCCTAACGCTTCGACGCGATTTTGGTCTGGGAAATATACAATGCTGTCAGACTTTAAAGTGCGTCCGCCTTGAGTTGCTACGACATGGCCGCTAACGACAATACTCCCTCTTGAGAGTGAATATAATGCGCTGTCGCCTCTAAGAGTTACGACTTGTTTTTGACCTTTGGGCTTGCCTTTTAAATGAACTCCGTTTTTTGCGGTCATGCTGTGTAATTCGCCGTTCTTTAAAACTCCTTCGACAGCTCCGGCACTAAACGTTACACCGCGCGACAAATCTTCAAGCTTATTAACTTTAATGAGCCAAAATTTTGTTTGAGTATCTTTTTTATTACGGGAATTTTTTTCGAGACCGCCCGCTCCTGTAATCGTGAGTTTGTCAGCCTCTAACTTCATCGTTCCAAAACTGCCGAAGACACCGTTATTAAATTTGCAAGTTGGTGTTCCAGCGAAAGAGACAGAGACGTTGCCGGATTTAAGATTGATTTTATCGCCGAGCCATAAGCCTGAAGCTGTAATCCCTTTTTCAAAATTTAAAATTTGTTTATCAATATTACCTGAACCGACGGGCGCGACAATTTTAAAATCACCGGCTGTAATCGTAACGTTACCGTCTGCTAAAAAATCGCCTGTATTAGAATCGAAACGCATTCTATTAGCGGCGAGCGTAGCTTTATCAGGCATATCATTTGTTGCGGCGTTAGCGTGATTAAAAATTTGTAAGCACAACGCAATAAACAGGCAAGCAAAAATTTTTTTACGCAATCTATTTAAATCTCCTTGAAAAGCGCGAGCTTTTTTAATTTTTTAATTTTAATTTTGGCAATGATATCACGAAATTTTTTAGCACGTGCATTTTTTAAAACAATACATTAAAATAATCGCGTCATTTTCAGTTTTCTAACATTTTTTGCACCGCAGTTCCTTTTAATTTGGGGGACTGCTATTTTTTGCAACTACGTTTACAACTACAAAAAGCCTTTAAAAATTTAGTGCTGATAAAATTTTTCAGAAATAATTTAAAAAACAAAGTGTCGATTTTTTTAGAGCCATAAAATTTTTCGCGCTTTGCTTTTAAATAAGATGATTTGTGTTTTATAATGCGAATTAAATTTTTGAACAGGAGATTTTTAAAATCATGAGTAAAAAACTTGTAGCGTATTTTTCGGCGAGCGGCATCACTGAAAATGTAGCAACCGAATTAGCAAAACTTGCCGGAGCTGATATTTACGAGATAGTCCCCGAAACACCTTATACACACGCTGATTTAGATTGGACGGACAAAAAGAGCCGTTCAACCATCGAAATGCAGGATAAAAATTCACGTCCAGCCTTAGCAAATGATATCCCTGACATGAAAAACTATGATGAGATTTTTATCGGCTTCCCTGTTTGGTGGTACACAGCCCCGCATATTATTAACACGTTCCTTGAAAAATTTGATTTAAGCGGCAAAAAGATTTATACGTTTGCAACTTCAGGAAGTAGCGGCGTTGAAAAATGTGTTAGTGATTTAGCGGCCATGTATCCAAATGCACAATGGCAACCAGGAAAATTATTAAACGGCGGCGTTAATCAATCAAAATTAAACGGCTGGCTGTAAACAAAAAACTCCCCTTAGCTCGAAAACTAAGGGGATATATTTTTATTTTACGAACTCGATTTTTTCGGGTTTGGGGATATCTAATGGGATGTTAGGGCTTTCCGGACTTAACTCTAATTTTTCAAACGTTACAACCGCGTCGCCCGTATGTTCAAAAATTTCAACACCGTAATCAATATGCCCTAAGTGTTGCCTTTGAAATCTTTCACCGTTCTGTTTATATAAAATTACTAAACTATGACGCGGCGGCCAATAAATAATATCTCCAACTTGATAAGCACTCGCCGTTAATTTTCCAGTTCTTAAAGGTTTAGGCATGTTGTAACACATCTCACGCTCATACAAATCGCGCATGTTAAAAGTTACCGGCAGCATGTCATAAAAAGCGCGTGAGGCCGGATTATCTTCAAGACTGCCGATTATTGCGTTACCGTTAGCTGTAATTTTAATTTGTCCCAATTCCGAAGCGTAAGCATCTGAAAAAGAACATGTAATCAAAATCAAAAATGCGAATGTAAAAATTAAAAGCCTCTTCATTATTTCAAAGCCTCATAAAATTTTTGGTCAACCGGTTCGAGCCATTCATTAGAATTATTTTCGCCTGGAACTTCTAACGATAAATGCTGAAACCATTCGGAAGGAGCTGCGCCGTGCCAATGTTTGACGTTAGCAGGAATGTTAAGTATATCGCCAGCGTGTAACTCTTGAGGTTCTTTGCCCCATTCTTGATAATAACCGCGGCCGGCAGTAACGATTAAAATTTGACCGCCGCCCTTTGTTGAGTGATGTATATGCCAATTATTATGACAGCCAGGTTCAAAAGTTACGTTTGCTATAAAAATCTGTTCTTTTGAAAGCGGCTTTAAATAACTTTGTCCGATAAAATATTTTGCGTAAGCATCATTTTTTTCACCAATAGGGAACGCGCTTAACTCTTGCATTTTTTAAAACCTCCATTAAAAATCTTTATAAACTTGGCCTCTATTGCCTATAGCTTCAATAAAAACTATTTTATCCTCATTGTCCATCGTAAAAATTATTCGCAAATCGCCAACACGAACTAGAAAATATTTACCGTTGCCTTTACCTTTTAATTTCTTAACACCTGACGGCGGCGGAAAATCACTAAGCACCTTTAAAATTCTTGATTGTGTGTCTTTGCTTTGATTTTGTATAAATTTTTCAGCAACTTTTTTGATTTTGACGCTATAACTCAATTTCAAGCTTCCTTGCTAAATCTTCTAGTGAAATTGCGCTTGCGTCTTTACTGTTCTCACGGTCGGCTTCTGCAATCAAAGCTAAATCGAATTTATCAGGAGTTACCTCAGAATATTGCATCTCATTTTTTAACAGGCCAATAATACGTGGTAACTTATATCCAGGAACGGACTTAACTAATTTTAGCGCAAGCTTCCTTTGAAAACTTACTTGGAAATTTGATGTACGGCTACGTGCTAATTTCATTGTCTATAAACATAAACCTCCCATTAAAAAATTTACGAGTTATTATATAACTTGACGCGAAAAAATTTGTGAGTATAATACTTTGCGTTCTGGATACCTTTTAATATTTTATATTGCGGGGGTGGCGGAACTGGTAGACGCGCAAGACTAAGGATCTTGTGGACAATTAAGCTCTGTGGGAGTTCGAGTCTCCCCCTCCGCACCAAATTAAAAAATTAATGCCCTGATTTTAATAGTCAGGGTTTTTTTGTGCTTTGATTTTATTTATAATTGCCATTAAAAAATTTAAGGCGGCGATTAAAATTATCATTACTAAAACTCCGTTCAGAATGTCATTTTTCGGCGGCGGCACTGATATGGAAAATTATTTTGCTGAAAACGGTGGGGCTGTACTTTCAAGTTCAATCGACAAATATTGTTACGTTACTGTTAGACATTTGCCGAGATTTTTTGATTATTCAACTGAATTAGTTTACTCAAAAACAGAACGCGTTACAGACGTTGAACAAATTGACCACCCTGCAATTAAAAACGCTATGAAAATGTTGGACATTCATGAAATCAGATTAACGTATGAAGCAGATTTGCCGGCTCGTTCAGGTTTAGGGACAAGCTCATCATTTGCGGTTGGAATGCTGCAGGCTTTTCACGCTCTGAAAGGTAAGTACGCTGATAAAAAACGACTTGCTGACGAAGCGATTTACTTAGAGCGTGTCCTGTGCAATGAGGCCGGAGGTTGGCAAGACCAAATAGCAGCGTCTTTCGGTGGAATGAATGTTATTAAATTTCATGGCCATGATTACGAAGTATCACCAGTTATAATTCACCCTGAACGCAAAACGCAGCTTAATAATAATTTAATGATGTTCTTCACAGGTTTTACGCGGTTGTCGTCTAGTATTCAAAAGGCTAATAACGCTGAAACACCCAAAGATAAAATTAAATCGCTCGACGAAATGAAGTTACTCGTTAGCAACGCTCTTGATATTTTGCAGGATAAACATAGCGATTTAGATGATTTCGGAAGATTGTTAAATCATACTTGGGAATTAAAACGTAAAACCGGTAAAGCAATCTCAAATGACACGCTCGACGAAATTTATTTACGTGCTAAAAAAGCTGGTGCTCTCGGTGGAAAATTATTAGGTGCTGGCGGAGGAGGCTTTTTTGTTTTTTACGTTACTCCTGAATTTCAAAATCAAGTCCGCGAGGCCATGAAAGAATTTTTGTACGTTCCGTTTATGTTTGAGAATGGCGGTGCGCAAATTCTGTATTACACGCCTGAAAGTTACGAACCGGCAGAAAAGATTTAAACGGGAATTTTTAATCATGAAAGTAATTTTAATGGCTGGCGGTAAAGGAACTCGTATTCAGCAAATTGCTAACGATATCCCTAAACCAATGATACCAATCGCAAATAAGCCAGTCCTTGAACATCAAATTGAATGTTTAAAAGCTCAGGGCTTTGACGATTTTATAATCACGGTTTCGCATTTGAGCGCAAGCATAATGAATTATTTCGGCGACGGTTCAAAATTTGGTGTGAAAATAAAATATTTTAATGAGCTTACACCGTTAGGAAATGCCGGA
>CAJODZ010000014.1 GCA_905233645.1 uncultured Synergistales bacterium | reverse complement strand
GCAATTTTGACAATCGTAGGTTATTCGCTGAACAACACGATAATAATTTTAGATAGAGTTCGTGAAAATTGGGGTACGCTTTCGCGCGACGGCATTGTAAATCTCGTGAACAGGTCATTAAATCAAACAATCTCGCGTACAATTAACACAACTTTAACAACGTTATTCCCTGTAATAGCATTATGTATTTGGGGCGGGCCTGTGTTAATGGCTTTCAGTTATGCAATGTTAGCAGGAATTATCGCCGGTACATGGAGTTCAATTTTTGTCGCGACTGGTTTATTAGTTGAGTGGCAAGATAAAAAATAATTTGTCAAAAACTTAACGCAACATAAAAATATTATTCCCTTCCTGATTTAAATTCGGGGAGGGTTTTTTGTGCGTTCATGATAAAATTTAGCGCGTCAAAAAATTTTAAAGGAGGTTGACCTCTTGACAGATTTACAGTACAATCACGAGCCACGAGCCACGAGCCACGAGCCACCACGAGCCACGAGCCACGAGCCACGAGCCATAATTACACCCTAACACAGGATAACCCAAACGACAAAATTTCTATAGCATTATCAGTTTATGACCCTAAAGGCACTTACTCGCAACACGCTGGAGTTGTAATGACTTCGATTTTTGAGAACACTAAATCGCCCGTATGTATATATATTTTGCACGATGAAACTTTAACGCAGGATAACCGCCAAAAATTTTTAAGAACAGCTGAAAAATATAATCAAGAAGTTAATTTAATCGACGTTACGGAATACGCTAAACAAATTCAAGGCGATGCATTAAAACTTTTCCAACACACCTATTCAATCGGAGCAGCATTCAGATTTTTCATACCTGAGCTTATAAAATTGGATAAAATTATTTATCTTGACTGTGACATTATTGTCAATCTTGATATAAAAGAATTATGGGATACAAAACTAGAAAATTATTATGCCGGTGTCATTCGTGATGAATGGGTTACAAAATGGATTACTGTCAATAAAAATAAATACCAAATTTTAAAATGCAAATTAGGTGATTGCGATGTAAAAGATTATTTTAATTCGGGTGTAATGTATATGAATTTAAAAGAACTTCGTAAAATAGGCCATCTCTTTGAAAAGGGAGTTACATGGCTTAAACGTCATAAACATGTTGTGCCATATCCTGACCAAGATATTTTGAACGCGTTATTTTTTAAACACGTGAAATTTTTAGACGGACGCTTCAATCAAATGACTACAAAAACCAAAGATGATTTAAGCAACAGAATTATTCATACTCCAGCAACACCTAAGTCATGGCAAGTTACAGGAAGTCCAGCGCAATATTTATACTGGCATTATTATTTAAAATCAGCTTGGGGCGAAAATATTACAACACCAGAACAAGCCTTTGAAGTTATGTTGAATGCGTCAAAAATTGAGAAAAAACCTTTAACGATGAAACAAATAACAAAAAATGTATTGAGTGCGTTAAAAATTTTAAACTTAGCACGAATATCAAGAATGCTTTTCTGGGAATTTTTATACCGCGTCGGTCTATAAGTTAAGGCAACTTTGATATAATAAATTTAATTTTAAAACAGTCCTTTGAATTTTCGAGGGACTGTATTTTTTGCAACTACGTTTACCACTACAAAAAATCTTTCAAAAATTTAAGAGCCGCATATTTTAAAAGCATATCGAGTTTGAAACAAAGTGTTAAATTTTTTTAGGCGTGTTAAAAAAGTTTTAATGATACTTTTTAAACGTGTTAGCTATAAAAAGTTGCGTCGTTTGGCTTAAATCCCCGTGAAAAAGCAATGCTAATATTTTTGAATATTAAATTTATTTGGAGGTATTGTCATGAAAAAGTCTGCGTTGTTAGTTTTAAGTTTTGTTTTAGCGTTATTCAGTGCGTCTGTTTGTTACGGGGCTGAAATTGATTTAAAAAAGGCTCTCGAAAATGGCGAAGCTACGAAAAAAATTATCACGCCTTTAATCGACGGTAACCCTTTAAATGTTGAATATTATGTTGCTCCGTACGTTGCAAAACCTAATCGTCCGGAAGACCAGTTGATAAATATTTATATCCCTGAAAACGTCAAAGATAAAGCACCGGTTTTGTTTGTTATAAATAATGGCGGTTGGATGCTCGACGCTTATGCTTTGACAGTTGACGATAAAACAGGAGTTGCAATTAAAGACGGCGTTAATTATTTGACTGATATCGACACAAAATCAATGACACCTAAAGGCCGTGAACAATTTAGCGCAATGGCTTTGAAACGTGGTTTTATAGTCGTCTCTTACGGAGCAAGAAGTCGTAATAATGGCGCAACAGACGGAAAATATTTAGGTCATTCGCCGGCAACAGCCGTTGATACAAAAGCAGCAATAAGATATTTACGCGCGAACAAGGATTTTTTGAAAAATGCTGACACAAATAAAATAATCGCTAACGGGACATCAGGCGGCGGAGCTATGACAAGTTTAATAGCCGCTAGCGGTAACAGTCCGGATTTTTATAAATATCTATTTGAAATCGGAGCGGCTGGAATTTCACAAGATGACAACGGGAATTTTATAAATAATCCTGAGATTGGCGACGAAATTTTTGCTGCTATGGCTTATTGCCCGATAACTGATTTAGGACACGCGGACGCTGCTTACGAGTTCACTTATAATTCAACACGCAAAGAACTTTTTAAAAATGGCAATTTAGAGTATTCAAACGCCGGTGCTGATGAAAAAGACATTATGACTAAATCAGACGCATTAAAAGCGAATTATATTGATTACGTTAATAATTTAAAGCTCAAACGCGCTGACGGAACTTTTTTAACGGCTGAAAATCTCGAAGGCGAAATTATTGCGTTAATGCGTAAAGAGATTGAATTAACGATAAAAGAATTAGGCGTTGAGAAAATGCGCGCTGATATCTTAAATTCAGACTGGCACGAAAATAATTGGCTTGTCTTAAACGATGACGGCTCATACGCTTACGATTACGAACAACTTTGGACTGGGACGAATATATGAAAACAGAGGCCGGAAAAAATTTAGCGTTCCAGATTAAATTAACATCCCCGTTTGATTATTTAACATTTGAAAATAACGTGAACACCGCTCCTTATTGGTACGTACGCTGGGGAATGAAAGACAGGGATTCATCGTTTGCACTTGAGACAGTTTTTTATCACGAGCTTTTAAATAACAAGAACATCAAAAATTTAAATTTCGGCTTCGCCTGGTTAAAACCTCATGCCGGAAATTATGACGCTGTCGAGGCGTTCAAATGGCTTGACGAAATTTTATAAAATTTTTAAAGTGTCGGAAATTTTCATAGTCCCTTGATTTATGTCAGGGGATTTTTTGTTTGTTTATCGTGTTATAATTCGTTGGCTTTTCAGAATTTGCGCCCGTAGCTCAGTGGATAGAGCGTTAGCCTCCGGAGCTGAAGGCCGTGAGTTCAAATCTCATCGGGCGCGCCATTTTCAAATTTAATTTTTAAGCCAGTCTTTTAAATTTTCACGGATTATGTTTGCGATTTTATGAGTGTTTTTTATGTCAAGTCCTGCGCTTGAAATCGTTATTGATATATTTTCATAATTTATCATAGCCGGAAAATAAAAATCACATTCGCTCGCGTCATCAACTAAATTCACAAGAATATTTAAATTTTTCGCGTGTTCCTTAATTTTTAAATTTAACTCGTGATTATTCGTTGCGGCAATTACAAATTCATATTCGCTTGTTAAATCATCAAATAAAAATTCGCGTTTTATCAAAGTTAAATTGTCGCTCTTCAAATTTAAAAATCCTTCGCAAAATTCCGGACTAATAATTTTTACAACAGCTCCGCACTTTAAAAGCGTTCCGCAACGTCTTAAAGCAATTTTTCCGCCGCCGATGATTAAAATATTTTTATGCTCCAAATCTATAAACAACGGGAATAACGGAGGACGAATTATTTTTGATTTTCGACGCTCTAATAAAATATCTCGTTTGACACTGCTGGAAGTTTTTATATTTTCGTTCATGTTAATTTGATATTATAAGCGTTGAATTTTGGAGGGTTATTTTAAAAATGCATATCACTAAAAAATTTTTATTCACGCTGATTTTAATCGCACTAATTTTAACTCAGGCACACGCCGCAAATTTACCTAACAGTGCCGACGCTTTTATGTCTTTGCCTTTTGGACACTCTTTCGCAAGAACTCAAAAACGTATGACTAACAGCGGAGCAAAAGTTTTAACACCGCGCCAAGATACTTTATCAATGGAGGGATTTTTTGAGGGCTTTCCGGCTAGATTTTTATTCGGCTTTCACAAAAAGAAGGGTTTAAAATCAAAGGCCGTATACATTCAAAGTTCAAATAACGCAGCCACAGACCAAAATTTATATACACGCTTGCAAATGGCTTATAACGCAACTTACGGTTCAGGACACGAAACACCAATCGCTAATACACGTGTAGCCGGAAAAATCATGTTAAAAAATGTTTGGACACCCGACCGCTACACAACAATTACGCTCACTTACAATCCCGAAGCAACAAAGAGATTTCCAGCAAGCGCAATGAGTGACAGACCTGTACAGTTAATTTATAAATATGATAAATGGGACTAGCTTTATAAACTCGTAATCCTTAATAAATTTTCGTGAGCAAAGTTTTTAGCTAAATCTCTCACAGGAATTTTTAACACTGGATGAACGTAATCGGGCAAAATCTCATTTAACGGGATTAAAACGAACGCTCTATTATGTAAATTTTCATGCGGAATTTTTAAATCAGGGGTGTTTATAATTTCGTCATCGTAAAAAATTATGTCGATGTCGATTTTACGCGCACCCCACCTCACAGAAGGAACGCGCCCCAATTTAATCTCTAAGTCTTTAACAAATTTTAAAAGTTCAAGAGGCGTTTTATTGATATTAGCGATTAAGCAGGCGTTTAAATAATCAGGTTGAGCAATTCCGCCCCAAGCTTCTGTCTCATAAACATTACTTAGGGCAAGAATTTTACCGGCTGAACTCAAATTATTTACAGCGTCTCTTAAATTCTGTAACCTGTTCCCTAAATTTGAGCCAATGCTGAATGCAATCATGATTTAAAAAGCTTTGTCCTTATGAACTTTAGCCCAAACTGTTTCAAGGCTTACAAAGTCGTCGTCTTTAATCGCGCGTAAATTTATATTTATATTTTCATCAGCGCATAAAACAGCACAACGCGCTAAAAACATTGCCGAATATAAATCGCTTAAAGCGTTTTTGTTGACTTTATCGGTAATACTTTTAGCAATGTCAATGACTTCAATGCAATTCAAAACCGTATTTTTGGGCGGAACGATTGCATTTTTATAAGCGTCTTGAATTTTCTGCGTGCGTTCTTCAGATTTAGGCAATTTAAAACAGACCATGACGTTGTTATATTCGTTAATGTCATCGATTGCGCACTGCTTTAAATTTTCCATAAGTTTTACAGCTTTGTCGCGCGCGTCTGTAACTTCTTTTTCATATTGAGCGTATTTTTCACGGCCAATCGTTAAATTACACACCATTGAAATTAAGGACGCTGCCATTGCACCCGTTAAAGCCGCCGTACTCCCTCCGCCTGGAGTTGGAGACCCCGAAGCAAGCTGATTTAAAAATTCGCCGAGCGTTAAATTAAAAAAGTCCTGTAATTTTTCCATCGTCGTCAACATCAATGTTTAAAGCAGCAGGTTTTTTAGGAAGTCCGGGCATTGTCATAATATTTCCGGTTATAGCAACAATAAAGCCAGCTCCAGCAGAAATTCTAATCTCACGAACTAACACTCTGAATTTTTCAGGACGGCAAATTAAATCAGGATTATCCGAGAGCGAGTATTGTGTCTTGGCCATGCACACTAATAATTTGTCATAGCCTAAATCGTGAACGCGCTGTAAATCTTTTAACGCCGCAGGAGAATAATCAACACCGCTAGCACCGTAAATTTTTTGAGCAATCGTTAAAATCTTCTCTTCGGGCGATTGATTTTGGTCGTACGTGAATTTGAAGTCTGATTTTTCTTCGCAAGCCTTTACGACTTTTTCAGCTAATAATTTTCCGCCCTCGCCGCCTTTTGCCCAAACCTCAGCTAACGCGCAAGGAACGTTAATTTTTTCGCAAGCGTCCTGTAAAAATTTAACTTCGTTTTCTGTGTCCGTTGGGAAATTATTTATCGCAACAACAACAGGAAGCCCGAAGCCTTTTATATTTTCGATGTGTTTAAATAAGTTCGGCAAACCTTTTTCGAGAGCATTTAAATCTTCGTTGGTTAATTCCGTCTTTTTCAAGCCGCCGTGCATTTTCAAAGCTCTTATCGTAGCAACAACGACAACAGCTGAAGGTTTTAAATTCGCTGAACGGCATTTGATATCTAAAAATTTCTCACCGCCTAAATCAGCACCGAAGCCAGCCTCAGTTACGAGATAATCATTTAGCTTAAGCCCTAATTTTGTAGCTTGAACGCTGTTACAACCGTGAGCAATATTCGCAAAAGGCCCGCCGTGAATGAATGCCGGAGAATGTTCAAGAGTTTGCACAAGATTGGGTTTGATAGCGTCCTTTAATAATGCTGCCATTGCTCCTGACGCTTGAATATCTTTTGCTGTCACTGGTTTATTATCGTAAGTGTAAGCCAAAATAATTTTGCCGAGACGTTCTTTCAAATCAGCTAAATTATTTGCAAGACACAAAATAGCCATGACCTCAGACGCTACTGTAATATCAAATCCGCTTTCACGAGGAACACCATTAGCCGTGCCGCCAAGACCGATAATAATATTTCTTAAAGCGCGTTCGTTTAAATCCATTACACGCCTGAAAACAATTTTGCGCGGGTCAATATTTAATTCATTTCCCTGCTGAATGTGATTATCAAGCATGGCCGCGCATAAATTATGAGCCGTCGTAATAGCATGAATATCGCCCGTAAAATGTAAATTTATGTCTTCCATTGGGATTACTTGTGAGTAACCGCCTCCAGCCGCACCGCCTTTTAATCCGAAGCTGGGGCCTAATGACGGCTCACGTAACGCGACTGCTGCTTTTTTACCGATTTTGTTTAATCCGTCTGTTAAGCCTACACTAACCGTTGTTTTGCCTTCGCCTGCCGGTGTTGGAGTAATGGCTGTAACTAAAATCAATTTACCGTCAGGTTTATTCTCAAGGCGTTTAAATAATTTTGGCGATAATTTAGCTTTATAACGTCCGTATAATTCGAGTTCGTCTTCTTGAATGCCGAGTGAGTTTGCTATCTCAGTTATGGGTTTAGGAGTAACTGATTGTGCAATTTCAATATCAGATTTGTAAATAATAAACACTCCCCTTTAAAATTAGGCTTTTAAAATTAAAACCTGTGCATAATATAATACATAACTTGAAAAAATAGCCGCCGCACACTCGTAATTTTAATTATGAGTTAGGCGGTCACAAAATATATAATTATTATAAAATAGTATAAAAGGAGGTGAAAGTATGTATTTAACGCTAAAACATCAAGTAAAGTTATCGTCTAAGAAGGATTACAAAACCTTAAAAAATTTATCGCATATAGCAAAAAATCTAGCCAACGAGGCAATATATAACGTTAGGCAATACTATTTTACAGAGAAGAAATATTTGAACTATTACGAAAACTGGAATTTGTTGAAGAAAAACAGCATGAATTATAAAAACTTACAAACACATATTGCGCAACAAATTATTCAACAAGTGGAGCAAATGTTCAAATCATTTTTTGCGTTATTGAAATTGAAGAAAAATGGTAGTTATTCTCGACCTGTAAAACTTCCGCGATATCTTCCTAAAGATGGATTTGCAACATTAACAATAGTAGATTTTAGCTTAAAAGATGGCCGCTTAAATATTCCGTATTCTCGTAGTTTTGGAAAAACTCATAAATCAATAACAATAAGTGTTCCGCCAATCCTTAACGGCAAGAATGTAAAAATTATTAAAATTGTTCCAAAATCAAACGCTAGGTACTTTGAAATTCAATACGTATACGAAGCAAAAGAATTTCACAGTGAGTTAAATTATAAGAATGCACTAGGAATTGACTTAGGAATAAATAATTTAGCAACTTGCGCAACAAATACAGGAGAAACATTTATCATAGACGGACGGCAATTAAAATCTGTAAATCAGTGGTACAACAAAGTAAATGCCAGATTACAAAGCATAAAGGATAAACAAAAATACAAGGTGCAAACGAGACTGCAAACAGCTATAACCCGAAAACGTAATAACCGTGTAAATGACTATATATCTAAAGTTGCTAGAATAATCATAAATTACTGCTTAATAAATAACATTGGTACGATTATTTGCGGATATAACTTCGATTTTAAGAGATATAGCAACATAGGAAAAGTCAATAACCAAAATTTCGTCAATATTCCATTTGGAAATTTGCGGAATAAGTTAGAATATCTATGTAAATTTTACGGTATAGATTATCACGAGCAGGAAGAGAGTTATACGTCTAAGGCTAGTTTTTGGGATAAGGACGAAATTCCA
Organism: uncultured Synergistales bacterium; assembly: GCA_905233645.1. Lineage (GTDB taxonomy): Bacteria > Synergistota > Synergistia > Synergistales > Aminobacteriaceae > JAFUXM01. The sequence continues at coordinate 27,828 of CAJODZ010000014.1, read as the reverse complement.
AAGCATGATGTAAATAATAAAGTTACATATAAATTTTCAGGCAAGAGAATACATAGAGGTTTGTATCAAACCTCTGAAGGTCAAAAATTAAATGCCGATATAAACGGAGCATTAAACATCTTAATGAAAAGTAAAGTTGTGTCCTTACAAGGGCTATACTCTAGGGGCGAAGTGAACACGCCTGCAAGAATAAGGGTGCAAACCAAACTTCTTGAACGAGGATTTTTATCCTTTCAAAGCTCGCGGCTTTAGTCATGAGTGGTTCACTTTTCTAGCTTAAATGTTTTTAATTTAACTCGATTTAAATTTATAGGAGGCTATTTGTATAAAATGTTAATGAGCGGTTCAGAAGTTGCAATGGGAATTTTAAAAGAGCTTGTTAATAAGCGCGTTGAAATGAGTTCAAATCCTACGTTAGGGATAATTCGTGTCGGTGAGAAAAGTAACGATTTAGCTTACGAACGCAGTATTTTAAAAAAGTTCAGCGATTTAAATTTGAGCTTAAAAATTTTTAATTTACCGGCTGATGTTTCACAAAAGAAGTTTGACGAAAAATTCGATGAAGTAAATTTAGACCCCGCAATTCACGGCATATTATTATTTCGTCCGTTGCCTGAAGAGTTGAGTGATAAACATGCCCGCGCAACGATTAAACCTGATAAAGATATTGACTGCATGGGTTATGAAAATATCGCAAAATTATTTTCAGGTGAGCCGGACGGTTACGCACCTTGTACAGCAGCCGCCGCGATGAAAATTCTTGACTTTTATAAAATCGACCTGAACGGGAAAAATGTAGCTGTTCTTGGCCGCAGTTTAGTAGTTGGCCGTCCCGTAGCCAGTATGCTCACGACGAAAAACGCAACAGTTACGTTATGTCATTCAAAAACAAAAGATTTAAAAAGTATATGCCAGCGCAGCGATATTATTATTACAGCGATGGGCAAATCAAATTTTTTAACGAGCGATTATTTTAACGAACATAGCATAATAATCGACGTAGGAATAAATTCATACGCTGACGGTAAATTATGCGGCGATGTTGATTTTGAGAAAGTCTCCGGAAAAGTTGCAGGCATTACTCCCGTCCCGGGCGGTGTAGGAGCTGTAACGACTTCGATTTTGGCATTGAATGTTTTAAAAGCTTGCTTAAATTCATATTAAAAAATCATGAAAAAGATAAAATTTTTAGTGCTTGCGTTTGCAATTTATTCAATTTTAATTTCAACGGCTTACGCGGCCAGAAAGAAGAATAATAATAACGATTTTTACGAGTACGCACCTACTCCGGTTATGGCGGCTTATCAAAAGGCTTATGCGATGAACTTTGAAATTTGGAAGCCCTCGAATTTGCCAGCCGGTTGGTACGCTACGTTTGACGGTTATCCTGTTGCGCAAATAGCTGAAAATCGTTGGGTATATGGTCAAATCGACAGAGCCGGAAATATTTATCCGAGTGACATTTTAGTTGGTTCTGTCATTCCGACTGATATCCCGGCGTTAGTTCGTGCTGTGAGTTCATGGGGCTATGGTTTAGATTTTTCGAGCAAAGCCTTTTTAAAAATTCTTAAATACAGATGCAATCGTATGGGCTGGTATAACGACGGCAATATAAACACGATTATTGCTTGGAATAGTTATAACGCCGGTGTTTGGTTATGGATGGGTAAGCGTTGGAAAAATATTATGCCCAGTTCCGGTGAATACATGTGGCAGACTTTAAAACGTATGCGTCCATTTTTAGCCAAAGAGCTTTATAAAAACAAAGTTTATTACGTTGACGGCGGAGATAATTCCGAATTAGCAAATTTAGCGCGTCAATGGGGTATGTTATGGGCTGGCCGTGTTGTTCTTGAACGTCATTTGACAGCGTATAATTCCGGTGGCGGCGGTTCTGAGACAAGCATTGAAAACAGCAGCAGTAACGAGACAACTTCATTATCAGACAACAGCAATAATAGCGGCGGTAATGGAAATAATAATAATAGTTCCGGGCCTCATTGGGACGTAGATTAAGGAGAGTGTTTTTCGTGAGAAAAAAAAACCAAAAAGAACCCCAAAACGCGAATGGAAAATCTAAAAAGCGCATAACTCAATTATTATCAATGGCGTACAATTCTGAAAGTATCAGCGTAGCTGCTAATTTTGCCGAGAAAGTTTTAACTATCGACCCCGACGAACCAAACGCTTTGATGATAAAAGCAGATACTACAGAGAATACTTTATTGCGTACAGCCATTTTAAGACATGCTATATCTTCGGTTGAGGACAGCAATGAGTATTGGAACGATGAAGAAGACAGAGATGATTTATTACTAGCCTTAAATCAGAGGCTTGCGTTTTCGTTATTCTCGTTAGGAGAGTACGAAGAACTTTTAAAACTCCTTGAAGATAAATTATTGAATACAAATCCTGGATATGCGCAAGCTGCTGCAATTATCGACGAAACTTTAAGAATGAAAGATTTATATTACAGAACTTTAGTGCAGATTCGCGCCTGGCAGAAAATTTTAGCGTTCAGTATGAAAGACGATGAACACAATTTAGGCTGGGCATATTCCCGTTTAATTGCAACATTTATGTTATCGCCTAATCAAAATTACAGTGTCTGTGCGCAAATGTTTTGGGACGCCTTAATTTTAGGAGTTGACGTTCCGTTTTATATGCTTGGATATTTTGAAGAGCCTGACGAGGACGCTTCACCCAAAATGCAGGAAGAATTTAATTTTAGCGTAATGTTCTTTGATATTTTGTCGATATCTGAAGATTTTTTCAGGTGGTTTTCACGCGGGACTGTATTATTCGGATTACTGTCAGGCCGTATGGATAATGAGCATGAACGCATGTTAGGCATTCTCGATACATTAGAAGGCTTAGAAGATTATGAGGCCATGAACAAAATTTTAGTCGAACGCGATGACGCTGCAATAATAGAAATGTTAGCGGCGCATAAATGTTTAGCGAAATAAAAAATTATAAATTAAACAGGAGAAGAATTTTTTAAACGTGTATAAAAATCAAGACAGCAATTTCAAAAAATTTAAACTCGATATAAATAAACTCAGAAAATTAAAAGACCCGGCAAGCTGGAAATTAAATAACACTGACGATATAAAAATTGACCTCAAAAAATACGGGGCTTATGAGGCTTTACCTGGTCAACAACGTGCTGCGGAGGCTATGGAATTTGGCTTAAACGTCAACGGACGCGGCTATAATATTTTTATCGTCGGCAATCCGGGCAACGGCAGAACTAGTTACGCACTTGAAAGATTACAGGCAAGAGCTAAAAAATTACCCGCTCCCGATGATATTTTGTATTTATATAATTTTGACAAACCAGGCGAACCCGTAGCTATCTGTGTTCCGGCCGGTCAAGGTAAAAATTTAACTAACGACCTCGAAGAATTAGTTAATGATTTAAAAAATACTATCAGCAAAGCCTTTGAACAAAGCCAATACGAAGAAGAACGCGCCGCGCATATAAAATTATTTCAGGACAAAGCTAACGCCATTATGGACAAGTTAAAAGCTAAGGCGGCAAAGGAACATTTTTCGTTAAGAAGAACGCCGCAGGGTTTTATAAATATTCCGTTGGTCGATGATAAAGATGAGAACGGCAAAAAGATTAAACGCGAATTAAAGCCCGAAGAATACGAACAGCTTGACGAGAAAAAACAACGCCGTTATCAGGAATTGTCCGAAAAAGTTTCGCAGCGTACTTTAACTGGAATGCGCCAAATTAGAGACATGGAGAAAAAATTAAAAGAAGTTCTCGATAAATTAGAGGCCGATATTTGCAAAGTCGCCATAACTCCGTGCATTGACGATTTACGCGAAAAATATAAAAGCAATCAAGATTTTTTAACGTGGCTTGATAAATTAACTGATGACGTAATCGAAAATTCAGGAGCATTCGTTACGGCTGCACGTGATGAAAATGCTGAAGTCGATTTTAACCGCTATCAGGCAAATTTATTCGTAAGCAATGACCCTGAAAAAGGCGCGCCCGTAATTTGGGAGACGAACCCGACGTATTACAACTTGGCCGGACGTGTCGAATATGAAAGCCATCAAGGATATTTGTATACGGACTTTAAAAAGATTTTGCCTGGTGCTTTTCATAGAGCTAACGGGGGATTTTTGGTTATTGACGCTGAAAAAGTCTTAATGAATTTTATGTCGTGGGAAGCTATTAAAAGACTTTTACGTACGGGTGAAGCTGCGATTGAAAATTTAGGTGAACAATACGGTGCGATACCTGTTGCATCATTGAGGCCAGCTCCCGTAAAAATGAATTTAAAAATTATTATGACCGGTACTCCGTATATTTATGAATTATTGCAATATTATGACCAGGAATTTCAAAAGTTATTTAAAATCAAATCGCCTTTCGATATAGATATGAAACGCGACGCTAAAAATGAACGCTGGCTCGCTGAATATGTTGCCGGTGTAATTAAACAGGAGAACATGAAACCTTTTGACGCCGGCGCATTATCTGAGATTGTCGAATGGGCAAGCCGTGAAGCTGAAGACCAAAATTTATTATCAGTTGAGGTCGGGCCGTTACGTGAATTACTTGCGGAAGCTAATGCTTGGGCGGCGTTAAACTCTAAAAATAAAAATCATTCAAACGTTACGAGGCCGGACGTTATAAAAGCAATAGAGCATAAAAATTACCGTTCAGGTTTATACAAAGACAAATTAGCTCGCGCGTTTAAAGACGGAATTATTCACATTGACACTTCAGGCGAAGCGGTCGGACAAATTAACGGGCTTTCAGTGATTGATTTGAACGATTACAGATTTGGACACCCGTCGAGAATTACAGCTAACGTTTTTATGGGACAAGAGGGTGTTATAAATATTGAGCGTGAAGTCCGAATGACAGGCCCGATACATAATAAAGGCTTAATGATTTTATCGAGTTATCTTGGCCGTAAATATGCTCAGGACATGCCTTTAACACTTTCAGCGCATATTACTTTTGAGCAGAATTATTCTGGAATTGAGGGCGACAGCGCGTCATCGACTGAATTATATTGTCTGCTTTCTGCGTTATCAGGTTTACCGTTAAAACAGAGCATCGCCGTTACGGGTTCAGTTGACCAATTCGGAACAGTTCAGCCAATCGGCGGCGTTAATGAGAAAATTGAGGGCTTTTACGAATATTGCAAGCTTGCCGGTTTAACAGGTGAACAGGGCGTTATGATACCAAGCTCAAATATTAAACACTTAATGCTAAATTCCGAAGTTATTCAGGCTGTAAAAGACGGTAAATTTTCGATTTGGGCTGTGAATAATATTGACGAGGGCATTGAATTATTAACAGGTGTCAGCGCAGGTCGTGAACGCAAAGACGGCTCTTACAGCGAAAATTCTGTTCATGGCCGCGTAAAAGCAAGACTTAAAAAGATGTTGGGCGACAGCATTCGTCTTGAGAAAAAGTTTGGCCGCGTGGCTCGTTCAAATTCTAAACGAAAAGCAGCCGCTAAAGCTAAACAAGACGAACAGACAGAACAGGGCGATCAAAATTCATAAGGCATTAAAAATCATAGACACGCTCGAAATTATTTATAAAAATATTTCCCGTCCTCCGGTTTTGAAACATGAAGAACCGCTCGACGGGTTAATTTTGACAGTACTTTCGCAAAACACTAACGATAAAAACCGCGACACAGCTTTTAAAAATTTGAAGGCTGATTTTAAAGACTGGCAGGAAGTTTTAAAGGCCGGTGCTGAAAAATTAGAGCTATCTATCAAACCGGCTGGACTTGCTCACACTAAAGCAGCCCGAATAATTGAAATACTTACCCAAATTTATAAAGATTTTGGAAAATTTTCGCTAAAGCCTTTATTAAATTATGACCGCGATTATATTTTTAATTATTTAATAAATTTTAAGGGCGTTGGCATGAAAACGGTTGCGTGTGTTTTGCTGTTTGATTTTGAGTTAAAAGCTTTTCCGGTTGACACGCATGTAAAACGAGTTTCGCAAAGGACTGGAATTGCTGATAAAAATTTAAAACCCGACGAAATTTCGCTAATTCTTGAGAAAATTGTTCCTCTTGAAAAATGTTTAGGCGGCCATGTGAATTTAATTGAGCACGGTCGTAAAATTTGTCATGCGCGAAAACCTGAGTGTGAAAAATGCGTTTTAGCCAAAAATAATTTGTGCGATGAATTTAAATTTAATAACTAAGGCCGGAATTTTATTAAATGCTGCACGTGTGCCGTATGAAGATTTTAAAAATCTCTGCGAACATTTTGACATAGCCGATATTTTGAACACGAACTCTAAAATTTTTGAAGAATTAGGCATTAAACCTTCCCGTATTGAGAAAATCAAAAACGTCTTGCTTAAAAATTCATGGCTTGAGCGCGAAATTGATAATATTTATAAAGCTAACGCGAAATTTATAACGGCTCTCGATAACGATTACCCTCAAAAATTATTTGACCTAAAAAATCCTCCCGTCGGTCTTTATATCAAAGGCAGTGAGAATTTAAATTTAGAAATGCCCTCCGCCGCGATTGTTGGTACTCGCAAGAGCAGCCTTTACGGTCAAAATATAGCGTCCGGAATTGCGAAGGCTCTTTCAAGCGTTGGATTAAACATTATTTCAGGTGGAGCAAAAGGTATTGACGCGGCGGCTCATCGTGCTTGTTTAGACATTGGCGGAAAAACCATAGCTGTTTTCGGAACAGGCATTAACAAGATTTATCCGGCTGAACACAAAGATTTATTCGAGCGAATTTGTGAAAACGGAGTTGTAATTTCAGAATACCCGACACAAACCGGCGGTGAAGCTTGGAGATTTCCGGAACGTAACAGAATTATAGCGGCGTTGTCGGGACGTGTCGTGATTATAGAGAGTTCATTAACCGGCGGCGCAATGCACACTGCACAAATTGCAATAGATTTAAACCGCGAAATCTGGAGTGTGCCTGGAAAAATTACGGACGATAACAGCACCGGAACGAACAAACTAATTCAAGACGGAGCGAAAATTTTATGCAATATAGATGATTTTGTAAAAGGTTTAGCAGAATTACGGGGGCAGATAAATTTAAACTTTGAAGATTTTGCAAGCATACCCGAACAAAATAACGCTCCTGATTTATCCGACGATGAAAAAATTATTTACAACACTTTGCAGAAAAACTCTAACATAACGCTTGACAGTTTATTAGAATTTACGGGTTTAGATTTAGCAGTTTTACAATCAGGTTTATTAACTTTATCAGCGTTCGGGCTTGTGAATAATAGCGGAGCTGGACGTTACAGTGCTGTGATATAAATTTTTGCGAACGAGTTTTTAATCCCTTCAAAAAATTTAACACTTTGTTAAAAAATCGATGCGTTAAAATATTTTATGCCCTCTAAATTTGTAAATGATTTTTTGTAGTGGTAAACGTAGTTGTAAAAAAGACAGCCCCCATATTTTTAAAGGACTGTCTTAATTATTGCTAATCATGTTATTATACACAAAATTTATAAATCGATATTAAAAGGTTTTAAGCTGCTTTTTAAAATTCCGTTCATATGGGCGATAGCTATTCCGTAATTAACGATTGGGATATTTGAATTTTTTGCGCGCGCCAACCTTGATGTCATTTCTTGTTGATTTAACATGCAACCGCCGCAATGTATTATTAAATCGTAATCGCTTAAATTTAATGGAAATTCTCCGCCAGACGTGAAATAAAATTCAGGTGTTGCGTTCGTGAATTTTTTAATCATCGCCGGAATTTTGCATTGTCTGTGATGTGTACAGCCTTCTGAAATTAAGACACGGTCGGAATTTTTTAGCTCGGCTAATTTTTTAGCTCCGTCAATCAATAAATTTAAATCACCCTTGTAACGCGCAAATAATATCGAAAACGATGTAAGCAAAATATTTTCAGGCACGATTTCGCTCACTTGTTTAAAAACTTGTGAGTCCGTGATTACGATTTTGGGCGTTATGGTCTTTAAAATATTTTCAAGCTCAGTGTTTTGACAAACTAATGCGTAACAATGATTATCTAAAATTTCACGTATTGTCTGCTGTTGAGGCAATATCAAACGTCCTTTCGGAGCGGCTTTATCAACTGGAACTACTAGAATTGCTAATTCTTGAGGTTGTAATAAATCAGCAATAATTTTTCGGTCATCAGATTTATTTTTAACGAGCGTAGCTAATTTTTCTTTAAGCTCAAAAATATTTAACCCAGTCAATGCACTCACATAAATCTCATTTTCAGAAGCAACAGGCAAATTTTTTAACAAGTCCGCTTTATTCTGTGCAATCAAATAAGGCCGCTCACCAAATAATTTTATAAGAGTTCGTTCTGTCTCGTTAAGCTCTTGGCCAGCAGTTTTTACAAGAATTGCGACATCACACGTGCTTAAAATTTCGCTGGTCTTTTTAATTCTTAACGCGCCTAACTCTTTGTCATCATCATCAAAGCCAGGCGTATCAATTATTAACACCGGCCCTAACGGTAATAATTCCATTGCTTTTTTAACAGGGTCGGTCGTAGTGCCTTTAACATCTGAAACAACAGCTAAATTTTGCCCCGTAATTGCGTTTACGAGGCTCGATTTACCAGAATTACGAACACCAAAAAATCCAATGTGAACGCGCTCGCTCGAAGGTGTTTGATTTAAACCGGCTGTCATAATTTTTTAAGCCACCTCTTTTAAATTATTCCAAACCGTATTGACGTAATAATTGCCTGTAACGCTTTTCGACTTCATCGGCTTGAGCGTCTCTTTGCGGAGCAGGAGCGTTTTGCTTAGGAATATTAACCTGCGGTGCTGGAACTGTAACATGCTGTGTCGGGGGCGCAGGTTGTTGAGCTTGGGGCGTTTCTTTAGGTGCGCTCGGTGAAGAAGATGAGTTCTCTTTAGTCTCAAGACTTGCGTAATAAGTATCGTCCTGCTCAATCAAAAATAATCTTGGGCCTCTGGGGTCATTGTCAGCAGCTTTATAACTTCCTCCATGAACAGGGCATGAAGTCGTAGGTGCTTTGCCTTTAGGGAAGAATAACGGAACTGCTTGACAACCGGAACGGGCTATATAACCAGTTGCGCGGCAAATCGAAACTTTATCAACATCAGCATTTGAAGGCGGTGCTGGGAAATTTGCCGGTGTCTTTTCGATTTCTGTAGCGTATGTCATAAAATTTTTCCAGACTGGAGCGGCCATCGTTCCACCAAAACCACGGCGACCCATTGTTTTATGGTCATCTCTTCCGGCGTAAACAGCTGTTGTTAATCCGGGAACTCCTCCAACAAACCAAGCGTCTATAAAATCATTTGAAGTTCCTGTTTTCCCGAACGTGTTAATTTTTGCAACTGCGGCTGGCTTACCTGTTCCGGCTCTGACAGCGTCTTGTAACATTGAACGGATTGAATATGCTGTTGAAATTCTTATTGCCTGGCTTTTTGCTGTTTCACGGCGTTCGATTACATTCCCGTCGCGGTCTTTAATCATCGTAATTGTTAAAGGTACTATTCTTAAACCGCCGTTGTTAAAACAATTAAACGCAACCGCCATTTCTAACGGAGTTAAACTCGCTGTCCCTAATGCAACGGATAAATCATCTGGCAAATACTTCGTCTCAATTCCCATGTTACGCGCCATTCTTACGATTACATCAGTCCCGATATACGCCGCAACACGAACAGCAACGGTGTTTAATGAACTTGTTAAAGCTCTTTGTAACGTAACTTCACCGGCGAAGCCTTTGCTTGAATTTTTAGGCGACCAATCTTTACCGCGACCGCCCTTATTTTTGAAAGTTATCGGCGCGTCTAAAAAATGGTCGCTGGGGAAAATATCCTCTTCCATTGCAGCAGCATAAACTATTGGTTTAAAACTTGAGCCGGGCTGTCTGAATGCTTGTGTAGCTCTATTAAATTTGCTGTCTTTAAAATCTTTTCCGCCGACTAACGCAAGTATTTCGCCCGTTTCAGCTTTCATGCAAACTAACGCTCCCATAATATTTTGAGGCAAAGTGTTAATCGCTTCGCGCGCTTTTTCCTGTAATCTAATATCGAGCGTTGTATAAATTTGCATTCCGCCGCTGTAAACTTCGTCTGTTCCGTATTTTGGCAACAAGTCATTAAATAATAAATGCGATACAAAATAAGGAGCGCGGTTAAATTCTTCGATACGGTTTACGCGACTTTTGAAAGTTAATTTTTCGTCGTAAGCTTTTTGTCTTTGGTCAGGAGTAATCCAGCCTAATGTTTCCATACGGGATAAAACATAATTTTGACGGGCTTTAGCATTATTTTCATTGCTTAACGGATTATAACGGCCTGGATTTGCGATTAAACCGGCTAAAATTGCGGACTGCGCCAAATCTAAATCCTTAGCTGATTTATCAAAATAAGTTCGCGCCGCCGTCTCAGCTCCCCAAGCACCATGACCAAAGTTAATCGTATTTAAATATAATTCCAAAATCCTATCTTTCGAAAATAATTTTTCCATACGCATTGCGATAATAATCTCTTTAGCTTTACGTGTAACGCTTTTCTCATGAGACAGGAATAAATTTCGAGCTAACTGCTGTGTAATCGTACTTGCCCCCTGAACTTTTTTGCGTTCAATGATGTCATTCCATAAAGCGCGAGCCATTGAACTTAATCTAATTCCCCCGTGTTCATAAAAAGCAGAATCTTCCGCCGCCATAACAGCACGTATTAACCATGGGGAAACCTGATTTAATTCAATTGGTGTACGGTTTTCGATAAATAATCTTGCTATTACTTCACCGTTACGGTCATACAAAATTGACGGCAAAGAATTTCGAGGGTTAGCAAGTTCGACCATGCTCGGCAAATCTTCAGAAAGTTTTACAACGTACCATGCAACACCAGCACTAACAGCCCCAGTCGCTAATAAAAAAATAAGCAGCAACGTCATGAATATAATTTTTAAAACAGACGGCCTTTTTTTACGCTGAATTTTAGGTCTTCTAACGGGCGGCCTCCTTATTGGATTAGGGTTGCGGTTATCATTTTCTGAAAATTTACGATTAAATAATACATCGTCAGGGCTTCTATAAATTTCACTACCATCGCCGTTATTTTGATTGCGTATATTTTTTAATCTATCTGACAAAATAATTCAAATCTCCTTTTTAAAAATTTTATAAAATTTTTCATATTCACGAAATATTATTACACATGCGTTAAATTTATTATCAAAGCAATTTTCGGGGCTTGGAATTTTTTGTAAGTGCTTGTGTTAAAATTACCGCGTCGAAAATATTTAAAAGCATTTTTTATTTTAAAAGGAGTTGTGAACATTGGCAGACATAATCGGATTAACTTGTACACAATGCAAACGCAGAAATTACACCACGACCGTTAATAAGAAAAAACAGTCGAAAAAACTTGAGCTTAAAAAGTATTGTAAATGGTGTAAAGCGTCGGTTTTGCATAAAGAATCGAAATAGTTTTCTTGCTATTTGTATAAACGTAATCCTTGCATAAGCGTTAAAGCTGTTGTAAAATACGCAACGTTTTTAACGCAGGTCCGTGGCTCAATGCACTGGTCTCCAAAACCGGGGGCTGCAGGTTCGAGTCCTGCCGGGCCTGCCATTATTATGAACGAGAGCGGGCGAAAAATGGCAAAAGCAATTTCTAATACTACGGCAAATAATAAAAAGACCAGTAAATTAAACTCAATCATGAATTTTATACGCGAGGCCAAAGCTGAGCTTAAAAAAGTTACATGGCCGACGCGCCGTCAGATTTGGTATTGGACGTTGGTAGTTATAGCGTTCACTTTGATTGTGTCTTTATATCTTGGGCTTGTCGATTTCGTTTTAGCCTGGGTATTTAGAATGTTATTGGGTTAAGACATCATGCCTGACGAACGTAAATGGTACGTTGTACAAACTTATTCTGGTTATGAAAAACGTGTAATGGCCGATATCGAACAACGCCGCAGGAATATGAATTTAGAAAATAAGATTTTCAGGGTGCTTGTTCCGATTGAAGAATATAAAATTTATCGTGAGGGTAAACCTGCCAGACCGGCTACACGGAAATTGTACCCAAGTTATGTCATGGTCGAAATGATTCTCGATGAACAATCTTGGTACGCTGTCAGGCACACACCTGGCGTTACTGGTTTTATAGGTGCTGGAAATCATCCTAAGCCTTTATCAGATGATGAAGTTGCTCGTTTAATGGCCGCTATTGAGAAAAAAGATGAAGACAAAATGCGTGTCGAAATGGACATTAAGCCAGGCGACGCAATCCAAATCGAGGATGAAGATATTGGGACTTATTCTGGAAAAGTTATGTCGGTAGACCCCAGAAAAGGCACTGTGAAATTTAAACGCGAAGGTTTTAGCGGAGAGATGGAGACGGATTACACATCTGTCAGAAAAATATAAAGTTAAGAGGTAATTTTTTAAAATGGCTAAAAAAGTTGTAGGTCAGGTTAAATTACAGTTACCTGCAGGAAAGGCGACACCTGCTCCCCCTGTAGGCCCTGCACTTGGTCAGCACGGCGTTAATATTATGGAGTTTTGTAAACAGTTTAACGCTAAGACTGCGGATCAAGCCGGTTTAATAATTCCAGCAGTTATAACTGTTTATGCGGATAGGAGCTTTACATTTGAGCTTAAAACACCTCCGGCGGCAGTATTATTAAAAAAGGCTGTTGGAATTGAGAGCGGTTCGGGTGTTCCTAACAAAACAAAAGTCGGAAAAATTCAGCGCAATAAAGTCCGTGAAATAGCCGAATTAAAACTCAAGGACTTAAACGCTAATACTATTGAAGCCGCCATGAACATGATTGAAGGTACAGCGCGTTCAATGGGGCTTGAGGTAGTAGACTAGTTTATAGATTTGCTGCGGGAGAGTATTTTTAATAATAACTCGCTATCAACCACAGGAGGAAGATTTTTAAAATGAAACATAGCAAACGTTATAAGGCAGCTTTAGAAAAAATCGAGGCCGGAAAATTATACGGATTACGTGAAGCTGTCGAATTATTTAAAGAAGTCGCAACGGCAAAATTTAACGAGAGCATTGAAGTTCACGTTCGTTTAGGTATTGACCCCAGACACGCTGACCAGCAAGTCCGCAGCACTGTCTCATTGCCACATGGAACAGGTATTACTAAAAAAGTACTTGTAATTGCGGCCGGTGAGAAGATTAAAGAAGCTCAGGACGCTGGTGCAGATATCGTTGGCGGTGAAGATTTAGTACAGCAAATTCAAGGCGGCTTTATGGATTTTGACGCGGTTATTGCAACGCCCGATATGATGAAATCCGTAGGACGTTTAGGAAAAGTATTAGGCCCGCGCGGTTTAATGCCGAGTGCTAAGACCGGAACTGTTACGTTTGATTTAGCTAACGCTGTACAAGAGATTAAGGCCGGTCGTGTTGAGTTCAGAGCCGACAAGACTGGAATTACACATAATGCGGCTGGACGCAGAGATTTTTCAACTGATGATTTATATGACAACGTTAAAGCTTTATTGCAGGCTATTTATCGTGCGAGACCAGCTTCAGTCAAAGGTACTTACGTTAAGAGCATCGCTATAGCTCCGACGATGGGGCCAGGAATTGCGATAGATCCGGCTCTTGCGCAGAAAGAGTTAGCGTTATAATTTTTTAGTGTAAAATCTTAAATCCTAAGACAGCAGGCGCGTAAAGCTTAATATAATTTTTAAAATACCTGCTCAGGAGAAAATTTTAATAATTTTAATGATGTCGTTGTTAAGACTTCTCCTGTGTGCATGTTCGGGGGAAGTTTTTTTATACAACAAGTTTTTTGAGTTACAGGAGGTGAATTTTTAAAAAATGCCGGCAGCAATTAAATATGAGTTAGTCGAAGGACTTAAAAGCAAAATTGAACGTTCAAATGCTGTTTACGTTGGTGAATACCGCGGAATGACCGTTGCCCAAAGTACAGCGTTGAGAGCTAAAGTCCGTGAGGCAGGCGGAGAATTAAAAATCGCTAAAAATACGTTGTTTGAAATAGCAATGAAGGAAGCGGGCTTTAATCCTTTATCTGAAGAACTTATGAAAGGGCCTAACATTTTTGCGTTATGCTATGACGATCCCGTAGCTGTTGCGAAAGTTTTAAAAGAATATGCCAATGACAAGACGCAAAAAGGATTTATTCTCAAAGGCGGTCAACTCGAAGGACAGGCTTTAACGCTTGCACAAATCAACGCATTAGCCGACTTGCCGTCAAAAGAAGTTATGCGCGGTCAGGTTGTCAGAGCTATTGCCGCACCGCTTTCAGGATTTGTCAACGTTTTGGCTGGTACAATTCGCGGTTTGGTTACATGCCTTGCCGAAATCAGAGACAAGAAGGAAAAGGAAACAGCCGCTTAAAAATTTTAAGAACGGCGATTTGATTTTTATATTTTTTATTTTTAAATTTAATATTTAATATTTATTCGGAGGTATTTTTATAATGTCAAAAGATGAACTCATTCAAGCGATTGAATCAATGTCAGTTTTAGAGCTTTCAGAATTAGTAAAGGCTCTTGAGGAGAAATTTGGTGTTTCAGCTTCAGCCGCTCCTGTTGCTATGATGGCTATGCCCGGTGCTGCCGCCGCTGCTGCTCCTGCTGAGGAGAAGACGGAATTTGATGTTGTTTACAAAGCACCTGGTGCAAATAAGATTAACGTAATCAAAGCCGTCCGCGAAATTACAAGTCTTGGTCTTAAAGAGGCTAAAGAGCTTGTCGACAATCCGCCGAAGAACATTAAAGAAGGCGTATCAAAAGAAGAGGCTGAGGAAATTCGTAAAAAACTCGCTGATGCTGGTGCAGAAGTCGAAGTTAAGTAATTCATTTAGCTTGAAAAATAGTAAAATTGCTGATATAGCGGCTCTAACGTTGCAAAGAGGGCCGCTTTTTTGTAAACTCTTGCAGACTGAAAAAGTTTGTTAATTGATGAAAGGTGTGTTTTTTAATGGATAGCCAAAAGAAAAAAGTATTTATTATCGGTGCAATTTGTTTAATTGTCCTTTTAAATATCGTCTGGACAGTTTTACAAAATAAGTTCGCTCCCAAGCTTGACGCTTTTAAATCGGACATGGCCGTACTTGAGCAAAGAATAGCCAAACTCGAAAAAGGCGGTCTTCCTGATGTCGCTGATATTCGTGAGGAATTTGGCGCACTTAAACAATTATCAAAGCAGTATTCGGGACAGCTTGAAGAGTTAATCAAAATCGAAGAGGATAAATTAAAATCTCTCGAAGAACAAACAGCAGCACAAAAAACGAGATTGGAAGCTATTAAAAATTTACTTCCTCAATCGAATTAAAATAAACTAACTAAATTATTCGCTTTCTTGGAGTATTATGCGCACGCCCCTTAGAGGTACTCGGTGAAAAATAACGCCGGGTATTTTTTATAAGTGCATACTTAAAAATTTAATCATACAGGAATTTAAAAACATGAATGAAAACAAAATATTTTTTGCAAAACATAATAATTATGACAATTACGAAGAGATTTATAACTCGATAAAACGCATTTTTGATTTTTACGGCGGTGTTGAAAATTTTATAAAGCCCAACGACAAAGTATTATTAAAAATAAATTTAGTGTCCGGCCACCCGATTGAAAAACGTGTTACGACCGACCCCAATATCGTAAAAGCTGTTGCCGAAATAGTTTTAAAAGCTGGCGGAAAACCGTTTTTAGCAGACAGTCCCGGAATTGATAATTTTAATAACGCAGCTAAAAAAGCCGGATTTATAAAAGTTGCTGAAGAATTAAATATTCCTTGCCACGAATTAACTGACCCAGTAGCTTTGCCGATTAAATACGAAAATTCAGGCTTTAAAAATGTTCAGGTTAGCAAGTACGTTATTGAAGCGGACAAAATTATTAGCTTGCCTAAATTAAAAACTCATGGCCAAATGTTATTGACGCTCGGTGTTAAAAATTTATTCGGCTGTATTCCAGGACGTGCAAAAGCCGGCTGGCATTACAACGTAGGTTTAAATCGTGAAAATTTTGCAGGCTTTTTAATCGATTTATACATGAATATCAAGCCTAATCTAACGATTATCGACGGCATTATCGGAATGCAAGGAGACGGCCCCACAAGCGGAGAACCCTATAATTACGGAATAATAGCGGCGGCGCAAGATGTTTTAAAAATGGATTTCTGGCTTTGCAAATTCATGGGAGCTAAATTTGACGATTACCCTTTATATAATGCGGCTGTCAGAAAGAATTTAGAGCAAGTGAATTTAAATCCTCAAGATTTAGCTGGCGATGTTGACGAGAATTTTAAATTTGAAAATCTGAAATTACCTGAGACGCGACCGATGAGATTATTGCCTAAAATCCCGTTTTTAGAGAGATTATTAACATCAAAGCCCGTTCATATTCCGGATAAATGTATAGGCTGCGGACGTTGCCAGGAAGTTTGTGCGGCTGGTGCATTAAAGCATAACAATAAAAAATTGACGTTCGATTATACAAAATGCATACGCTGTTATTGTTGTCATGAAATGTGTCCGGTGCACGCGATTGATTTTAAACAAGGTTTGTTAGTGCGTTTGCTGTCAAGAATTTAAAAATTTATGCCCTGTGCTTTTGAGTGCAGGTTTTTTTAATGCAATATAATTTTTGCAACGCCCAATAAAAATAATATACAAGTGCCAGCACTTAAAGTTATAGCTATCGCCCTAAACAACCACGTTTTAAAATAATCGTTTTCAATTTTACCGCTGTTATTATCGTTTTTGATTAAAATTTTAATTTCAGCAAGTTCATTTTTAATTTCGCTCACAGAATTTTCTAGACGTTTTAAAATTTCATGGCCATTATCAAAATTATCATTCATTATTTTATGCCTCTTAAAAAATGCCCCCTGCTATTAAAACAGGAGGCCAAAATTTTTATATATTATTTAAGTTTTATAACAGCCCGATCTCCTGTAAGACTGCTTTTAATTTTGCGCGCTGGTCTTCGTTTAACGGTTGAATTGGCTCTAAACATTTTCCAACGTTGTAACCAATCATATTCAAACCTTCTTTAATGACTACCGGGAAAGTTCCCATATTGCTTGCTACACGTAACGCGCTTAATTTAAACTGTGCTTCAAGTGCCGCGTCATAATTGCCTTTTTTAAAATTCTCATAAATATCAACAGCAATACGAGGCGCAATGTTTCCACAACTCGTAATAGCTCCTGCCGCTCCGTACCATAAGCCAGCATAAATTAACGTGTCGCGTCCCATTAAAACATCAAAATTCGGATTGTCGCGCGTAAGTCTTATATATTCTTCAGCATTGGTCATGTCGCCGGTACTGTCTTTAATCGCGATAATATTTTCGACCTTGGCTAATTTTTGGATTGTCGCAGGGTCAACACCAACGTTAGTTTTAGGCTTGTTGTTATAAATTACGATTGGCAATGACGTAGCGTCTGCAATTTTGCGATAATAAATTTCTAATTCATTTTGCGTCTGGCTGACAAACATCGGGGTTAAAACACTCAGTGCATCAACTTTACATTCTTCTGCGATTTTAGCTAAAGCGATTGCCCCTTGAGGAGTGATATTATTTGCACCGGCGTAAATGTCCATCTTCCCTCTAACTTGAGCGACCGTAAATTCTAAAACGTGCCTGTAAAAACCGTTATCGAACGCATAAAACTCTCCTGATGTTCCAAACGGGAAAACACCTTTAATGCCGTTGTCGATAAAATAATTTAATAAACGCGTGTATTCGGCCTCTTTAAAATTGCCGTTATCGTCAACAGGTGTTACGACTGGAATTACTATACCTGAAGGTTTGAACATGATGAAATTTCCCCCTCAATTAAAATTTTTTAAAAATATTTAAAACGGACGCTCAAATTCTAACATAACAACAAGAATAGCCGCGTGCTATAATTTCGCAAAATTTCCCGTTAATATTTAGGAATTTGAATTTTAAACAGGAGGATTTTTTCAATGCTCAGAAAAATTTTAATGCTGACGTTTGTATTTGGCATGTTTTTTGTTTTTGCTGTACATGCTGAAGAAAACGCAGAGCCCCAATCTCAAACACAGACCGCAGAAATTGCAAATGCTTCAGATGTTAATCCGCTCGCAGAACGTGAAGCTGAATTAAACGCGCTCGAACTTGATTTAAAAAATCGTGAGGCAAATTTATCAGCTCGTGAAAAAGAATTTAACTCACGCTTTAACGCCTTAGCCTCCCGTCTTCGTGATAATGAAGCAAAATCAGCAATGTTATTAGGCCGCGAAACTCAGATTGTAAAGCGCGAAAATGATTTAACAGCCCGTGAGGTCGAATTAGCTCGCCGTGAGTTAGCTTTTGCTGAAAGCAGTCAAAAATTTACGGAAGCGTCAATCGCTTTGAGCGCACGTGAGGCTGATTTAGCTCGTCGTGAAAATGATTTGGCAGCACGTGAAGCAGCTTTGCTCGATAAAACTGAATTAAAAAATACCGCTGATAAATTAAGTGAACGCGAAGCCGGAATTACAAAACGCGAGGCTGATTTAACAGAACGTGAAGAGAAGAGTAATAAATTTGAATTTTTAGCAAAACAGTTCAGCGACACAGAGGCCGATTTAAAAACTCGTGAAGAGAAGATTTTAGCTCGTGAAGCTCTCGTCAGTGAACAGGAAACTAAATTAAACGCCGGTACTGAAGCTTTAACCGCTCATGAAAATGAATTAACAGGCCGCGAAGCTGATTTAAACGCTTTAAAGAATGAGCTTGAGACTAAGAATAAAGAGTTATCAACTAAGACAGAGGAACTCACAAGACGCGAGACTTCCATTTTAAATCGTGAAATTGACGTTGCTCAAAAAGATGCTGAACTCCAGACAATGGAAAGTTTAATAAAGTCATTCCCAGCGTTCGACCCGAATAATTCAACTGAAGCCGCCGTAATTGTTACGTATAAAATTCCTGCTCAAGAGAGACGCGAATTGATTAACATGCAACGTAATGCTTATCAAAAATATAGCGCTAAGCAAATTACCCGTGCATTTGAAGATTACGTTAAAGCTGCTGAAGCCAAACCGAACGTAAATTATTTAGCTGCTTATTGGGCCGCTTTATCAGCAAGCCGTTTAAATAATCATCGTGAAGATGCTATCAAATGGGTCAATAAAGCTCTTGAGATTAACCCGAATTACAAACCAGCTCAGGACTTAAAGCAAAGACTTGAGCCGCGCCGCAGGTAGTTTTAAGCAAAATTATTTCGTAAGCGAAAAGTTTTTAAAATTTGCCCTCCTGGTTATTTTCTAATGGGGGGCTTTATAATTCTCAAAATAAATTTTTTAAAGAGGTGTTTTAAAGTTTTGGAGGACTTGTACGAATTATTAGAGGTCAAACGCGACGCAACACAAGACGAGATTAAAAAGTCATATCGTAAATTAGCTCACAAATACCATCCAGACGCAAATCCGGGAAATAAAGAAGCTGAAGAAAAATTTAAAAAGATTAACGCCGCTTATTCTGTTTTGAGTGATGCCCAAAAACGCGCCCAATATGATAATTTTGGAACTGTCGGAAATAATGGGGCAGGCGGTTTTAATTTTGGCGATATAAATTTAAATGACATTTTCGGCGATATTTTCGGAGGTTTCGGGGGCTTTAACGTTAATTTTTCCGGCCAATCACATTCGCATTCTCATAGTTCGAGAGTTGACGGTGCTGATTTAGAAATGGTCGTCAATATTAGTTTACTTGAGGCCGCTACTGGAGTTACTCGTGATTTTGAAATCATGCGCGAAGAAAAATGTAAAGATTGTAACGGCACAGGAGCTAAAGACGGCGCAACACCTGAAACTTGCAAAACATGTAACGGTACTGGCCAAGTCAGACAAGCTCAACGTTCAGCCTTTGGACAATTTATAACGGTTACGACATGTCCTGAGTGTCATGGTTCTGGAAAATTTATAAAAGACAAATGTTTAAACTGCGACGGCACAGGACGTATTAGAGTTAAACGCGAAATTAAAAATATAAAAATCCCAGCCGGAATTTTAAGAGGAACACGTTTAAGAATAGCCGGTCAAGGTGATGAAGGAATTAACGGCGGCGAAAATGGTAATTTATATTTAGTTGTGAACGTTTTGCCGGACGAAACGGGTAATTTTGAACGCGACGGCGATAATTTACATACACGTTTAATTTTGACATATCCGCAGGCTGTTTTAGGTGCTGAAGTCGAGATTAAAAATTTATTGGGCGACACTGAGAAAATTACTGTGCCAGCAGGAACATCACAAGGCGAAATTTTAAAATTACGCGGTCAAGGAATGCCCAAACTTGGAAATGAAAAAGTCAAAGGCGATTTATTTGCTCATGTTTTTATAGAAGTTCCAAAAACTTTAACAGATAAGCAGCGCGATTTAATTAAAAATCTTGCCGAAGAAATGAAGACGCCCGTCAACGAAAATGATAATAATGCCGGCGGTGTTTTTGAAAATATTAAAAACTTTTTCACGGGCAAAAAATAATTTGATTTTATAAAAATGATTTTAGGCGTTGGTTTTGATTTATGCAGCGTAAAAAGAATTTCAAAAGCAATAGAGCATGAAAATTTTTTAACGCGCGTTTTTAGCATTGACGAAATAAATTACTGCAATTCTAAAAAATCGGGACGTTTTGAAAGTTATGCGGCGTGTTTTGCGGCACGTGAAGCATTTATGAAAGCGTCGGGAGTGTCGTTGGCTAAATTGTTGGGTGAAAATTTTACACTTGCACACGATAACGCGACGAAAAAACCTTTTATAAAATTAAACGATGACGAACTTGCGAAAGAATTTGTTAATAAAAAAATTAGCGTCTCTATTTCCCACGAAAATGATTTAGCTGGCGCAATAGTGATAATTGAGGAGTGATTTAAAAAGATGTCTGATTTATTAAATCCTGATGTTTTTATCTCAAGCTTAGGAAGTATTTTTATAGCGTTATTTGTGATTTATCTTTTATTTTCTAAAGCTGTAAAAATTGTTCCCGAATACCGCCGTATAGTGTTATTCCGTTTAGGACGTTTAGTCGGAACTCGCGGGCCTGGAATTGTTTTCATAGTACCTTTTATCGACAGAGCCGTAACGGTTGATTTAAGAATTTTAACGCTGGACGTTCCCGTTCAAGAAGTCATTACAAAAGATAACGTCGCTATAAAAGTTAATGCCGTTGTCTATTTCAGAGTTTTAGAGCCGGCGAAGTCAGTTGTTGAAGTTGAAAATTATGTTGTAGCTACCAGCCAGTTAGCTCAAACAACTTTGCGCTCTGTTGTTGGTTCAGTTGAACTTGATGAAGTTTTATCTTCGCGCGAAAAAATAAATCAGGAACTGCAAAAAATTATCGACGAGCGTACAGACCCTTGGGGCATTAAAGTTAGTGCCGTTGAAGTCAAAGAGCTTGAATTACCCGACGAAATGAAGCGCGCTATGGCTAAACAAGCTGAAGCAGAACGCGAACGCCGTGCAAAAATTATTTCAGCTGAAGGAGAATTACAAGCGGCGGCAAAATTATCAGAAGCAGCAAAAGCGATGGAAGTTTCACCGGTAACTTTGCAGTTAAGATATTTGCAGACTATCAGAGAAATTTCAGGCGAAAGAAATACAACGACATTTTTCCCGTTACCAGTTGATTTAATTCAGCCGTTCTTAAAAAATCTTGCCAGCAAAAATAAATCAGGAGAATAATTAAACAACATGAAATATTTAACATCGAACGAAATTAGAGATTTATTTATAAAATTTTGGGAAAGCAAAGGCGCAAAACATTTAGAAAGTTTTTCATTAGTGCCTGATGACCCGTCATTATTATTTACGATTGCAGGAATGGTCCCGTTAAAGCCTTATTACTTGGGAATTAAAGAACCTGAATATCCGCGCGTCGTAACCAGTCAAAAATGCGTCCGCACGAATGATATTGAAAACGTCGGAAGAACAGCAAGACACCATACATTTTTTGAAATGTTAGGCAATTTTTCATGGGGAAGTTATTTTAAGCACGAGGCTATAACGTGGGCATGGGAATTTTTAACGCAAGTAATTGAGCTTGACCCTTCCAGATTATACGCAACGATTTATAAAGACGATGAAGAAGCTTATAACGTTTGGCATAATGATGTTGGTTTACCCGATGACAAAATTTTTAGATTTGGCCAGGACGAAAATTATTGGTTTATGGGAGAGACTGGACCTTGCGGCCCTTGTTCAGAAATTTATTATGACAGAGGCGAAAAATATTCCTGCGGTAAATCAACGTGCGGAGTTGGCTGCGATTGTGACAGGTATATGGAAATTTGGAACTTAGTATTTACACAGTTCGACCGCCAAAAAGACGGAAGCTTGCCATTATTGCCCCATAAAAATATTGATACAGGCATGGGCTTAGAACGTTTAACAAGCGTAATTCAAAACGTTGACACGGATTACGAAACTGATTTATTTACGCCGCTGATTAAATTAACTTGCGATAAAGCCGGAATTACATACGGTGCTGATGCTAAAAACGATATGGCCGCACGCGTTATAGCTGACCATGTTAGAGCAGTAGCATTCATGTTAGCCGACGGCGTATTACCTTCAAACGACGGGCCTGGCTATGTTTTAAGAAGACTATTAAGACGCGCTGTACGTTTTGGGAAATTATTAGGCTTTGAAAAAAATTTCTTGTGCGAATATTTGCCGGTCTTAATAAAAATTATGGGCGGAACGTACAAAGAGTTAATCACGCAAAGGCCGGTTATCGAAAATATTATCAATGTCGAAGAGGAAAAATTTAACAACACTTTACGGCAAGGCACAGAATTATTTGAAAGCGAATGTGCAAAAATCAAAGCCGCAAATTCTGATTTAATTCCAGGCGAAATAATTTTTACACTTTATGACACGTTCGGTTTTCCACCTGAATTAACACGCGAAATGGCCGAAGAGCAAAATTTAAAAATCGATGAGGCCGGTTTTAAAACGTGCATGGAAAATCAAAGAGAACGCGCCCGTTCATCAAGTAAACAGAAAAAAAGCGCGTTGGCCGGTGATGTTTATAATGAGATTGAAAACGAGTTCGGCAAAACACAATTTACAGGTTACGAAAAATCTAACGATTACGGGAAAATTTTAGCTTTGTTAAATTCAGAAGGCCGCGTCGAAAAAATTTCAGGTAATTGCGAATTTGAAATCGTTCTCGACAAAACACCGTTTTACGCTGAACGCGGAGGCGAAGTCGGCGACACTGGAATTATGAAAATTAACGGCTTAGTTGTAAAAATCACAAATACCATTCCGCATGGAAATATTATTACTCACTTGGCCAAGTTAGAAAATTCCGGCGAAATAAATTTAAATGATTTAGCTGAATGTGAAGTCGATAACGAACGCAGAAAAGCAATCAGACGCAACCACACAGCAACACATTTATTACATGAAGCGTTAGGCGAAATTTTAGGTCGTCATGTTCGTCAAGCCGGCTCGTTGGTTAGTGATGAGTTTTTAAGATTTGACTTTACACATCATTCGCCAGTTACAGATGATGAAATTGCACAGGCCGAAAAGATGATTAACGCGCAAATTTTAGCTAACACCGAATTAAAAATTAAAGAATATACTCGTGAAGAGGCAAATAATTTAGGCGCGAAGGCTTTATTTGAAGAGAAGTACGGTGAGATTGTGCGTGTTGTTGAAGTTCCGGGCTTTTCAATGGAATTGTGCGGCGGTTTGCATGTTGAACGGACGGGCGATATCGGAGCATTTAAAATTTTGCGTGAAGAGAGTATTGGTTCAGGGACGCGGAGAATTTTAGCGTGCACCGGTTTGACTGTAATAGAGTTATTGCAAAAATTATTCAGCTTGAGAAATTCAATGACTGCTTTATTATCGACTGACGAGGAAAATTTACAGGATAAAGCTCGCTCGTTGGTTAATGAATTAAAAGCGATTAAATCAGAAATTCAAGCAACAAAATTAAAACAAGTTCTCGAAAACGCCTCGAAATTTTTAGAACACGAAGATATTAACGGTGTCGCTGTTCAAACTGGAATTTTTCCGGACGTTAAACCCGACACTTTACGCGAAATCGGAGATAAAGCTCGTGCAAACGCTGAAGCAAGTGTTGTAATTTTAGCGTCGTTAAATTCTGAAAAAGCCTGTCAGCTCGTAATTATGGCTAACGAAAAAGCCGTTGCTAAAGGAATTGACGCGGGCAAACTTGTTAAAGAAGCTTGCGTAATTTTAGGAGGCAAGGGCGGCGGACGTAAAAACACTGCTCAAGGCGGAGGCCGCGACGGTGATAAATTAGATTTGGCATTAAAACATATCCGCAAAATTATAAACAGCGTCAATGAGTAGAGTACTTGCGCTTGATATCGGGAGTGTACGTGTTGGTGCGGCGATAAGCGATTTTAACAGGGTCATTGCTCAAGGCTTAGGAGTTTGGCAAATTGAGACCTGGCTAAAAAATTTTGATGACTGCGTGAAAAAGTATGACCCTGAAATTATTTTAATCGGCCTGCCTGTACGAACGGACGGGACGCACGGTGAAGCATGTGATAACGTTAAAAAAGTCATGGCCGCGTTAGAAAAGTCGTATCCTGATAAAAAATTTTTAACGTGGGACGAACGCTTTACGACTGTTATTGCGCAAAATGTTTTAATTTCAGCCGATGTATCACGTAAATCGCGCCGCAAACATGTTGACAAAATTGCGGCTGTTTTGATTTTAGAGAGTTGGCTTGAATACAATCGAAATTAAAAAAACAAAAACCCTCGCTTAATGAGATTAAATTAAAAATTCTCGGCGAGGGTATTTTTTAAATTTAAAGCTAACGCGCTTAAAAAATATTTTAAAACACGCCTAAAAAAATTTAACACTTTGTTTAAAAATCGATATGCTTAAAAATTATGCGGCGGTTAAATTTTCAAAAGCTTTTTTGTAGTGGTAAACGTAGTTGCAAAAATAACAGCCTCTCGTAAATTCTAAGAGACTGTTTCAAAATCAAATTTATTATAACAAAGCGTTTTAAAATTTTTAAAACCCGAACATTTTTTCAGCGGCTTTCATATTTTCACGTATCTTAACTCCG
The DNA here is from genome assembly GCA_905233645.1 of uncultured Synergistales bacterium. Lineage (GTDB taxonomy): Bacteria > Synergistota > Synergistia > Synergistales > Aminobacteriaceae > JAFUXM01. The sequence continues at coordinate 2,771 of CAJODZ010000014.1, read as the reverse complement.
AACGGACAACGCTTTTCGCACGCACCGCATTTAATACAATCGCTGCCATGCTTTTCAAGTAATTTGTAATGCTCGAAAACTGTTTCAGGAATTTTTGATTGAGCCTGAGCCAAATTTAAAAACTTTGTTACGGACGCGATATCAATTTTTACAGGACACGGCTCACAATGAGTGCAATACATACAATGACCGCTCCAGCTAATTTTGGGGAATGACGCTAACGCGGGTGCGTAATCTTTTGATTTTTGGTTTTTCAAATTCAAAGCAACTTTTTAATTCTTCAACAGAATGCGCACCGGCCATAACACTTGCAACAGCGGGACGGCTTAAAGCGTAGCTTATGCATTGATTGACAGTGAGCGCAGCTTTTGCAGGAGATAATTTAGCGTTTAACAAATCTCCGCCGCCAAAACATTTCATGACAGTAATCCCAACGCCTTTAGTTTGACATAACTCATATAATTTTTGGCGTTCAGGGTTCATATTTACGAAACCGGCCGCGTAATTTTCTGGTTTAAATAATTGTTCTACGTCCTCATCAGCCGGCATCATGTCATAACAAGGATTTACGCTGAACATTAAGACTTCGATTAAATTTTGCTCAACAGCTTTCAAAGCTACTTCAGGATTATGCGAACTCAGCCCGATAAAACGAATTTTGCCGGATGTTTTTAATTCTTGAGCGTAATTTAAAATTCCGTTGTTAATAATCTCGTCTAAATCGCTCAAAGCGTCGCAATAATGAATCATGCCGACATCGATATAATCAGTGTCAAGCAATTTTAAAGAATTTTCAAAGGCTGTTTTAGTATCGTTTAAATCTCTCGAACGCAAATACTGATTATTTTTCCAGACTGAACACAAATGTGATTGAACAAAAAATTTATCGCGCCGATTTTTTAAAGCTTTACCTATTGCTTCGCGTAAATAAGGATTTGGGCTGTATAAATCAAAATAATTTGCTCCGTAACTTTCAGCTAAGTCAAAAAATTTTTTGGCCATGCCGTAATTATCTTCGGTCATGCCTTCACAGCCTAAACCTATCTCACTAATTTTAAGTCCCGTTTTTCCAAGTTCACGGTAAATCAAAATTAAAAACTCCCCTCAAAAAATCTACACGAACTAATTTTAAGTCATAGCGCAAATTATTATTACAGCCCGTGTTTTTCAAGCCATTGTTTAGCGTATGAACAAGTAGCTTTTACCTGGCCGCCCTTATTTTTAATCTCATCGACAGCCGCTTGAACTAATTTTGACGCTACGCCCTGACCTCTTAAGCTATCGTCAACAAAAGTGTGGTCGATTACAAAAACGCCGGACGAAACTTCGGGGAATGTTATTTCAGCAATGACTTTACCGTCTGCATCTTTATTAAAAATTCTATTAGGCTCGATTTCAAATGTCATGATTACTTCTCCTTTGTGCTTTAAATCTGTGTTCATGATAGCACGAGAAAATTTTAAAATTTATTATCCCGCAACCTCTAAAATAACATCGTGCAATTTTTGAGCTGATTTTTCCCATGAAAAACGCTTAATATTTTCGTAGCCCTTTGCAATTAAATCAGCGCGTAAATTTTCATCGGTTAAAACTTTTTCAATAGCGTCTGCAATTTCTTGAACATTATCGGGATTTATCATAACTGCTGCGTTGCCACAAACTTCGGGCATTGACGTTCTGTTTGAACTTACAACAGGTACGCCGGAAGCCATTGCCTCAAGAACAGGTGTCCCAAATCCCTCGTAAAATGAAAGCCACGCAAATAAATCAGCCATTTGAAATAACGCGGGCTTGTCCTCTTCTGGAAATTTATTTACAAAATACGCGCTGTTATCCAAATTTTTCTCATGAATGACACTTTTAACGCTGTCTGACGGATTTGTAATAACGAGTTTATATTTTTCGCGTAAGTTCTCATGTAATAGCGAATATGCTTTCACGAGGCTTTCAACATTTTTACGCGGCCTGCAATCTCCAACGTACAAAATATATTTTTCAGGCAAATTATATTTGTTACGCACACGTTCAAGTTCTGAGTTTGATATATTTTTCGGATTAAATCTTTCTGTTTCTGCTGCACTGTAAACAATTTCGATTTTGTCAGGAGCGACATCGGTAAATTTTATTATGTCCTGCTTGGAATATTCTGAGACGGTTATAATTTTGTCTGAAATTTTCACAGCGTCTTTGACATTCTGTGAAAAAATATCTGCCCACTCTTCCCCGTCGCCGTTACCGTTAGGCAAAATTGCGGCCATGATGTCATGAATAACTGTAATTATTTTTCCCTTGATTGGTTGCGCTGGTGCTCTATTACCGAAAAATATAAAAACATCACTTTCATAATCGCCGGTGAAAAAGTTGTAGCTTAAAGATTTGGGTATAAATAGCTTTCTTAATAATTTCGCAACACGTTTAGAGAGAGAATCAACTCCGAAATTATAAGCAAACTTCGTATTAAATCGCGATAACTTTACTGGAAAATCAAATAAATTTTTTAAATTCTTGTTTGTCCAACTGCAACCGTCTAAGTCATCAAATTTTGTCATTCGTCTTGCTATCTCGTTCGTGTAAACAGCTATTCCAGTAAAACCCTCAACTAACGCGTAATGCACTTTAATTTTATCTTGTGCCACTAAAAACGCCTCCCTAATTATTTCGGGTATGTATATTAACACTCCAAGCGCACCAAGAGCAATTTCAACGTCAGCTAAATTAAAATGCAAATCAATTAACGAAAACGGCATCGGAATATAATCAATTACATAGCC
>CAJODZ010000013.1 GCA_905233645.1 uncultured Synergistales bacterium | reverse complement strand
TCGACCATTCGGAGGAGAATCTGTAAGACACTCGCAAGGGTGCAAGGTTCGTTGATACCAGAATCCCCCGACTTTAGTCGTGGGGAGTACGTCAAAAGATAATTCGCAAAAATTAGTTACGCTAATAACGTCTCGGCAACTTTTTCAAGCTCATTACGAATTTCAATATGTTGCGGACAAGCTGCTTCACAAGCTCCGCATTTAACACATTCGTTCGCAGGTTTTAAACCTTGACCGATTACAAACCATTGATAATGATTTTTCGCGGTGGCCAAGTCTTTATAAAGCGTGTACATGTTCATTGCGTTAAACGACGGCGAAATTCCAATATGCATCGGACAGACTTTCGCACAATAATTACAAGACGTACAAGGGATAATCGGCAATTTATTTAATTCTTCACGCGCTTTAGCGATTACTTTTTTCTCATCGTCCGTTAAATGCGTAAACGTCTTCATGTACGATAAATTATCGCGCATTTGTTCAACGTTCGACATTCCTGAAAGAACGACTAAAACTCCCTCAAGGTCAGCCGCAAATTTTATAGCCCATGATGAACACGAAACATTCGGGTTTGCGTCGTTTAAAACTTTTTTAACGGTCTCCGGAGGATTTGCAAGCAAACCGCCTTTTACGGGTTCCATGATAATAACGGGCTTGTTGTGTTTACGGGCGACTTCATAACATTCACGTGATTTAATTGCGTGGTTTTCCCAGTCGGCATAGTTGATTTGTAACTGAACAAATTCGGCTTCGGGGTGCTTGTTTAAAATTTCCTCAAGCTGTTCCGGCGTTGAATGGAATGAAAAACCTAAATGTTTAATTTTGCCTTTGGCTTTCTCGTTTAAAAAATAATTCCATAAATCAAACTCATCAAACGGAATTGTCCTGCTGTCGCCTAAATTATGAAGTAAATAAAAATCAAAATATCCTGCACCAGTCTGCTTTAATGATGTTTCATACTGAGCGATTGCGTCTTCTTTGGTTTTACAATTTATCCAAGCAGCATTTTTCGTAGCAAGTTGGAATTTTTCTCTGGGGTAACGTTCGACAAGTGCTTGTCTGATTGCGTCTTCACTTCCAGGATAAGCCCAAGCCGTATCGAAATACGTAAAGCCTGCCGCTAAAAAATCATCGACCATTGTTTTTACTTGCTCAATGTCAATTTTATCAGTGTCGCCGATTTTGGGTAAACGCATTAAACCGAAGCCAAGTTTTTTAATTCCTTCTCCTAACATTTTTAAAAATCCCCTCTCAAAAATTTTGGATAAAGTTATATTAACATAGAGTGCAAGCGTTTTTTAATCAAGTTAAGACAAGTTAAAATTTTTAAAAAGAGTGTTAAAAATCAATAATGCGTTAAAATTATCGTGGCCTTTTATTTTTTAGTTTTTGCAAAAATGGCGTGTAATAAAAATAATAATTTAAAGGGAGCAAAATTTTAATAATCATGAAAATGAAAAACAGAATAAGCACACAGGGAACATTTAGCCTCAAAACGGTTTTAATATTTGTTGCTTTAATTCCGTTAATACTTGCCGTATGTTTGATAGCATTTTTGATTTCGGGTATCGTAGCCCAAAATTTTGAAGCCGGCACTCAAGACGAATTACGTGTCGCATCTCGTGCCTTGAAAGAATTTTACGAGCGCAATCTAAAAAACGGTATCAATGTCGAGAACGGCTTTGTAGCTTACGATACATCATACATTGACGCTATGAAGACGACGGGCGTTGATTTGACATTATTCAGAAGGAATACGCGTTTTATGACGACCATTGCTGATAATAACGGTAAACGAATTGAAGGGACAACAGCCGCACCGGAAATTTGGAACGCAGTCAGCGAGGGCAAAGATTATTTCGATAACGATGTAATTATTAACGGAATAGATTATTACGTGTATTACATGCCTTTAAAATTTAATAATAAAGTTATCGGTATGGCGTTTTCAGGAAAACCGGCAACAAGAATTTATGAAACTGAACGCCAAATTTATATTACGATATTTTTAATCAGTGCAGGTTTAATAATTTTCTTGGGAATTTTTACGGTTATAGTGTCAAATAAAATTTCAGCCCCGATTATTGAAGTCTCAAAAGAGATAAGCAAGCTCGCCGACGGTAATTTAGAAGTCGAACTGTTCACCGAAAGTAAAGTTAGAGAGACGGCGGATTTATTAAACTCAACGGAACAATTAAGTATCGTTTTAAATAAATCTATCGGCAAAATTCATGAATTAACACTTGATTTAACTTCGACAATCGAAACGACTGACAGTATGGCCGGTGAAGCATCAAAAGAGACGAAGAGCATAGCCGAAGCGATTAACGCACTTGCTCACACTTCTGTTTCAATGGCTGAAAGCGTTCATAACATCAACGAGAACGTCGGCGACATGGGAGATGTAATCGAAGACGCTGTTAAAAACGTAAATAATTTGAGCAATAACGCTAAAGGCATGAACGACGCGAATAAAGCGGCCTGGCAATGTATCGAAGATTTTGCAGGCTCATCATCAAAATCAGCTGAAGCGATTAACGTCATCACAAACCGCATTAACGCTACAAACGAGGCAATAAATAAGATTGAAGACATGGTCAAACTTATTAGCGATATCGCATCACAGACGAATTTATTATCACTTAATGCCAGTATCGAAGCAGCAAAAGCAGGAGAAGCTGGGCGCGGTTTTGGAGTTGTTGCAACTGAAATTAAAAAACTTGCTGAACAATCGGACGGCTCGGCTAATCAGATTAAAGATATCGTCGCTGAAATGGGTTCGTTATCCGGTGAATGTGTCGAACAGGCTGAAGGCATCAAAAAACTCATTGAAAACGAGAAAAATTTATTAGTTACGACGCAGGAGAGATTTACGGAACTTGATAAAAATATTAAGACTTCCGTTGACGAGATAGCTTCAGTTTCAGACATCACGACAAAACTTGAAGACATTAAAAACACGATTTTGGACGCTGTCAATAATTTGTCGTCTGTTTCGGAAGAGACATCAGCAACAAATGAAGAGGTAGCCGCTTCTGTCAAAAACATAGCTGATAACGTTGCGCAAGTTTCAAAGGATACCGATAACGTTAAAAGTTACGCTGAAGAATTAAAAGACGCTGTCTCACATTTTGAATAATGCTATAATGCAAAATATGGTTGGGGTGTCGACCATTGGAGGAGAACTAGTCAGACACTTTCGAGTGCAGGTTCGTTAATGCCACAATTCCGCGATTAAAGTCGTCAGGAAGTACACCAACAGAATTAAAAGATAAATTCGCTAATTCTATTTTAAGATGGCGAATTTTTTTGTATTTTAAATTTTAATATTGAACGAACGTGTTGAAAGTATTTGATTTATTTTTGGGTATACTTGAAATTTTTAGAAGTGGAGCCGACTTTCGGGTTTGAACCGAAGACCTTATCCTTACCATGGATACGCTCTGCCTGCTGAGCTAAGTCGGCATTAAAAAAATGGTGGTGGAACATGGATTTGAACCATGGTAGGCTCTCGCCGACAGATTTACAGTCTGTTGCCATTGACCACTCGGCCATTCCACCAGCTGAATTATTAATTATTCTTGAAACCGGAGCCGGCGATCCGATTTGAACGGACGACCTGCTGATTACAAGTCAGCTGCTCTACCAACTGAGCTACACCGGCTTCAACGGCGGTAAATTTTACAAGGGTTATAAAATTCTGTCAAGTTTTTATGCTCTAGATAAAAATAATTTGCTTTAACGCTGTTATAAAATCTTTGTGAATATAACCGGATTTGATTAAATTATTGACGCGCGAAAATTTGTTCATTCCTGTTTTTGAATATAAATTTATAAAGTTATTAAGCTCGTTCAAAATTTCCGGTCTTAAATTTTTTTCGTACAGGCTTTTAAATAATTTTGCCATGTTTAAACCTTTTAGCATTTCGTATTTAAAGCTAGCAATTTTTTTCGTCGGTGCTGTTATAAAATTTTTAATGCGCTGTAATGATGTAACTTTGTCAATTTCTGAGCCGATTACATTTTCAGAATGTTGACGGTATAACATAACAACTTCAGGCACGTGATAAATTATTCCCATTGCACACGCGTATAAAGCTATCCAACGGTCATGTAAGCCCATTTCGGATTTATATTCGCCAAGATTTTTATATAACGCTTTGTTAATCATCATTAAACAGCCTGTTACACAATAATGTGATAAAAGCTCGCTGAATTTTTGATAATGCTCGTTGATAAATACTCCCTGCGGATTTTTTAAATCAGCGTCAACAATCTCACTGTCTGCATAAACTAAAACCGGTGTGTTATTTTTATTCGGGCTTCCGTTTTCAAGGCGCAGCATATTTTTTAACGTAACGCTTATCTTTTGAGGCAACCAATAATCATCTTGGTCGGAAAACATAATATATTCTGCGTTAGCGTTTCTGATAAGCTCAAAAAAATTAGCGCCTGGACTTTTACAAGTTTTGTTGTCGCGAATGATTTTAATTTTGTCGGGATAATCGCGCTCAAATTCTGAAATTATTTCAGGCGTTTTATCAGTTGAACCGTCATCGCGAATTAAAATTTTAAAATTTTCATAGTCCTGTTTCAAAATCGAGTTAATCTGTTCAGAAATATATTTTTCGCCATTGTAAGATGCAAGCAAAATTTCAACTAACGGATAATTCATGGCCTAATTATTATTCTCCTCTTCAATTTCGGGCGCGGCTGTTTCTAAAAACGGCTCGGGTAATCCGCATTTTGCCGCTAAGTCTTTAATTTCGGGCTTTAAATTTTCATAAGCGGCTAGTAATTCGGGGTCGTCTTTTAATTCTTCCGGCGCAAGTTTTGAGATTTCGGCTATCTTCTGGGCAAATTCTTTAGCGTTAAAACCTCCGTGCAAATCTAATAATTTCGCGCGAGCGTTTTCTTGTTCGGCATTTAATTCTAAATCCTGGTTCGTTAATTCTTTCAAACGCTCCTGTAAATTTTTGCGCTCGTCATCGTTTAAGCACGCTGATAAATAATCGTCCTCGTTCTTAAAACCAAGCGTTAATAATTTTTTGCCGAAGTTAATCTCGTTTTTCTGTAATTCATCACGCCCCGTAGATAATTCCGTTTCAAGTGCGTGTAAATTGCTCATAATGTCATCAAGTTTTTTATTGATTGCAATTTTTAATTCGCGCCTCTCGTCGGAACGTGCTTTTAAATCTTCAACATCGCGCGACATCTTGTTATTTTCCGTGTCGGGGTCTTTCGAGGCAAATAATATAATTCGTTGTTGTTGCATAGCGTCGCGTTCGGCCTCTAATGTCTTTAAACGGTTACTTAATTCACTGCACTTGTTTTTTGCGTTGTCATAATCTTTTTTGAAGTCGGCCATATTATTATTCGCAAGGGTCATATTACGTTCGAGATTATCGCGCTTTAAAACTCCGTCTTGCCATAATTTTAAACGCTCTTCTAAATCTTTAACGATAACGTCTGAATTTTTATCAGGTAAATTTTTATAGCCAAACGGTATTATTTGCGCAATTAACTCACGTTTTAAGCTGTTAATAATTTCGTCCTGAGTGCGTATCTCGTTTTCAATTCTTGTCTCTTCGGATTTGCTGTTTTGTAAATTAAATAACGCCTCTTGATGATATTTAGTCAACTCGTCGCGGCTCTGCTTTATCTTTTCTAATTCGGCCTCAGCGTCTTTTAAAACATGTTGCGCGTTTTCAGCAGTGTCTGCAGCGTTACGGGCAAGCTGTAAATTATCACGTATTCTTTGGCGCGTTTTATCAAGTTCATCAAACGGTGATATTCCAGCTCCCATTTGTAATCCTAAATTTGAAACCATTATCGTAATTTCTGAATTTAACGCGCTAATTTGTGAATTAACTTCAAATTCATCACGCCCAATATTTGAAATCTCGTCCGTTAATTTTCCGGCTTGGCTTTGTCTGCTTTCTAATTCAGCTCGTAAATTAGCTAACGATTTTTGAGCGTCAAATAAATTTTTATGCAACTCTTCCGTATCAGGAATAACAGCTCCGGAAACATACGGGTGTGAAATTGAACCGCACAACGGACACGCTACACCCTCCTGTAATAATTCTCGGACAGCGTCCCAATCTTCAATTCTGCGTAATAAATTCACTCGGCGTTCAAGCTTTTCAACTTCGGTTTGCAATTCACTAACGCGACCGGCCTGTTCAACATCACGCAAATTTAATTTACGGGTTTCCTGTTGAATTTTTGAGCGCACTTCCTGAAAATGTTTTAACCGTTCGCGCAAAGCGTCTTCCTCTTGAAATTTTTTATACAAAATCTCTAAATCAGCAAGCTTTTTTAAATTTAAATCGCAAATTTCGTGCCATTCATTTAAGCTCCGGCCTTTTAACGAATTTTCATACGCAGCACGAGCACGAACATAATTTTTTTCAGCGATTGCAAATTTATGCGACATATCTGCCATTAAATTCATACGGTCGTTTAATGCGTTTTGAGCTGTTTGCTTATTTTTAATTGCGGCGTTGTAATTCTCTTTAATGCCTGCTCCCTTCAATAAAGCCTCTTCGTAAAGCGCATAACATTTTTGGACAGCCGCTAAACCTTTGCTTAAACGTTCGTCAATCGCTCTAAGCTGTAAAAATTTTTTAGCTTCGCGTAAATTTAATTCTATTCTTTCAATTTCACCGCGTCCGCGTTCAATATCGGCTTCGGAATTTCGTAAAATATTTTCTGAACTTGAAAGCTCACCGCGTACATTTACGATTGCCGCTTGATGGTCTTTGATTTGTTCGTCGAGGGCTTTGACTTTTTGAGTAAGCGTTTTTAATTTCGTCTGCTCAATCAATTTATCGCGGTATTCGACCTCAATTAACGATAAAGCTTCTTCAGCACTTTGTAATTCGTTGCGTGTGTTAGTCATATCTTCGCGTAACGAGCCTTGTTTAAGAATATTATTATTTTTTGACGCGCGTAACTCCTTTATTAACGTGTAATCTTCACCGGCTTCAAGAGCTTTACGACCGCGTTCAAGTTTGCGTTTCAGGGGTGTGAATAATGAATTTTGCCTTTCCCATTCAGCGCGTCTAACCTCTAAATCTTTTAATAACGCCTGCTGTTCAAGACCTTGTTTTATATTTTCGAGTTCGTTTAAAATTTCCTGCATATTAAAAAACCTCCAGCAACATTAACAACAGCTCCGCCCCATTCAAAAATAAATCTCCCGTTCGTCAAAATCAAATTCGCTAATTCATCACAACGACCGCGCGATAAAGTTTTTAAATTTAAATCACGGCCAAGCGTGCGGATAAAAATTTTAATTTCGTGCAGGGAATATGTTTTTAATTTTTTGACGTTAATTTTAATTGAGCTGTTATCATTTTCAACTAAAGTCAAAGTTAAAATTTCATGGCCTCTATCTTCTTCAAAATTGCGAAAATCCGAAAGGTCATGTGCAAAATTGGCAATATGTTCAATCGCGCAAGAGTTAATTTTATTCTGAATAGCCGGTAATATTTCGAGCCTGATAAAATTTCGAGTATAGTTCGTGTCTAAATTTGAATTATCTTCGCGCCATGTTATATCACGAGTTCTTAAAAGTTCACGCAAAAATTCACGGCTTAAATTTATCAACGGCCTGAAAATTTTTACACCGCTAATTATATTCGTTTCAGGAATGCCGACGCCGCCACGAACGCCAGCACCCCTGACTAAATTAAATAATACCGTCTCGGCTAAATCGTCCTGATTATGACCCAATAAAACCCCGTAAACGTTTTCGCTCTTTGCAATATTTATTAACTCGTTATAACGCAAACGCCGCGCGGCTGTTTCAATGCTTTCACCGTTAAATTTTTCGGCCTGGACATTTACGACACGTTCAAAAAATTTTACGTCCCATTTTTCAGCAAGCTCACGAACAAATTTTGCATCGTCATCAGAATTTTGGCCGCGCAATTTGTGATTTATATGAACTGCTAAAACTTCGCCGTCATAAAAATTTTTAAACAGCCATAACAACGCAACAGAATCTCCGCCGCCTGAAACTGCAACGAGTAATTTTTTATTAGCGTCATCGTTTAACCAGCCTTGAGCCTTTCCGGTTTTAATTAAATATTTTTTCAGAGCATGGCCGGAGAATTTATAATCATAATCGAATTTTTTAGCGGGCATTATTTTTATAAAGCATTCGATATATTTCTAAATTTGCTGAAACCCTTTGAACGTAATTGCAAGTCTCATCAAATTTTATATTCTCAATCCAACGCGCTAAATCCATTCGTTCGCCGCCGTCCTTTAACCATTTGCGGGCGTTGCCTGAACCTGCGTTATAAGCTGCCATGACCCATTCAGGACGCGAAAAATTTTTACTTAGCCAATTTAAATGCGACGTTCCTAACCTGATATTGTCGTTGATGTTATATAAATCATAATTAGCAAGCCCTGCACGTTTAGCTTCTTCTTTTGCTGTTGCCGGCATCAACTGCATTAAACCAGCTGCACCGACCCAACTTCTGGCTACTGGTTGAAACGCGCTCTCCTGTCTCATGATTGCCCATACGAAATTATTTTCAACGTTATAAGTTTTAGCGGCGTTGTCAACATAATTTTTAAACGGTCGCGGATATAAAGCCTCTAAATCAAATCTGTATAAAGTCGTTCCGGTTGTTAATAAAGTTTCCAAGCGGCGCGCCTCGTTGTAAGACTCATCAAGGCCAAGCCAACGCGATAAAATCAAAGCCCGATATAATTCACGTGTGCTTGCTTTTGGACGCGATAATTTTAAATAAGCATGATACATAAAACCCCATTGCTCAATTTCTGACGGTCTTAACGTTAAATTCGGGTTAGTGCCGTCAATAATTCTTAATTCCTGGCCTGTTAATAATCCGTAAATTGAGAGCGGATATTTTTGCTTTAAAGTGTTGCGCGTCTTTTCGGCTTCTTTAACTTGTCCAGCACGTTCTTGAGAATAAGCTAACCAATGCAAAATTCTTGCGCGTCTGTAAGATGTAACGCCAGGAGAATTAGCAAGCTTTAATAATTTTGCGGCCTCGCTGAAATTTCCTGAGTTAATATTATTCCAGGCACGCGACCATAAAACATTAAATGCGTAATTTGTATTGGGATATGATTTTAAAATTCGGGCTTCTAATTCTGATTTACGCTGGGCTTGATTTTTGCCGTATAAATTTACTAACGACTGCAACGCACGCGCCTGTACTTCCCCTTTACGTTCCTTTGCAATTCTTTCAAGAGCGGCGACACACGGATTATACATACCTTTGTCTTTAGCTAAATTTGCAATTCTTGTAACAGAACTCAACGAATAAGAATTACCGCTCAAAATCAAATTTGCCCAAGTGTTTAAAGCTTCAGTATTCCTTTTCATACGCGATAGCGCCCATGCACGATAATAAACAGCTTTACGCCCCGACGCATTCTTTAAATATTCAAAAGCTCCGGCATTATCTCCAGTCTGATGAGCATAAACGCCTAACGCTACTAAAACATTATTGGGATACGGCTTTTTATGCTGCATTAAGATTTTAGCCGCGTCCTTGTTTGAGGGCTGAAGCTCTAATAATTGCAGAGAGTGTTGAATTTTATTAGCGTTGCTTTGAATGACGACTAGCTTTGAGAGGGTTGTAATCTTTTTTTCATCAGTATCAGCATTCGCAAGCATACGGGTTAAAGAATTGGCCGCGCTTTTCTCATTGTGAGCGTTATTAAAAATTCTGTATTGAGCAAACGCGATGTAATATTTTAATTCGACCGGCGCAACACGATATAAACGTTCAGATAAATTGATTGCGTCTTGAGTGCGGTTTAATTTTTCATAGCCCAACATTAACGTCATATCGGCATAAGGTTTTATAGATGACGGGAAATTTTTAGACTGGCTTTCAAGAATTGCAACCGCGTCGCTCCAACGTTCCTGCATTCTGTAAGCATTGGCCATTAAAGAATAATCGAGCGTTGTTTTTTTCTTGAGCGAATTAAAAAGCGTTTCTAATCTTGTCCATGATTTTTGCCTGAATAAATCTGACATTGTTTCGGCTGAAAATGCATTACCTGTAAAAACCGTAAGCATTGAAATAATAATCAGCGTTAAAAATTTTTTATGCACGTTTAAAATTTCAAACTCCTTAAAAAAATTTTAGCTATTATATAATTTTTGCAAATGTGAGATTTTAAAACGGCGCGAATATAAATGAATGAGCTTTGTTATAATAAATTCGATTTTGAAACAGTCCTTTTTAATTTTTGGGGGACTGTTATTTTTTGCAACTACGTTTACCACTACAAAAAAGCTTTTAGAAATTTAACAGCCGCAAAATTTTTCAGCCTATCGATTTTTAAACAAAGTGTTAAATTTTTTGAGGCGCGTTTAAAAATTTTTGATGATATTTTTTAAGAGAGTTATTTATATTTAAATTGCGCAATAAAAAATCCCCGCAGCTTTTACACTACGAGGATAATTTTTAATTTAATTATTGTTTATTAGTTTTATATGTCCTGTCAATCATGCAAATCACAAAATATCCACCGGAATTATAATAGTCAAATATTCTAAACGGCAAATCGACCGCCCGCACTAATTTACTGCCTTGTTTTTTAAGCGTATTGCTTTGTAATTTTGACGGCATAATTTTTATTCGCCCTGCTCCTGTCTGTATAAATCAAGGTAAAAATTTTTCATGTCCTCATGTTTTATATGGTTATGTGATTTATCAAATTCACCTAACCCCTTACGTGCATTACGCCAAGGCGTTTCAATATGTGTCTGCGCTTCAAGTGAGTTAGCTGACATTTCGCCATAAGTTAGCCATATTGAATTTAATAATTCTATTTCCATATTGTTAAATTTTAGTGAGTTATCTTCTTTTTGAGGAATATTTTGCCACGCAAAATTTGAATATTTTTCGTATAAATCAAGATTTACTGGCCCATGTATCCAAGCTTCAAACTCATTTTCAGGCAATAAATCTGTATCATAATAACGCCAATCCCCAAGCTTTATAATAATAGCAAAGCTTTTGTAATTTTTTATGCGGCATGGCCTCTTTCGATAAAAACCAATCTGCTACATCAAAAATATTATTCATGCGCTACACTCCTTTTAAATATAAATAAATTATAAATATAAACTGACGTATTTTTAAAGCCTAAGTCTGAATTTTTCGTTATAATATCCGCTCAAGCTGACATGTTTTTATTTTCAGCAATATTTAAGGAGGAATTTTTTTATGCGAATTTTTTTATCGTGTGTACATTTGATTATTGCCGTTTTAATGGTGTTCGTAGTCTTATTTCAACAACGTAGACAAGGCGGCTTCACAGGGATTTTCGGCGGCGGTACTCAGGCAGATTCAGGACAATGGCAAAGATTTTCAGGGTTGACAAAAATTACAATCGTCTTGGCCGCTGTTTTTATGCTTACGTCTTTTTTACTGGTGTTCATGAGCTAGTTATTTTATAAATTCATAACGGAGGAAAAAATTTTGCTTACTTTCTTAAAAGATGTTACAGGTATGAAATTAGACCCGTCAACAAGATTTTACAGCGCAACTCATGACGAAATCCAATCAGGCGCGACGACTGACATTTATTTTATAAATACCCGCGATGTTTTAAACTCTGCTGATATGCTTAATACTCAAGTTACAGCAGAAATTTTTACACGCACTTCAGGTTTATTCGCCGGGCTTGATGAATTAAAAGTCCTTCTTAAAAATTCTAACGTCGAAGTTGAAGCATTGCCGGAAGGTGAAAGATTTTCGCCTAAAGAAGTTCTAGTAAGAATTAAAGGTGCTTACGGCGAATTTGGAATTTTTGAAACGACTTTGCTCGGAATTTTGTCAAGTTCTTGTGCTTGGGCGACAGCTGCTCGTGAATGTGTTGATGCGGCAAATGGCAAACCCGTTTTATCATTTGGAGCTAGACATTTACACCCGGCAGTTGCTCCAGTAATGGAAGCTATAGCCGTTAAAGTTGGTCATTGTGCCGGCGCAAGCTGTATAACCGGAGCAAAATTATGTGGCCGCGAACCTTTAGGGACTGTCCCTCACGCAGCAATTTTAATTATGGGAGACACTTTAAAACTTGCTAACGCTTACGATAAAACTTTACCCGAAGAAATAGGACGCACTTTTTTAGTTGATACGTTCCATGACGAATGCGAAGAGGCTTTAAATTTAGCGCGCTCAATGGGCAAACGTTTAGGGGCTGTCAGACTTGATACACCTGGTGAACGCGGAGGAGTTACGGCTGATTTAGTTCGTGAGTTACGTTATAGATTAGACCGCGAAAATTTTGATTATGTAAAAATTGTAGTTTCAGGCGGTTTAAATCCTGAACGTATAAAAATTTTGGCGGACGCTGGAGCAGATGTCTTTGGTGTTGGAAGTTATATTGCTCATGCTATCCCAATGGATATGACAATGGATTTAAAAGAAGTAAACGGGAAAGCTGTAGCCAAACGCGGAAGATTACCCGGCCAGCTTGAAAACAAAAGGTTAATTCGTATAAAATAACACTTGATTTTTTACGGACAAGCCCCCGTTCGTGGAATTGTGAATAAGTGATAAGTTTTTTATAAATCAGGAGGAAATTTTTTAATGACCGGCAGCAGTTCATATCTTGCCAAGCCCGGACAAGTTGATAGAAAATGGTACGTTATAGACGCTTCAGGAAGATCAATAGGTCGTATAGCAGCGGTTGTATCGAGAATTTTAACGGGCAAAAATAAACCGACCTATACACCTCATGTTGATACAGGCGACTATGTAATCGTAATCAATATTGAAAAAGCGAAGTTAACAGGTAAAAAAGCAACACAATCATTCTGGCATTATCATTCAGGTCATCCAGGCGGTTATAAAGCTGAAGCTTGGGGTGTCTTAATGAAAACCAAACCCGAAGAATTATTCAGACATGTTATAAAGGGAATGCTTCCGCGCAATAGATTAAAATACGCGAGCAAATTAAAAGTTTATGCCGGCTCTTCTCACCCGCATGCTGCACAAAATCCCGTTACGCTTGAAATTTAAAAGGAGGCTAACAAAATCAAATGAGCGAAGATAAATACACATGGGGTACTGGCCGCAGAAAAAATGCTGTTGCTCGTGTCCGTATTTGTTCAGGAACAGGCGAAATTAGAATTAACAACCGCACGGTTGAGGATTATTTTCCGCGTTTAATCTGGCAGTCTCAAGTAATGCAATCATTAAAGACAGCCGGAGTTGAAGGTCGCATTGATGTATTCGTAAATGCTTCCGGTGGTGGTTTAACAGGCCAAGCCGGAGCAGTAAGAATGGGAATAGCGCGCGCTCTTGAGAAAATGAACCCTGAGTTACATCAAGTACTCAAAAAGGACGGTTTATTAACAAGAGACCCAAGAATGGTCGAACGCAAAAAATTCGGTCAAAAGGGCGCAAGAGGCAAGAGACAGTACTCGAAACGTTAAGCGTTTTATTTTTCATACAAGAATTTTTAAAACAGTCATTCTCGATTTTTGGAGTGGCTGTTTTTTTGTGCGTATATTTTTTAAATGGTCAAACTTTAAAAATAAAAATCGGCCTAAAAAAATTTAACACTTTGTTTGAAAATTGAAATGCATTTAAAAAAGTTGGTGCTTAATTTTAAAAAGACTTTCGCGTAGTTGTAAACGTAGTTGCAAAAAACGGGGGATATTTTTTATTTGGTCAGTAAATTTTTTAAACGCGATAATTATATAACACGTTCGTTAAAAAATTTGCATACTATAAAATCCGGCGCATTAAAAAATCCCCGCAGCTTTTAAACTACGAGGACTTCCCAAATATAAAGGTGCTTTGTGCTTCGTTGTAATCAATCGCGCAGGCAAAATTTAAAAAATCTTATTTCAAACCGCTAAACGGGTAAAGATTACTGTTAAATCTCATGCTCCTTAATTTTACATCCCATTCAAGCCAGCGAGCCGAACCGCAGGTAAAGTGAAAACTTGCCGTCTGTCTCCCGATACAATAGAGGTCAGCAGTACGTGTTACGTCATGTGTGTTGTTCGCGGTAACATTTACATAACAGAAAACATAGCCCGAACTAGCAGTAAATGTAGGCTCCCAGCTTTTTCCGGAATATTGATTTCTGAAATCGTGATAGTTAATTCCGGCCGCAATGTCCGATGTAACAGCCGTGCTTACCGAAAATGAATCCTGCCCCACATATCCGCCGTTATTGCCGAAAGGTCTTTTAGTAACATCGCTTTCACTTGCGCAAGTTTCCTCCTTCTTTTGAGCGGTCATAAGAATTTGATAGAACACATAACGATCTCCAACTGCCTTAAGACGTTTGCTGAGATTTTCCATCTGTTTTTTCAGGCTGTCCATCTGTGCAAGGTTGCTTTCAGCGTAAAAAGCGTTGCCAGGTGTACCAACCGTGTCCGTAATGCTCTCATATTCGCGCTTATACTGATTTCTAACTTCTGCGTCTATTTGAGTGTCTGTGAGGTCTGCGATGACATTGTAGTAAGAATCCATAATCATCTTTTCTCTGTTGAAACTCAAAATTTTTGCTGCATGTGTTGAAGAGATTGGAATTAGTCCGTCGTCATTCTGTTCCTCCATTGCCTCTTCAACTGCTTCTAAAAGAGTATAACGTTTCAACATTACGTAAACAGGGTTGTAATCTCCAACTGAACTCTTCTTCAATGCTTCTCTAAAAGAGCTAAGACTGTTTACAACGTCCATTATGTCCGTTTTGGTCTCTGACTCTTTAGGAATGCTGGGTAAAGAACTTACATCAATTCCGGCAGTTTTGATTTGAATGCTGATTTTTGCGCTGTTTTTGTTCAACGTCTCTTTTGTTGTGTTGCCAATATCCGCGCTCGTAGCAAATTTACTTGAGGCGAAGCTTGCTGAAAGTTTTGTTTTGACTTCTTCGAGCTGTTCTGTCGTATTGGTCGTTATCGTTATGAAAGCGTCATAAGTTCCGCCGTATTTATAACCTCCAACAAAGTAATCGCCGTATTTATTACGGAATTTCGCTATGTCTTGACTTAATGTTTTTGAAGCTAATCTTTTAAGTTCGTATTCCTCGTCTTTAAGCACACGATATCCGCTTTCAACTTCTTCATAGTGAATTACAAATGTTGTCGAGGTAAGACCGAACTTGAATTTACTTGTTGAAGAATAGCCGGCTCCAAGTCCGAAACCTCCGACTGCAACAGAAGCATTTGCGGTTGTCGTTGAAAGTTTTTCACGGTCTTCCTGAGAAGATACAAAAGTCGCGCTGTAACTCGATACAACTTGCTTTTTTGCTGGAACTGCTAACGTAAAACCGTTTACTGCTCTGAATGTTGCCTGAACACCAGTCACACCAAAATACCCCGTGCCAAGCTGGAAATTGCTGTCATAAGGTATTCCGTATATTTCCTGGTCAATCTTTGTATTTACGGCGTTATTTGCTGCTACGGAAACTACACTTGCGGCTTCTAATTCTTCGTCTTCTTCTTCGTCGTCGTCCTCTTCTAAAAGTGTGTAGTCAACGTATATTTTTTCCTGTTCTTCCGTGTTGCTGCTGGCTTCAAAAATCCCGTAATTCTTTTTAAGACGGTTTAAGCACTCGGAATAAGCTTTAATTTGCGCTTGGACTTGAGGATTATTATAAATTTTCTTCCAGTCATTTTCGGTCAATCCGTCTTCGCCTTCTACGCCGTCAAGCGATAACGCTACCGATAAAGTATCGTATATTACGTTGTTATAGGCTTTTCTAAGCTCAATAATATCAGTCATGCTTATTGTTGCGCTTGTATTGCCGT
Organism: uncultured Synergistales bacterium; assembly: GCA_905233645.1. Classification (GTDB taxonomy): domain Bacteria; phylum Synergistota; class Synergistia; order Synergistales; family Aminobacteriaceae; genus JAFUXM01. The sequence goes on along the minus strand of CAJODZ010000013.1, from coordinate 1,543 downwards.
CTTCATCTTTGAATTTGTAGCGTGTATAATAGCCTGCTTCGTTGTTGTCTGTTCCGTCGCGGAGTTCTTTGTAAATGAATAATGTTGTAGCGTGTTCAAAATCACCATCAGCCGCAGTCGAAGCAACATCATCGGAAGCAGTATTGCTCAAATTGATTGTATATGAACCCGTTACCGAAGGCGTGAACGTATAGCAAATCATGTAAGGATTATCTTCAGGATAAACCGAAAGCTCGATTACATCATCATCAAGGGCAACCGTTGCACTTGCATCGTAATTTTCGTCAAAAGTTCCTAAATCTAAAAAATTTAACGCTGTCCCTTGAGGATTTAATATTTCTACATCAGGGATATTCTCTCCGATAGGATAAGCGTAACCGGTAACGCCCGTAACTCCTGAAATTCCTGCGCTTTCCGAAATTTCGATTGTGTATTCCGTACCTGCAGTCAACTCCGCCGTAAAGGAAGCATCACTCTTAAAATTTCTAAGATACTGGCGTGAAGGGATTGAAGCAATTTTTACGCCTTGAACTGTATCATTCGCGCCGTAATATGCCTGGTCAACCTCATCGAAATCTAAAACATCGGGCACACCGTCTTCGTCAAAGTCAAAAACTTCATCATCAAGAACGGTCGATTGTACTGTGCTGTTGTTGTTGTTTTTACTTAACTCGATTGTACCGCTGTTACTGCTGCCGCAACCACCGCTGATAATGGCCAAAGACAACAATAAAACCAGCGATAAAAATACAAAACTCAAACGATTGGTTAAAAACTTTTTCGTCATATTCTTTTAAAACCTCCGTAAAAATTATTTGCATATTTTATTGATTTCGTTCATTTGTTGTAAAGAGGTTTCCAGATTGTCAAGTCTGAATGTATAAATTCTCTTGAATTTTTTGCTGTATATGTTTTTATAATTTTAAATATAAAACCTAAAAGAGGAGGGATAACAAATAAATAGTTTATTTGCGAAAACATTGCGTCGACTGCGTGAAGAGAAGGGACTTTCTCAAAAACAGCTCGGCCAACAAGTATTTGTTAATCATTCTACCGTCGCGCGTTGGGAAAGTGCTAGCCGACTGCCGGACGCAACGATGATTTTACGTCTTGCTAAGTGTCTTGATGTTGATGTTAACAGGTTGTTTCAGCTTGCGGCACAGAGCGATGAAAGCCCAAACATCATCATCGTGGACGACAGCAAAATTATTCTCTCCGACGCTCTAGCTGTAATGGGTGAAGTTATACCGAACGCTACTATTACGGGTTTTATATGGCCGTTAGAAGCAATCGAATACGCGAAAAAAAATCGTGTTACTCTGGCTGTTCTGGATATTGAACTTGGAACGGCGAGCGGACTTGACCTTTGCGACACACTGATTGAAATCAATCCCCGAACAAACATTATATTTTTGACAGCTTACGCCGATTACTCCCTTGATGCATGGAAAACACAAGCCAGCGGATTTATGCTCAAGCCACTGGTTAAAGAAGACGTAGAAGAACAGCTTAAAAAATTGCGTTATCCGTTTTTGTGTGGTAC
>CAJODZ010000012.1 GCA_905233645.1 uncultured Synergistales bacterium | reverse complement strand
TTAAAAATGATAATGTAAAAATACACTGCTTTGAACCAGGCCACGAAACTTTTAAAATGCTGTTAGAAAATTTAAACGGCCATGACAATATTACGTTTAATAATTTCGGGTTGAGTAACGTAAAATCTGATGGCATTTTATATTACGACCATGCAGGTTCAGGCTTGGCAAGTGTTTATAAAAGACAGCTTGACTATTTTGATGTAAAGTTTGAGCAAAAAGAAGATATTAAACTTGATACACTCGATAATTATTGCGCTGAAAATAATATAACTTGTATCGACTTTTTTAAATTGGACGTTGAAGGCAACGAATTAAATGTACTTGAAGGTGCTAAAAATACTCTTGATGCCGATATTGTTAAAAGCATTCAGATTGAATTTGGAGGCTGTAATTTAGATTCGCGAACTTTTATACGTGATTTCTGGAATATGTTACACGAAAAATATATCATGTATAGAATAATGCGAAACGGCTTACTCGAAATTAAAAAATATTACGAAAGAATTGAGCAATTTACTACAACTAACTTCTTTTTCGTAAAACGTTAAAATTTTCAAAAAGATTTTCCCCCCTAACGTATAATTGAATGCGAGGGGGAATTTTTTATTTTAACAATGGAAAAAAGCAAAATTATTTATCACGGTAGCAACACAATAATAGAATTTCCGGAAATCAGAATTGCTAAATACAATAAAGATTTCTATTTCGGATTTTATTGTACACAATTTAAAGAACAGGCCGAGCGATGGGCTACCAGATATGGACGAACGGGAATTATAAACGAATATTCTTATACAGTTTGTGAGGGTTTACGTTATCTTAAATTTGATGTTATGAATGAAGAGTGGTTAGACTTTATTATTGCTTGCAGAAGCGGAAAATCTCACGATTACGATATTGTCGAAGGGCCTATGGCAAACGATACAATTTTTAATTACATTCAGGATTTTATTGACGGGGAGATTTCAAGAGCCGCATTTTGGGAACTTGCAAAATTTAAAAAGCCGACACATCAAATAAGTTTTCATACAGCCCGTGCGCTTACAACGTTGAAATTTTTGCGCAGTTACGAGGTAAATAGAAGTGAATAAAAATTTTAATGATTTGTTTTTTTTATGCAGTCTCATTGAGTTTATAGGACGGCAACAAAAATTAAAAAGAGCAGAAGTAGTGACCCTAATCGGAAACGAAAAATTACAGCATATTTATGATTACGCTGATGTTTTTCATTGTGAACCAATTATAAAAGTTGCTAACGATTTTATAGAAATGTACAAAATTAAAACAGGCAATTTTGACAACGTAGCTGCTTGTAAATATAAAGTTCCAAGTTATTGGGATATCGGGAAAGTTTACGCAAGACTTATAAAAGACATAGCAGAAAATTTTTCAGAAAGAGACAAAATTATAAAAACACTTTACGAAATTTATAACTCATGGATTAGCGACAGTATATCTAATTTTAACTCGGATTTTTTTTATCAACCGCATGACTATATAAAAGAGTGCTATATCGCAGGCGTAGTCCTATAACTTCCGGATTTATTATTTATAATATTTTAAGGGGGGAATTTTTTATGCTTCGTAAAATTATTCACATTGATGAAGATAAATGTAATGGCTGCGGTTTGTGTGCTAAGGCTTGTCATGAAGGCGCAATCGAAATGATTAACGGTAAAGCTAAATTGACACGCGAAAATTTTTGCGACGGTTTTGGAGATTGTTTACCTGAATGTCCAACGGGTGCAATTACTTTTGAAGAACGTGAAGTTCCTGCTTACGATGAAAACGCTGTTAAAAAATCTAAGCAAGCCCAAATTTTAAAACAGGCTCAAGCACAAAATCATGCAGGTTGTCCAGGTTCAGCGGCGATGTTCTTTGACAGAGCTAAAAATAATAATAATTCCGCACCGTTGCCAGAATTTCAATCGCAATTAACAAATTGGCCGGTACAAGTTAAATTATTGCCGTCAAAATCTGATTTTTATGAGAACGCCGAAATTTTGCTTGCAGCAGATTGTACAGCTTATGCTTATGCAAATTTTCATGAAGAATTTATCAAGGGCAAAACTCTTTTAATCGCTTGTCCTAAATTAGATATGGTCGATTATTCTGAAAAGCTAGCCGAAATCTTGAAAAATAATAATATAAAAAGCGTTACGCTCGTTAGAATGGAAGTCCCTTGCTGCGGAGGACTTGAAAGAATGTTAAACCGAGCTGTTGAAATTTCCGGCAAGAATTTAAAACCAAACGTAATAATTATTACTCGCGACGGTCGAAAAATAATTTAATTATTAAAATTTTTTAAAAGGGCTTGTGTTAAGACAGGCTCTTTAATTTTTTAAAACTTTATCAAGCCGTCAAGCTGTGAATTATTTTTTAGCGCGTGATAAAATTTTTCGCATTATGATTAACATTAACACTAAATTTTTTACACTCACAGTTTTTATGACGATTGCTTTATTAAATCCGGCTTTTGCTGAAAAAGCGGTTGTTATTGTTCCTTCTGCTCCGTTAATTGCTGATGACGGCACTCTCGATAATGAGGCTCTTTACGGGACAGCAACGAATATTATTTTGTCAGACGATTTTTTATCGAGTGATTACGCTTTAATCGAGATGTCTTACGGTTATACGCCTACAGAATTAAAAAACGTCCGCATAGTTTCAGATAATGAGGCTGAAGAATGGCAAAACTCAATAACTCATCAGGTAATTGCTCCTTTTGCAGATGTTCAGGCTGAAGCAAAAACGCAATCATATCCGCCGTTAATAACTTTGCCGAGAGGTGCTTATTTAAAAATCGGCGAAGTAAATTCAAATGACGAACGTTATTATGAAGCTGAATTATTTGGCGGCGTTAAAGGCTGGATTCGTAAACCGTTAGTGCGTCCGCTTAGAAAATGGAACGCTGAAGGTGAAGAGCAAACGCGCAAAAATCTCGTTGAAGACGCAAAATTATATTTGGGCACGAGTTATCGTTGGGGAGGTTTAACGCCTGAAGGAGTTGACTGTTCGGGATTAGTTCATATGATTTATAAATTGAACGGGCTTGAAGTTTTTCGTAATTCTCCTCCTAAATATGGCTTCCCAATCGCATTAAAGCACGTTCACGGAACTTCAGATGATACGCACACTCTTGAAACATTAAAGAGCGTTAAGCCCGGCGATACAATTCATTGGAGCGGCCATGTTGGAATTTATATCGGGAACGGGAAATTTATTCACGCAAACGGTTCAGATTTTAATACAACGGTAGCATCTTTAATTTCAGGTGATGAAGGTTACAGAGAAGATTTAGGCAGGCCGTCAACGATTAACACATTCGGGACAGCATTCCCAGATGAACCGGAAAAATTAACCGTCAAAGAATTTTACGCAACACCTTTTACATCAGGAGATATAACCGGTTACCGCTTCTATGTTCGAGTTGAAGGTTACGCCCCGACAAAAGCTGTAATTTATCCCGAAGGCAAAGACCAAACAGACAGCGCGATTATTTTGAACGAAGGCGTAGAAATATCACGTTTTGTTTATTCAGCGCGTAATTCTGAAAAAGCACCGAGTTATTTTTATTCAAAGCCTGGAAAATATAAGCCAGCAGTCCAGTTAATTAACGATGAAGGTTTTAGGCCGTCAGGAAAAATTATCAGCAGTGATATTTTTGAAATGCCTGAAACAATCGAAGTAATTTTTTAAAAATAATTTTTAGCCGTCCTATTTAATTAAAATGGGGCGGTTATTTTATGTTTTATTAGTTTTGCTAAAATGCTCTAAAAATATAAAAATTTTTTCGGAGATGATTTTGCAAAAATGGAACGCTTTAAAAATTTGTTCTCAAAAATAAAATTCCGTCGCTCCAAAAATCAGAATACAAGTAATGCAGAAAATCAGGACGGCGGTAAACTTTGGGCTACATGGTTATTTATATTGCCTCTGTTAGTTGGTCTTGCGCTTGGGCGTTTGGGGGCTGCGGGGCTGAGTTACGCTATCGAAAATTTTGCTGGTAATGCTGGTGTTAAAAATATGGCGATAAATCATTCTAATGACGCAAACTCGAATAATGACACCGCACGCGGACTTGATGATTTTTTAGCGAACAACCCTTTTAAATTGTCGCCTATGAAAGCTGATGAAAAGCCTGCTCCCGTTAAACAAGAAGAGCCTAAACCTAAAACGCCCGAAGTAAATATTTTAGATAATTTAATTGTGCGCGGAACGTTTCCAAATGTTGGGGCTTGGATTGAAAATCAGGGTAAATTGTCGTTGTTGCTAATTGGGAAATCTTTTCAGCAATATAAATTATTGAGCGTTAGTTATAACGAGGCAGTTTTTCAGCGCGACGGCAAAAATTATACTTGCAGAATTGTTTACGGCCCCACAAATGTAAAACCTGCTCCCGAACCTCCAAAGGCCAGCACTCCTGCTCCTGCACCGGCTCAAAATAATAAAGCTGACGGTATCGTTGCGGCTGAACCAGGTCAACAAGAAGGCCAAATTTCAAGCGAGGTCGTTAATCAGCTCGTTCAAAATCCTTTCGATGAATTAAAACGTATCCGTATGCGTCCTAATGAGAGTGCAGGCGGTTTAGAAGTTCAATGGATACAAAACGAGAGCATTTTAAAAAGATTGGGCGTTCAACGCGGCGATATTATAAAATCAGTGAACGGCATTCCGTTTACAAATATGGGCGATATTGCTAACTCTTTAAACTCTTTAATGAGCAGTGAACGTTTTGATGTCGAAGTAACTCGCGGCGGCAAAAGTACAGCTTTACGTTACGTTGTGAAATAATTTTTAAAACATGCTCACAAAAAATAAAGGCTTTACTTTAATGGAAGTTTTAGTCGCAATCGCTATCGCTGGTCTTGTAATTTCTGCCGGTTTTAGGTTGATTGCGATGTCTTACAGGCTCATGAGCGAAATTGAGGGAGAACGTGATTTAATTGCTGCGGCTCAAAGAATTTGGCTGCGTTTCAGAACTGAAGAAGATATGCCGGACAGTGGAAGAGATGACGAAAATAATATCACTTGGCGCGCTGAAAAAAGTTCTGTTCCGGTCGATGATATGGAATTAAATTTTAAACGTGTAACCGTAAGCACAAATAACCGTTCAATGATAATATATGTTCCTGAATAATAATATAATATACGGTTGAAATTAGAAATGAGAAACGAAATTAACAGCCAGTCTTTAAGAAGGGGGATGCGCATTTCTTACGGGATATATTTATTATTAAATTAAAAAATTTATCCTGATGAAAGGCTCTTAATGAAGCATAATTTAAAAATAAAAACCAGAAATTTATTTTGCGCGCTAATATTTGTGCCAGTTGCTTTGTATTTCACATCGACACCGGCATTTTCTGCAACACGCCGTACAGTAAATAATCAAGCTAATCAAAATCAACCTCAAACTCAAGGCCAGTCAGGCGCAGGCACAGCGATGAGTCCGGAGGAAGAACAAGCTTTAATGGACGCGGCTACGGCTATGAAACGCTCAGGACTTGTACAATTTAACTTTAAAGATATGGACTTGGTTCGCTTTATGCGTTTTATGTCTGAGTTGTTAAACGAAAATATTATTGTTCCGCCGAACATAAATTCTAAAATAACAATAATTTCTCCGCACCCCGTTACTGTTAAAGAGGCTCGTGAGATTATGTTATCGACTTTGCAAATGTATAACTTCTCACTTCAAGATATGGGCAGTTATTCAGTTGTAAGACAGGGCGGAAACAGTCCATCACCAAATGTTTATAAAGGACGCAGCGGGCCGAGCTTTGGAGAAGAGACTGTAACGTACATTGTTCCGATTGACTATATTACTGTTGAAAGCGTCGTGCCGGCGTTACAGCAGGGTTTTGGTAATGCGATAATGGTTTTGCCCGTCGGAAATAACCGCGATATTTTGTTACAGGGAAGAGCTACGGACGTTCGCAAAGCAATGGATTTAATCCGTAAACTTGATACTCCGCAAAGTGCAAAATTAACTCGAATATTTGATATTAAACATGCTGACCCGACCGTTGTTGCTAATCAGATAAACGCTGTCGCTCAAACCGGAGGCTCTTTACAAGGGACAACAGCAATTGCAGACGCTCCAAGCCGTAAAGTTATCGTCGTTGGCAGTTCTAGCGCATTAGATAAAGCAGCCGCGATTATTAAAGATTTGGACGTTGATAATAAAGCCGGCGATTATCATATTTACAAGCTGAAATATATAGACGCTACAGCCGCAGCCGAACAGTTGGGGAGAGTTTTAGCCGCGTCTCCGACAATTCAGCCAGGCCAAGACGGTGGAAAGATTGTTCCTGTTGTTGTTCCTGATATTGCTACAAACAGTTTGATTTTTGCCGCTACACAAACGCAATACGACGCAATGTTAAAAGTTTTGGACGCGATAGATATTCAACCTCGGCAAGTTTTATTACGCGGCTTTATAGCTGAAGTTAATATCACAAACCTTGAGCGTAACGGTATCGATTGGTCGATTATGGGCGGTCAGATTTGGGATAATTTAATGCTCGGCGGTAATGCAAGTTTAGGTGAAGGCTCTATCCCGTCGGAGTTCATGACATGGTTTAATGATTTATCCAAGCAAGAAGAACTCGTTGACCGTAACGGCTCGACATATTCAATTACGAACTATCAGCCTTTAGCAATGATGTACGCAACGATTGAAATGTTAAAACGTTACGACGCTGTAAATATTTTGTCCGTTCCTCGTTTAATGTGTACGGATAATAAAGAGAGTACGTTTCAGGTTGGTGATGTTATTCCGGTCTTAAAAGGTTCAGCGTCGGATATTTCAAACCCTGGAGCTATTCAAAATAATTACGATTACAAAGAGACGGGCTTAACTTTAACGGTAACTCCTCATATTAGGACGGGCGATATTGTTGCTCTTGATATTAAACAGACAACTGAAGACGTTTTATCGCCAATGGGTTCAGCTACACCGACAACGACTAAGCGCGAAGTTCATACGGCTGTCTTAGTATCAAACGGTGAGACGATAATTTTAGGCGGTATGATTAAAGAGACTGAAAGCAATGTAAGCCGCCGCGTGCCTGGATTGTCATATATTCCGTTAATTGGCGGCTTGTTTAAAAAAATAGGTAAGCAAATTCAAAAAGTCGATATCGTAATATTTTTAACGCCGCAAATAATTTCAAGTCCCGAAGAGATGAAGGCCGTTACAGTTCGTGAGAGCGGTTTAGACCGTTTTATGTCAAATGATTTATCGGGCTTCCAGCAGTTATTATTGCCAGACGGCAGGCGAGACCTTATTAACGGTGTTGATATTAGTGCACCAGAAGAAGAAGTCGACCGCAAATTTAGAGAGATGTATCGACAAAGCATTAAGAGGCGCAGATAAAAATGCCTGAGTTAAAAAAATTGCCTCCTTTGCCCGACGCTAAAGAAGTCTCGAATTTATTGCCTGAAAGCATGAGTTTAGATGTGTTGCGTCAAAATAAGATTGTGCCTATCAGAATTGAAGACGGTGTTTTAATTGTTGGCGCGACAAATTTTGAGGCGTGGTCAAAAGCTCAAATGTTAGGCGTAGCATTGGGCTATCCTGTTGATTTAGAAATCCGCGAGGAAAAAGAATTAAGCGATTTATTGCACACACTTTATGATTTAAGGAGTGTTGCTGCTGATGAGGCCGCGAAAAATATTGAGGGCATTGATGATTTAGATGATTTAAGCCGTGAAGATATTTTGAGCGATTCTGTTGATGTTCCTGTAATCAGATTAGTGAACGGCTTATTTGTTGATGCATTAAGACAACGCGCGACAGATATTCACGTTGAGCCTTATGAAGACGAAGTGTTAATAAGATTTAGGATTGACGGTGTTTTACATGACAGATTAAGACTTCCGCGTTCAAATCAAGCACCATTAACGAGCCGTATAAAAGTTATGTCCAGAATGGATATCGCTGAACACATGTCTCCTCAAGACGGGCGTATTGGCATTACATTAGGCAACCGCGCGGTTGATGTTCGTGTAGGTTTAGTGCCAACACAATACGGCGAAAGAATAGCAATGCGTTTGTTAGACAAGGGACACGGCTTAATGACGCTCGAAGATTTAGGAATGGAAGAGCGCGAACGTTCAATCATGGATGAGTTAATTCACAGGCCGCACGGAATGATTTTGTTTACAGGGCCGACCGGTTCAGGTAAGTCAACGAGTTTGTATGCAATTTTACAAGCCTTAGCCCGTCCCGAAGTAAATATAATCACCGTTGAAGACCCTGTTGAATATGCTTTGCCCGGCGTTGCTCAAATTCAGGTAAACGAAAAAGCAGGAGTAACATTTGCGGCGGCGTTACGTTCAATTTTGCGACAAGACCCTGACATAGTCATGATTGGAGAGATGCGCGATTTTGAGACGGCTCACATCGGTGTACAAGCTTCATTAACGGGACATTTAGTTTTATCGACGTTACATACGAATGATTCTATTAGCGCGATAGTAAGACTTGTTGATATGGGGATTGAGCCTTATTTAGCCGCAAGCTGCATGATTGGGACAGTAGCTCAACGATTAGCACGCCGTTTATGTCCTCATTGCCGTCGAGAAATTGAACCTCCTGCTATGATGGCGAAACAAGGTTTAACGAGAGCGTTTGCGCCTGTTGGCTGTTCTGAGTGTAATAATTCCGGTTACCGCGGCCGTATTGGTTTATATGAGCAATTCATAGTCGACGAGAAAATACAGGAAGCATTTGTAGCTGGTGCGACTGCGTCAAAATTGAGGGATATTGCGCGCGCGGACGGTTTTAAAACTTTATGGGAGATTGGTTTATCGGCTGTTCAATCTGGATTAACATCGCCAGACGAATTAGCACGAGTTGCCGGTGAGGATTAAAATTCAATGTCTGTAACATTTACTGAGATAAATTCAAATTATGAAGAACGTTTAAAACGCGATAGAGCGGTTATTGCTAAAAATATTAAGTACTACAGGAAAAAATTAGGGCTTTTACAAACAGATTTAGCCGCAAGAATAGGAATATCCCTCGCTACGTTAAGACGTTGGGAAGCTGGGGAGATTAGGCCGAAATCTTCAACTATGGAAAAATTAAGCGAAGTCCTAAGATGTACGGTGAATGATTTAATGGCTGATGTTCGACGTGATGAAAAAAGCATTATAAAAAATTCAAGCGACAACAATCAAAAATCATACGATTTAGAAAGTCAAGTTTTAATGCTCACATACGAGGACAAAGACCGCAAATTCTCTTTACCAGCAACAGAAGAAGGCTATAAAATTTTTCGCGAACTAATTCAAATGAATAACAAACCTAACGTTGATTAAAAATATTTATGGCTGTTAATTTTTAAAAATAACTTTCGTAATTTAAAACGTAGTTGCAAAAAATAACAGCCCTTTCACATTTTAAAAGGACTGTTGAAAATTTAATTTTTTATATTCAAAAGTTATCCGGCTAAATTTCTAAAATTTAATTTAAACTGAATATGTTTGCTTATTCGCGCCGGTCATCTGTTCGATTTGAGCTACAACGTTTGAATTAAGTCCCATTGAACGAGCAAGCGTGTTTAAATAATTGCGTTCCGCTTCCGTGTCAACATCTATCGCTAAAAGTGAAGCTGAATAAATTTGTGCCGCAAGCTCAGGACGATTTTTGCCAGCCGTAACTAATCTGCTCGTTTCCATTGGCGATTGAAGTTTTTGCAAAACATAATTAACGCCTTCTTGACCTAAACCGGCTGATTTAATCTTTGTCATGATGTTTGTTAATTCTTCACTGTCAACATTACCGTCAGCTTTCGCCGCGTCGAGCATTGCAATAATCAAAATTTCTGCGTCGTTCTCTTGTTGTTGCGGTGTTGGTTGCTGATAACGTGCCTGCTGCTGATATTGACTTTGAGTGCGTGCTTGAGCCTGTGATTGAGCTTGAGTTGTCTGTTCGCCGCCGAATGAATTTTTTAACGCTTTATAAGCCATCATACCAAGCAAGCCCATAGCTCCGCCGCCTAATGAAGTAGCTGTTGTGCTTTTTGAACTTCCTGTTAATGCACCAAGTAAAGCACCAATTCCAGCCGCAGCTAAATTATCCGTTCCGCCGACTGCACCGCCTGCACTGTTTAATAAACTTCCGAGCATATCTTGAATATTATTTCCGGCGTTAAGTGTACGTGAATTTGAAGTCTGGCTCATTCCACCGCCGCCAACTAAAGAGCCTAATACGTCCATAAAACTAAAAGCCATCGTTAAAAATTGCCTCCGTCTTTAAAATTTTATTCGTCTGAAATTTTATCACGCTCAAAAATTTTGTTCCGCCTCGTAACCTACAAATCTTGTATATTCGCGTAAAAATGTTAAATAACATATTCCAGTAGAGCCGTTACGATTTTTTGCAACACGTAATTCTGCTTTGCTTTCCTGGTCAGGCTTGGGATTTTGTTCAGTGTAATAATCTTCGCGGTATAACAGCATTACAATATCAGCGTCCTGCTCTATTGCACCGGAATCCCTTAAATCTGAAAGCTGCGGCTTTTTCTCAGTGCGTTTTTCGGCTTCACGTGATAACTGCGACAAAGCTATAACAGGACATTCAACTTCACGGGCAACAATTTTTAATAAACGCGAAATTTCTGAAACTTCCTGTTGTCTGCTGTCCGGTCTTCTGTCGCCTGTACTCATAAGCTGCAAGTAATCGACGATGATTAACGCTAAACCCGGAAATCTGTTTTTAAAACGTCTGCAACGCGTTCTAAAATCCATAATCGTTAAATTTGAATCATCGTTAATATAAATATTGCGTTCTGATAAAAATTTAGCGGCCTCAGTTAATCTGTTCCAGTCATCTCCTCCCAAAGTTCCGTTATTCATTCTGACCATGTCAACTCCGGCTTCGGCGGCAAACATTCTACGTACTAATTGTTCTGCAGACATTTCGAGACTGTAAATTAAAACGTACGGATTATTGCCGTTACCGCCCCCAAATTGAGCAAAGTTTAAAGCAAGAGCAGTCTTTCCCATTGAAGGACGTGCGGCCAAAATATTTAAACTTCCTGGCTGAAAACCTGTTATTAAACGGTCTAAGTCATCAAAACCGGACGAAAAACCTGTGACAGTTGAACCTTGCGATTTATATGCCTCTTCAATTTTTCTGAATGACGGAGCAATTAAATCACGTAACGCTAAAAAATCCGATGTGCTTTTACTCTGTGCGGCCTCAAAAATTTCAGCTTCGGATTTTTCGATGATGAGCTGACTTGTTAAATTATGGTCGTATGCAAACGCAATTATTCTGTTACCGGCCTCAATTAAACGGCGGCGTAAAGCAGTATCTTTTATAATTTCAGCGTAATAATCAACGTTTGCAGTAGTTCTTATATCAGAAATTAAGCCAGCTAAAAAAGGTTGACCGCCAATCTTTTCAAAAACATTTTTATTTTTAAGCTCGTCCGAAAACGTAACGAAATCAACAGGCTTTTCCGTCGCGTACATTTCGAGCATAACTGTCCACGCAATTTTGTTGTTGGTGTCGTAAAAATCATCAACTTTTAAAATTTCTATGGCCGTCCCCAAAGCATCGCGCGACAAAACACAAGCTCCCAACACCGCACGTTCAGCTTCGGGGCTTTCAGGCGGCGGCATATTATTAAAATCGGGCATATTCTTAATGAATTATTTTTATTCGGCTGCTTCGACTTTTAAAATCATATCAGCTTGAACGCCAGGGAATAATTTAACGACTAATTTAAAATCACCTGGTGTTTTTACGGTTTCGTCAAGCTTTAAATTCTTCTTGTCAAAATCTTTCAGGCCATGCTGTTTCATTAACTCTTCTGCGATTTGAGCATTAGTTATACTTCCGAATAATTTGCCGTTATCGCCCGTCTTAGCTGAAATTTTAATAATTTTGTCCTGAATAGCTGATTTAATTTCGAGAGCTTCAGCGTGTAATTTTTCGTTCAACTTTTTCAAGCGTGCTTGCTCGTTTTTCCATTCGTTTAATTTTGTCGGAGTAGCTTCAATCGCTAAATCTTTCGGCAATAAAAAATTACGTGCATAACCGTCGCTAACTTCAATTAAATCACCGGCCTTACCTAATTTACTTACATCTGATTTTAAAATTACTTTCATGATTATCAAAAACCTCCATAAAAATTTTTCGCCGAGAATAATAACACGTCCACAAGCCATAAAAGACTAACGCAAAATTAAAAAATTACTTTATCCCTTTTGTGTGTCCTACAGCGTCGCAATATGCACAACGGTAAACGCGGTTTTCACGGTCAGCAAGTTTAAATATGTGCGGCAATTCTTGTTCTGTGGAAGTTATACAGCGCGGATTTTTGCATTTTATAACATTCGTTAAGGTCTCAGGTAAAGCGACATGCTTTTTTTCAAAGAGCTTGTTATCTTTGACGTAATTAACAGTAATATTTGGGTCAATATAACCTAATACGTCTAAATCTAAATCAATAAGCTCATCAATTTTAACGATATCTTTACGGCCAAATTTTTTGCTCTGGCAATTCTGAATTAACGCAACGCAGCAATCTAATTTACTGAGCTTTAAATAGTCGTAAACAATCATGCTCTTGCCGGCTTTAATGTGGTCTAAAACTATTCCGTTGCTTACTCCGTCGATATTCATATTTAAAACAGCCTCCCTCTTTAAATTTAAATTACTTAATTCCTAACAAGAACATTATTAACGCCATGCGCATTTGCTTTCCGCAAAGTGTCTGATAAAAATATTTTGCCCGCGGGTCATCATCAACTGATACAGAAATCTCATTCACTCTCGGCAACGGGTGAAGTATCGCTAAATCAGGCTTGGCCGTTTTTAATTTTTCCTCGTCAAGAATGTACGTATCTTTTAATCTTACGTAATCCTCTTCGTTGAAAAATCTCTCTTTCTGAACGCGCGTCATATACAAAACATCAAGCTTAGGCATCGCATACTCAAGGCTCTCCGTCTCTTCCCAATCAACGCCGGCCTTGTCTAATTCTTCGCGTATATATTCCGGCAGTCTTAATTCACTTGGCGCAATCATAACGTATTTATTATTCGGATAACGCAACATCGCTTCAATCAATGAATGAACCGTCCGGCCAAACATTAAATCACCGCATAAACCAATTACTAAATTTGAGAGCGCGCCTTTTGTGCGTCTAATCGTTAATAAATCTGCTAATGTCTGTGTTGGGTGAAAATGTCCTCCGTCGCCAGCATTGATAACCGGCACGTCTGCTTTCATCGCTCCAACAACGGGCGCACCTTCTTTAGGGTGTCTCATTGCGATTATGTCGGCGTAGTTGCTAATGACTTTGACTGTATCTGAAATAGATTCTCCTTTGGCTGCTGATGAGCTTTGGCTGTCGGCTGTGCTTATGACTGAACCGCCAAGAGATAACATAGCCGCTTCAAATGACAATCTTGTACGGGTTGAAGGCTCAAAAAATATCGTTGACAAAATTTTATGCTTGCACTTTTCGCGGTATTTATCAGGGTTATTTTCGATATCATCAGCAACATTCATGAGACCGTTAATCTCATCAGTCGTTAAATCTAAAATGCTCACGACACTTCTAGGTTTGGGCTTATTCAATTTAAATCGCTCCTTTCGCGTTTAAAAATTATTGTCTCCAGCTTTCATCAGACGGATTATCTCTAAATTTTAATAATCTTAATTTGTCGTCGGGCTTAATATAATTTTCATCGACAGCAACATTTACTAACGTGTCTAAATCACAAAGCGAATGATTTTCAACGTTATTCGCCGCTAATTTTTCTAAACCCTTTTTCATTCCGTAAGTGAATATGCTGATAATCCCTAAAACATTTGCTCCGGCTTCACGTAAAGGCTCGACGCATTCAATTACAGAACCGCCCGTTGAAATTAAATCTTCTATTACAACAACTTTTTGATTGGCTGAAATTTTGCCCTCTATTTGATTTTTACGGCCATGGTCTTTTGCAGAGCCTCTAACATAACCCATAGGTAAATTTAAACGTTCAGCTATCAACGCCGCGTGAGCAATTCCAGCCGTCGAAGTCCCCATTAAAATCTCAACGTCGGGATAAAAATTTTTAACGCTTTCTGTCATCGCGTCTTCAATAAAATTGCGTTCGTTTGGATAAGATAATATTAAACGGTTATCACAATAGATAGGCGATTTAATTCCGGAAGCCCACGTAAAAGGCTCGTCGGGACGTAAAAATACAGCTTTGATTTTTAAAAGTGTTTTAGCAATTTCGTGTTTGGGTGTCATGATTATAAATTATCCTTTGCAAAATTCGTTAATACATTTTTCATAAGCTTCAACCGGATTTTCAGCTTTAGTAATCGGACGGCCAACAACTATAAAATCTGAGCCAAGCTCTTTAGCTTTTAACGGAGTTGTTACACGCGCCTGGTCGCCTTTATCGTTATCAGCAAATCTTATTCCAGGCGTTACGGTCAAGAAATTTTTATTAACATTCTCATGAATTTTTCCGGCCTCTAATGGCGAACATACAACACCGTCAAGACCAGCCTTAAAAACATTTTGAGCATAAGCCGTTACGACTTCATCAAGAGGACGCGAAATTAAAAGCTCGTTGTTCATGACTTCCTGCGAAATTGAAGTTAATAACGTTACAGCGATTAAGAGCGGACGTTCACCATTGTCATTCGTAAGACCTTCAACGGCTGCTTTCATCATTTCAATCGAGCCTTCAGCGTGAACGTTTAGCATATCGACATTCAACTTACTTAACGAACGCATTGCGCTTTTTACGGTGTTAGGGATATCGTGCAATTTTAAATCGAGAAAAATTTTATGCCCTCTGGCTTTTATCTCACGAACAATTTTTTGACCTTCAGCATAAAATAATTCCATGCCGATTTTTACGAAAGGTTTTTGATTATGGTTTTCAAATTTGCTCAAAAAATTAAACGTGTTTTCAGCATTCGGAAAATCCAACGCTACGATTACATCACGTCCCATTTAATTCAGCCTCCATTTTGATTTAATTTTAAGCCGCGCCTATTATATCCGACAGTTTTTTAATTCCTAAACGCTCGCATAATTCCGGTAATTTTTCGATAATGCTTTTACAAATTAAAGGGTCGATTAAATTCGCCGCACCAATTTGAACAGCCGAAGCTCCTGCTAACATCATTTCGATAACGTCTTCAGCCTTTGAAATTCCGCCCATGCCGATAACAGGAATTTTTACAGCTTTGTGAACTTGATAAACCATTCTTAACGCAACCGGAAAAATTGCAGCCCCTGATAAACCGCCCATGACATTTGCAAGAATTGGTTTACGTGTTTTGATATCGATACGCATTGCTAACAAAGTGTTAATCAAGCTTAAACCGTCCGCGCCGGCCTGTTCTGCTGATTTTGCGATTGAAACTATATCCGTAACGTTGGGACTAAGCTTTATATAAATTGGTTTGGTCGTAACTTTTTTAACAGCCTTTGTAACTTCCGCTACTTTTTCACAATCAACGCCAAACGCTAAACCTCCGCCATGAACATTCGGACAGGATACATTAACTTCGATAAGGCCGACGTTTGAAATTTTGTCGACACGTTCCGCGCAATAAACATATTCTTCAACGCTGAAGCCTGAAATATTTGCGATAACGGGTTTGTGAAAAATTTTTGCTAAATTCGGTAATTCGTAATTTATAACTTTTTCAATGCCAGGATTTTGAAGACCAACTGAATTTATTACGCCGCTCGAACTTTCAGCAATACGGGGTAAATCATTTCCGTAACGCGCGTTTTGAGTTGTGCCTTTAATGCTGATTGAGCCGAGAATATTTAAATCATAAAGCTCCGCCATTTCAACACCGTAGCCGAACGTCCCGGATGCTGGAATAATCGGGTTGTCTAATTTTAAATTTGAAAGTGTTGTTGTTAAATCAATCATTTTAAATTTCGTCCCATAAAATTTCTGAATAATTTAATACTGGCCCGTCCTTGCAAATTCTTTTATAGCCGTCTTTGATTTTCACGCTGCACCCCATACAAACACCAAAACCGCAGCCCATTCGAGCCTCAAAGCTAAACTGCCCGTCTGAAACTTTTTTGTGAACTGCTTTTAACATTGGTAAAGGTCCGCAAACGTAAGCATATTCGCAATTATCTATAACGTCAGTTACTAAGCCTTTAACGCCGTAACTCCCGTCCAAAGTCGTAACGGTTACTTCAAGGCCAAGCGATTTAAATTCATTCACGTAAAAAATTTCGTCAGAATTGTTAAAGCCTAAAATAATTTTGGGAGTGATATTTTTTTCAACGAGTCTTTTAGCTAAACCATATAAAGGAGGAACACCAGCACCTCCGCCAATTATGAAAGGATTTTTTATTTCGCGAAGTTCGTAGCCATTACCTAAGCCGCTTAAAATCGAAAGTTCTTGGCCTGCTGACATTTTGCTAAGTGCCTCAGTTCCATTGCCCACAACTTTATAAATTAACGTTAATTCATTTTCGCGCCAATCACAAACAGAAAAAGGCCGTCTCAAAAAGAACCCCGGAACTTGAATGTTAACAAATTGTCCGGGTTTCATAATATCAGACGTGTCGCCGGTAAGAACAAAATTAAACATATGTTTGGCGATTAGCTGATTTTTTTGAATAGTAAAAACTAATTCGCGCATATTATACCCTCTTTTGCGTCATAAATTTTATTGCCATTCACATAAGTTGCTAACACTTGGCCTTGCACTTTCATATTTTCAAATGGTGTGCTTTTGCCTTTTGAATAAAAATTTTTCGGGTCAATCGTAAAAATTTTATCTAAATCCATTATCACAAAATCAGCAACGCAATTATTTTCAATATAACCTGAGCCGGAATTTTTTAAATTAAAAATTTTTCGCGGATTCACACACATTAACTCCAATAATTTTTCGAGCGAGATAATATTTTTCAAAACTAAATTTGTATACATGACAGCAAAACACGTTTCAAGCCCGACAATTCCGAACGCAGATTTTTCAAGGCCGCGCGATTTTTCTTCAAGCGAGTGAGGCGCATGGTCTGTAATTATGCAATCAATCGTACCGTCTTGAATGCCCTGTATTAAAGCTTGTTTATCGTCTTCGCTTCTAATTGGAGGGTTCATTTTAAATTTGCCGTCTTCCTGTAAATCCATGTCATTAAAAATCAAATAGTGCGGTGCGGTTTCAGCAGTGATATTTATGCCGTCAGATTTGGCTTTGCGGATTAAATTAACGCTCTCTTTAGTTGATACATGGCAAACATGAAATTTACAGCCGGTTTGTTCAGCTAATTTGATATCGCGTTCTACTTCTAAAAATTCTGACGCGCTGTTTATTCCAACGTGATTAAATTTTTTAGCG
>CAJODZ010000011.1 GCA_905233645.1 uncultured Synergistales bacterium | reverse complement strand
TGCAATAGCCGGATTACAACAAGGGATGTGATTTTTATAAAAAGTTTTAATAAAAAATTTGGCCTGTTAAAAATTTTATGGGTCATTATTTTTATATTTATGCCTGTGAAAATTCTGGAAGCGCGCGATATTTACGTTAGGCTTTCAAATGCTGGTTCATACACGATAGGCTCAACAAAGGGTAATTTATTCATGACTGATGCTGACGGCAATACGGCAAATTTAGGGGACAGCGCGAAGGTCATAGTTTCAAACGGCCAGCTAAAAATTTCGGAGCATGAGTTTAATCTGCCTGTTAAATTTATTTCTGAAAACGGCCTCTTAAAATTTAATAAGCACACTTATCGCGGAGCGTTTTTAATTCCGCATAGCGCGATGTTATTAAATGTTCTTGACGTTGAAAAATATTTATGCGGAGTTTTGCCTGCGGAAGTTGGAGCCACATGGGACACAGAAGCTTTACGCGCTCAGGCAATTATCGCAAGAACTTACGCTTTACATAGGAGCATGAGCAGAGCTGAACGCGGTTATGATGTTGTAGATACTGACGCTGACCAAGTTTACAGCGGTGCTGGCGTTGAGACTGCAAAATCTAATAACGCCGTAGCAAGTACACGCAATCAAATAATTACGTACCAAAACACAATAGCTTTCACACCCTTCCATTCGGATTCCGGAGGACACACGGCTAATATCGCTGATGTTTGGGGTCAAAATTATCCGTATTTAATGGGAGTGCCTGAAGCTGTTGAATATAAATCGCCCGTTTCAAATTGGAATGTAAAAATTGCGTCGTCAAAAATTCAAAGTGCTGTTAAAAAAATTACCGGCCATGACGTAGGAAATATAATCAGCGTTCAGGTTTTTGAAATAGATAACGGAGGCCGTGCCGTAAATTTAAAAGTTATTGGCTCGCGCGGTGAAGAAGTTATAAAGGCTGCGCAGTTCCGTTCGTCAATCGGGGCAAGAAATTTTAAAAGCACAATGCTGGTCTCTTCTGCTGGAGCTGAAAATTTACAAGCGTCTTCAAATTCAAAATCAGCTAACAAAAAACGTTCAAGCCGCGATTTAAATTCTATGACTTTGGACGAAGAGCAATTATTAGCAAAGATGACAGCGGACGGAGTTTTTACGACTGATGAGTTAATAGACATGCTCACAAATCCAGACACGCAAAAACAATATTATTCAATCGGAATTTCAAGAGCGAATATAAAAACTGCAAGTGAGGATGACAATCAAAATAATAAATCTGCTCACCGTTTTGGCTTTGAAGTCGAAAAATCGGGGAAAAATTTCGTCTTCTACGGTAAAGGCTGGGGGCATGGTGTCGGTTTAAGTCAATGGGGTATGTTAGAAATGGCGCGTCAAGGCTGGACGGCTGAAAAAATTTTAATGCATTATTATCCAGGCACAGCTATTAGAAAATTCAAATGATGCGTGATATTTTTGATTTAAACTCATACGACTACGAATTACCCCCTGAAAGAATTGCCCAAACTCCAGCTAATCCGCGTGATAGTTCAAATTTATTAGTTTGGCAAATTTCAAAGGGAGCAGAGCCAATTTTTAATAATAAATTTCGTGACATAATAAATTTTTTAAACCCCGATGATTTATTGATTTTAAATAACACTCGTGTAATTCCGGCGCGAATAAATTTTAAACGTTCGGGCGGCGGTCAATCAGAAATTTTTTTATTAAAGCCGTGTGAAGATGCGAATAACGATTTTTCAGAATGGGAAGCGTTACTCAGACCGGCCAGAAAATTTCACGCAGGAAATATTATAAAAATTGCCGGCCATGAAATAAAAATTTTAAGTGAACAGCCCGGAGGCATTAAAAAAATTGCTTTCGGGAATTTTTTATCGCGCGAAGAGTTTTTAAATTTTCTTGATGAGAATGGTCATGTACCTTTGCCGCCGTATATAAAGCCCGATGACAAATTAAAAGCTGCGTATCAAACGGTGTTTGCTAAAAATTCTGGTTCAGTGGCAGCACCGACAGCAAGTTTACATTTTACGGAAGATTTATTAACGCAAATTAAAAATTTCGGTGTCAAAATCGCGTATGTAACTTTGCATGTAGGTTTAGGGACTTTTAGGCCGGTGCAAGTACAAGATATAAGACAGCACGAAATTCACAGTGAGTATTGCGAAATTCCAGACGAGACCGCAAAAATAATTAACGAATATAAAGCACAGGGTAAAAGAATTATTGCTTCAGGAACGACTGCGGCGCGAACTCTTGAAAGTTTTGCCGTGAGCATGAACAAAATCAATAGCGGCGCGAAAGACACGAATTTATTTATTTATCCTGGTTATGAATTTAAAATTATTGACGGTTTAATTACAAATTTCCATTTACCGAAAAGCTCTTTAATAATGCTTGTGTCGGCGTTTGCAGGTTTTAAATCGCGTGCTGAAAATCATGAACAGCAAGCAAAAATTTTAGACGAACTATTAAAAATTTACGAACGCGCTATAAAAAATAATTGGCGTTTTTTCTCATTTGGTGACGCGATGTTTTTGATGTGAGGTATAAAACATTTTGGGATTGAGAGCTGAAAATATCAAAATTTAAAGCATGGCCGATTTTTGAAAGTTTGTTATATAATTGGGACGCAACAAAAATTCATCGAAAGTAGGCTTGACAAATTTGTTAAAATGTCGCTATAATCTTCTATCTTCTATCTTCTATCTTCTATCTTCTATCTTCTATCTTCTATCTTCTATCTTCTATCTTCTATCTTCTATCTTCGTATACTGCGCTCTAAATTAGGTTTATTAACACACTTACAACCACAGTATTATTTAGTTTTTAGCTATGTCCGTTGTGTTTTGGCGAATGGGAGGCTGTTTTAAGAATGGTCTTCTCATCAACGGTGTTTTTGTTTTTATTTTTGCCCGGACTGTTAATTTTTTATTACGGTCTAACTTTTCACAAACGTTCTCTTAAAAATTTAGTCCTGTTGCTTTTCAGCCTGATGTTTTACGCATGGGGCGAACCGATTTTTGTTTTTATAATGCTTGCGTCTGTTTTTGTAAATTATTTTTTAGCGTTGTTCATAAAAGGCGCGTATAAAAAATTTTTTATGATGCTTGCGATTATTTTAGACGTTGGAATTTTAACAGTTTATAAATATGCGTCATTCCTGTCCGAAATAATTTTTGATTTAACCGGCGTTAGCTTAATGTCTGAAAAAATCCCGCTGCCAATCGGAATATCATTTTTCACGTTTCAAATGATGTCATATATTTTTGATATTTATTACGAAAAATCAAAAGCGCGCAAAAATCCTTTAGACGTTGCGTTGTACATTTCGTTATTTCCGCAGTTAATAGCTGGCCCGATTGTTCGTTACGGTGATGTTGAACGTGAAATTGATTATCGTGTTGAAAACGTGAGCGAATTTTCTGACGGAGTTGAACGTTTTATTTACGGACTTGCTAAAAAAGTTTTAATCGCGAATTTTTTAGCTCAAATTTCAGATAACGTATTCGGCTACATTCAAAATCCTTCGGTGTTATTAGCATGGCTCGGAGCGTTAGCATACACTGGACAGATATATTTTGATTTTTCCGGTTATTCAGATATGGCGATTGGACTTGGCTTAATGTTTGGATTTCACTTCAAAGAGAATTTTAATTATCCGTACATGGCCGTAAATGTTCGTGATTTTTGGCACAGGTGGCATATTTCGTTAAGCACATGGTTTAGGGATTATGTTTATATACCAATGGGCGGCAGCCGTGTTAGTGCGTTGAAGCATATTTTTAATATTTTCACGGTCTGGCTTTTAACGGGAATTTGGCACGGTGCGAATTGGACATTTATTTTATGGGGACTGATTTATTTCGCGTTCCTGATTTTTGAAAAAGCGTTTCCGAAAATCAAATCGCATATTTATACGATGCTAGTAGTAATTTTCGCGTGGGTATTTTTTAAATCTGAAAGTGTCGGTGCTGGTGCAAAATATATTTCATCAATGTTAGGCTTGGCCGGAAATTCATTTTATGACTACGCGTTTTTTGATTATGTAAAAAATACATGGGTAGTTTTAATTTTTGCGTTAATCGGAATTTTCCCAGTTGTCCCGAAATTAAAAAGCATTCTTACAAAATATAAATGTTTATGGCTCGAAAAAGCGGTTTTAATTTTACTTACGTTAATTTCGATTGCTGAAGTCGTCGGCTCAAGTTACAACCCATTTATTTATTTTAATTTCTAATTTCAGGCGGTGAACATAATGTTTAATAAAAAATATATTCCGGCGAAAGTTTTTCTGTGCGTAATTTTTTTATTTATGTTTTTGGCGTTATTGGCAGCAGTTTGGAGAAAGACGAACAAAATTTTACATGCTGACGAATTTAAAAATTACGCTGAGATTGACATCGATTGGGAAAAATTATATCCATTCTCAGAACATGAAAAAATTGAGTTAAATAAAAAGCGTCCACTCTCAAAATCTGAAAAAATTCATGAATATATTACTAAAAGGTCAGAAGAATACACTACGGAAAAAATGCCAGGCTATATGAAAATCGTCGAATTAGTAAGAAAATATGAAAAATTTATCACGTGGAATATGTCATCTGTTTTTACATACAATGATGTTATAGAACTTGAAGGTGGCTATTTAACAGGTTTTCGCCCAAGCCTTGACATAACGCCGATTATAAAATCAACAGTAGATTTTGCTAAATTTTGCGATGAAAATAATATTGAATTTATTTACGTACAAGCACCGGGCAAAATTTGTAAATACGATGATATTAAAATTACAAATATACTAGATTTTACAAACCAAAGAGCTGACGATTTATTAAACGGATTGCAAATGGCTAAGATAAAAAATTACGACTTAAGAGAATTTTTGCACGATGAAAGAAAAAATCATCACGACGCTTTTTACAAAACTGACCACCACTGGAAAACTCAAACCGGACTTTGGGCAGCTCGTCATGTTTTGAGAATTTTGCACCAAGATTTAAATTGGCCTGTTGATGAAAATATTTTAAATGCCGAAAACTTTGAGTTTGATACTTATTATGATTGTTTTTTAGGTTCACAGGGCAAAAAATTAACTTTAGTACGCGCAAAACCAGAAGATTTTACTCTTATACGCCCTAAATTTTCTACAAGCTTTCACTTTGAAATTCCTAACATATTACTCAACACAAGCGGAGATTTTGAAATAACTTATTCTCATGAAGGAATTAAAAATATGCAGGGAATGTACAGTTCTTTATTTTTAGGAGATAATCCTTTAGCAAAACTTACAAATTTGAATGCTACTAATGATATAAATGTATTACTTGTAAAAAATTCGTTTAGTAATTGCTTAGTTCCATTTTTAACAATGGGTGTGAAAAAAATTGATGCAATAGATATGAGACATTTTACAGGTAGCATTAAAAATTACATAAAGAACAATAAAACTGATATTGTCATTATTCTTTATCATACCGATTTTATTCGTTCTCCTGCTGAACAAGAGTTAATGAATACACGATGGATGTTTGACTTCCGCTAAACGCTAAATAAAAATGTGTCTTTTTGTTCGTAGGCTGTGCAAAATTACCGTTCAATACTGAAATAAAATTCAATAAAATTATCATGTTTTTAGGATTTCACGATTTTCAAAAAATTTTTCAAGTCAGGAGTATGGTACTATGCAAATTGATATCAACAGCAGACTTATAGCTCTTATAGGTAAACCGTTAGGTCAGTCGTTCGCGGCGCGTATGCAAAATGCGGCTTATCAGGCAGCAGGTTTTAATATGGTTTATTGTTATTGTGAGGCCGACGAACATTTAAAAGAGATTCTCGACGGCATTCGCTATATCACAACGTTCAGAGGCTGCGCTTGTACAAAACCCAACAAAGTCGAAGCTATGAAATATATTGACGAGTTCGATGACCTTTGCAAAAAAATGGGTTCAACAAACACAGTCGTTAAAACTCCAGAAGGCAAATTAAAAGCTTACAACACAGACGGTTACGGCGCATTACGTTCACTCAAAGAAGAAGGCTGTAAATTTGTCGGCGAAACGATGTTTGTATTTGGTGCTGGCGGTACTGGCCGTTCAGTTTGCTTCGAGCTTGCTAACGCCGGTTCAAAGAAGATTTACATCAGCTCACGTTCAGACGCTTGCGAAAAATTAAGCGAAGAGATTAACAAATTCTATCCTGGCGTTTGCGTTCCTATTAGAGCCGCTGATAAAGAGAACGTTAAAAAAGCTCTTCAGGAGACAGACGTTGTATTAAACCTTTCGGGTGCTGGTATGCGCGGTCATGAAGATGATACTTGCGTTGAAAAAGAATTTATCCTTCCTCAGCACGTTTGCTTTGACGCTACATACAACCCAATCGAAACAAGATTTTTACGCGAAGCTAAAGAACGCGGCGCGAAGAAAACAATTCCGGGACTTGACATGAGCTTATATCAGGGCGCACGTCAAATTGAGATTTGGGCCGGTGTTAATGAAGCTCCTGTTGAAACAATGCGCAAGACATTACAGGACATTATGGCCGGTAAGTAGTAAGTAATAATTTTGTGAGTAATTGCCGTCGTCTGAGTTTTTTAAAAATTTTTTCGGCGGCACGTCTATTTAATTTATTTTTTCAAATTTGAGAGGAGTAATTTTTTATTATGGCACGTAAGTTTTCACTTGCTTATTTAACAATTCCAGGCGTTAATCCTATGGATCAAATCAAAATCGCCAAAGAGGCCGGTTACGATTTCGTTAGCTTAAGAACAATCCCGATGCATTTACCTGGCGAACCCGAATTTTTACCGCAGAAAGACCCCAAATTATTTAATGACATCAAAAACGCTCTTAAAGAATATGACATGCCTTTAATGGACATCGAGCTTGCACGTATCCGCCCCGACCTTGATATCAACGAGTACGAACCAGCTTTTGAAGCAGCCGCTAAACTTGGTGCTACAGACGTTCTCGGCAGTGTCTGGACACGCGACCGCAAATGGTACACAGAGACAGCCGGTAAAGTTGCAGACATGGCCAAAAAGTACGGCTTAAAATTTAATATTGAGTTCCTTCCTTGGGCAGGCGTTAGAAATGTACAGGAAGATATTACGTTAATTGATGACCTTCGCCGCGATAACGTTTTTGTAATGGTCGATACTCTTCATGCCGGACGCGCTGGTGTAACTGGTGATGAGCTTGCAAGACGACGGTCCTGCTGGCCCTGACGGAGACCCGGTGCTTGACAACATCAAAGACGATTTAATGTTATTCACAGCCCGTGAAGGCCGCATGTATCCTGGTGAGGGTGCTATGGCTATCGCTGATATGGTTAAAGCGTTACCTGGTATTCCTTTATCAATCGAGCTTCCGAACTTGAAAGAGATTAAGGAGCGCGGCGGTGCAGGACATGCTAAGAGATGCCTTGAAGTTGCCAAAAAGTATTTTGCAGAAAACGGAGTAGAGTAATTTAAATTATGAAACTTCCCGAAAGTGTAAGAATTTGTGAGGTCGGTCTCCGCGACGGCCTCCAGAATGAAAAGAACCCCGACGGCAGCGCACTTGTTTTAAAAACTGAAGACAAAGTTGAAATCTTAAAAGCACTTGTTGACGCTGGTTACAAAGTAATCGAAGCCGGCTCATTCATGCACCCGAAAAAAGTTCCTCAAATGGCCGACACCGATGAAGTCATGAAAAGGATTGTTAATGAAGTTCCGTCCGATGTCGAGTTACGTGTTTTAATCCCGAACTTAAAAGGCGTTCAAAGAGCCTTAGACTGCGGAGCTAAGAAAGTTAAATTAAATGTTTCAGCGAGCCGTATGCACAATTTAAAAAATTTAAATCGCACTCCTGAAGAGAGCGTTGCAGGTTTTGAAGATTGTGTAAAATTCGCTAACGAACATAAAATTGAGATTTCCGGTTCTATTTCGATGCCCTTTGCTTCTCCTTGGGAAGGACGTACGCCGGTTGAAGACGTTGACGCGATTATTGAGGCTTATTTGAAATTAGGCATTACAGAAATTTCGCTCTCAGACGCTTCAGGCATGGCCGTTCCTAATCAAGTTTTTGATTTATGCGAACACGTCAGAGCTAAATATCCGCAGGCTACATGGTGGTTACATTTCCATAATACACGCGGCGTAGCTATGGCAAATATTCTCGCGGCAATGCAGGCAGGTATGACACAATTCGACAGCTCATTCGGCGGGCTTGGCGGTTGTCCGTTTGTTCCTGGTGCGGCCGGTAATATCTCATCTGAAGACGTAATACACATGATGGACGAATGCGGAATTAAAACAGGGATTGACGTTTCAAAAGTTATGGCAATTTCCCGCAAAATTAGTGAGCTTGTCGGTCATGGTATGGACAGTTATGTTTTACGCGCCGGACGTTCGAAAGATTTAATCGGAACTCAAGGCTAAATTTAGGAAAAACCCCCTCTTGAAAAATGAATAACTCGGAGGGGTTTTTTAGTTGTAAAAAGTTTTCAAAATCTTTATTTAATTTAAAAGGAGGACGTAAGATTTATGCTTAAATGGCTTGATGACCACTTTGAAGAATTTTTAATGGTCATATTCTTAATCGCTATAGCGTGTGTCATGATGCTTCAGGTCGTTGTCCGTAAAATCCCAGACGTAAAGCCTTTAACATGGGCTGAAGAGTTTTCGCGCTTCATGTGGATTATGAGTGTTTTCGTATCGCTGCCCTACACAGTCAGAAAAAGCAATATGCTCCGCGTCAACGTAATTATTGATTTACTCCCCCAATACTGCAGAAAAGTCATTAACATCGCCGTTGATATTATTGTCGGACTTTCAATGGGCTTATTAGCTTATCATTCAGTCGAGTGTTTAAAATGGGCGTACGACAGCGGTGAACCAAGTCCAGCTATGGAGTGGCCGGTATGGATTTTATACGCGTTCGTTTTATTAGGATTTGCGCTCGCGACACTTCGTTCAATCCAAATGGTAATAATTCACTTGAATAATCTTGACGTAAACGAGCTTACAACTCTTCAACAGACAATGGAAGATGCAAAAGCCGAAGTCGAAGCCGGCAAAAGAGCAGAGGGGGCAGAATAAACAATGGCAGCGTTATTAGTTTTCGTTGTATTCCTTGTTGCAATAATATTATCTATTCCAATCGGAGTAAGCATGATTTTAGGTTCAATCGCTCCGATTATGTTAATGGGTCGTGGCGGAGTTATTCCCCAGATTATCGACAACACTTTATCAGGCGCGAACTCAACACCGATTTTAGCCGTACCGTTATTCATTCTCGGCGGCGTTATCATGGCTGAGGGCGGAATTTCCAAAAAATTATTTAACTTCTTCGCATATTTCGTTGGCAGATTTACCGGTGGAGTTCCCTGCGCAGTCGTTTTAACATGTTTATTCTACGGCGCAATTTCAGGTTCAGGCCCTGCTACGACGGCTGCTGTTGGTGCTATGTGCGTGCCTTTCATGGTAAGTCTTGGCTATGATAAAACGTGGTCGGCAGGTTTAATCGCGGTCGCTGGTGGTTTAGGAGTTATTATCCCGCCGTCAATTCCGTTCGTTTTATATTCATTAGCAACGGGCGTTTCAACGGGACAATTATTCTTGGGCGGAGTTATTCCTGGTGTTTTAATCGGCGCTTTCTTAATGATTTATGCCATTATTTATTGCTCAGGTACTAACAAAGCTACAGGCAAACCAATCGAGGACAAAGAGAAAATTAACGCTCGTCTCGACGAAATCAGCAAAGAAGGCTTCTTCAAATTATTCAGAGAGTCCTTCTGGTCGTTAATGTGCCCGATTATTATTCTTGGCGGTATTTACACAGGATTTTTCACGCCGACAGAAGCCGCTGTTGTATCAGTTTTCTATGCGTTAATCGTCTGTTTGTTCATTGACCGTTCAATTAAATTCTCAGCTTTACCGTCATTTTTAATTAGCTCAGTCAAAACCTACGGCGGACTTGCATTCGTCTTAGCATTTGCGACAGCGTTCGGACGTGTTTTATCATTGACACATGCTACATCAGCCGTTCAGGACTTTATATTAAATAATTTCCATAGTTCCGTATCAGTCATCAGTATTTGCACGGTTATATTCTTAATTTTAGGCATGATTATGGATACCGGCCCTGCGATTATCATTCTTGCTCCTGTACTTTTACCGGCAGTTATGAAATTAGGCGTTGATCCTGTACACTTCGGCGTAGTATTAGTTTGCTGCTTATCAATCGGTCTTGCTACACCTCCGTTCGGACTTGACTTATTTGTTGCTGGAAACATTTCAGGCGATCAGCCTATGGCCGTTGCGAAGAGAGCTGTACCGTTTATTATTGCGTTCTTAGTAGCATTAGCTTTAATAGTTTACGTCCCGCAAATCAGCACATGGCTTGTCGATGTCATTATGAGAGCTTAATTGCTGAGAGCTTAAAGGGAGGATTTTAAAACCATGAAAAAAATTGTTGCTTTAGTTATTGCTTTAATTATCGTTGGTGCGCTCGGTTATGCAACAAAATATATGGCCGACGTTTTCAAAAGCAAAAGTCCAGAAGATGCGGGCGTATGGCTTGTAACAGCAGACACAACAGCTAAAGGCGCGGCGGGTCAGGTTTTTGCACAGTTAATTCAAGAAAAAGTTAAAAATATTACCGGCGGAAGCCTTGTTATTGACTATTTCCCGAATGGTGAGTTAGGCGGCGATGTTGACTTATTAAGACAGGCACAGCGCGGTTATATTGCAATCACAGTTTGCCAGACGGCTCCGGTTGTCTCGTTCGTACCTGAAATGGCCGTCTTTGATTTACCGATGGTCTTTGCAAGATACGACGGCGCGACAATTAACGAAGTTTTAAACGGCGACTCTGAATTTAAAAAAGAGATGTCAAAAGCTTACGAGCAAAGAGGCTTACACCTTTTAGGATTTATGCAGAACGCTACATACAGACTTGCAACGGCTAATAAAAATTTGCTTACGCTTTCTGATTTCAACGGCCTAAAAATCCGTACAATGGAAAATAAAAACCATATGACATTCTGGTCAGCGATTGGAGCTTCACCGACACCGTTAGCTTGGGCTGAGTTATATATCTCGTTACAGCAGGGTATCGTCGACGCTCAAGAGAATGCGGCTGATACATGCGTTGGTGCAAACTTCCAGGAAGTTCAAAATTATTTGGCCTGCACGAACCATATTTTGTACTGCAACCAGATTTGTATGAACGCGAAAATGTATAACGAACTCTCTCAAGAGCATAAAGACGCTTTAAATCAGGCCGTTAAAGAAGCTCTCGATGAAATGCGTCCGAAACTTGAAGAGATTGACCGCGTCAACAAAGAGAAGCTCAAAGCCGGCAATATGCAAATCATTGAGTACGATAAAAGCTTTTTCGATGATGTCTTAGCTATTCAGGGCGTTCGTGATTTATATAGAAAAATCGACAACGATACGCACGGTTTAGGAAGCATTCTTGAGAAGAGTTTAGCCGACGTAGCTTTTAAAAACGCTAAAAACGCAACCCCAGCCGCTGAACCGGAAGCACAGCCGGAAGTAAAGCCCGAAGCGTAGAAGGAGAATAGCGCGATGAAAAAACTAACAGCTGCTTTAACTTTAATATTTACTCTGTTACTTTGCACCGCCGCTTATTCAGATGATGTATGGCTCGTTACAGGTGATACGAGTGCTAAAGGTGCAGCCGCTCAAGTTTTTGCTCAATTGATAGCCGATAAACTAAGTGCTGCCGGAGCTGGTCTTAAACTTGATTATTATCCAGGCGGCGAATTGGGCGGCGACGCTGAATTATTAGCTAAAACTCAAAAAGGCGAAATCGCAATAACAATTTGTCAAACCGCGCCGATAGTAGCATTTGTACCTGAAATGGCCGTCTTTGATTTACCGATGGTCTTTGCAAGATACGGCGGAGAAGTCATTGACCACGTTTTAAACGGCAATTCAGATTTTCATAAAAAGATTTCTGATGCTTATGAAAAAGTCGGATTGCATTTGTTAGGCTTTATGCAAAACGCAACGTACAGATTGACGACATCTGACAGAGATTTATTAACGCTTTCAGATTTTATCGGTCTTCAAATCCGTACAATGCAAAACCCAAATCATATGGCTTTCTGGTCTGCGTTGGGAGCTGAACCGACACCGTTAGCATGGGCTGAAGTTTATAACGCGCTTTCTGAAAAACGTATTCAAGCTCAAGAGAATGCAGCTGATACATGTGTAGGAGCTAGATTATATGAAGTTCAAAAATATTTAGCCTGCACAAATCATATTTTGTATTGTAATCAGATTTGCATTAACGCTGAAGTTTATAACAAGCTTTCAGACGAGCATAAAAACGTTTTGAACGAAGCTGTAATTTCTGCCTTGAGAGAGATGCGCCAGCGTTTATCAGATATCGACTATAACAATAAAAACGTTCTCGAAAATAACGGAATGTATATCGTCGAATATGACCGCGCATTTTTTGAGGATATATTAGCAGTTAAGGCTGTCAAAGATTTGTACACAAAGATAAATTCAGACACAAACGGACTAGGTGAAGCTCTTGAGAAGAGTTTAGCTGAAGTTGATGCGGCATATCGTGCTGAACTTGAGCAAGCTAAATCCGAAGATTAAAAAATTAAATTTGCTTTCTACGTAAGAATATCCTCTTTATTACAAAAAATCCTGACCGTGAATTAAAAAGCGGCTCGGGGTTTTTTATATTTAAAATTTTTAAAAATGCCCGTAAAAAATTTAACACTTTGTTTTTTAAAAAATTCTCATAAAATTTTGTGGCTGTTAAATTTTTAAAAGCTTTTTGTAGTTGTAAACGTAGTTGCAAAAAAATAGTCCCTCTTAAAATTTCAAAGGACTATTTAAATTTTAAAAATTATATCAAAAACGTTATGGCTATCCCCGTGAAAAAGATTTGTATTATAATTTTCCAATCTTAAATTAAAAGCGAAGTGAATTTTTTATCATGGAATTAAAAAATCTGCCTTACAAACTTTATCTTGATGAAAGCGAGATGCCTTCAACTTGGTATAACGTAAGAGCCGATATGAAAAATAAGCCCGCTCCGTTAATTCATCCAGCAACTTTACAACCGCTTAAATTTGAGGAAATGCAACCTATTTTTTGTGACGAGCTTATTAAACAGGAATTAGATAACGACACTCGCTATATTGAAATTCCTGAAGAGATTTTGAATTTTTATAAAATGTACAGGCCGTCGCCGTTAACCCATGCTGTATTCCTTGAGAAAGCTTTAGACACGCCAGCACATATTTTTTATAAATTCGAGGGCAATAACACTTCCGGCTCACATAAATTAAATTCGGCCATTGCTCAAGCTTATTACGCCAAAAAACAAGGGCTAAAAGGTGTCACGACAGAGACAGGCGCTGGACAATGGGGAACAGCTCTTTCAATGGCTTGCGCGTTTTTCAAACTTGACTGTAAAGTATTTATGGTCAAAGTCTCGTACGAGCAAAAACCTTTCAGACGTGAAGTCATGCGTACATACGGAGCTGAAGTTACGCCTTCGCCGTCAATGAATACGAACGTAGGACGCAAAATTAACGCTGAACACCCAGGAACGACCGGCTCATTAGGTTGTGCGATTTCCGAAGCTGTAGAAGTTGCTGTTTCGAGTGAAGGTTATCGTTATGTTTTGGGGAGCGTTTTAAATCAAGTTTTATTACATCAATCAATAATCGGCCTCGAAACGAAGAAGGCTTGCGAAAAATTTGGGATTAAACCTGATATTATCGTTGGTTGTGCTGGAGGCGGTTCAAATTTGGGCGGTTTAATTGCTCCGTTCATGGGTGAAAAATTACGCGGTGAAGCTGATTATAAATTTATAGCCGTTGAGCCTGCCAGCTGTCCAAGTTTTACGCGCGGAAAATTTGCATATGATTTTTGTGATACCGGTAAAGTCTGTCCCATGGCGAAAATGTACACGTTAGGCCATGACTTTATACCGTCTCCGAACCATGCTGGTGGATTGCGTTATCATGGGATGAGTTCTGTTTTATCGCAGTTATATCATGACGGTTACATGGAGGCTCGTGCTGTTGAACAGACTAAAGTTTTTGAGGCCGCTGAACAATTTGCACGCACGGAAGGAATTTTACCGGCGCCGGAATCCAGTCACGCTATACGTGTTGCGATTGATGAAGCTTTAAAATGCAAAGAGACGGGTGAAGAAAAAACAATAATCATCGGCTTAACAGGAACAGGATATTTTGATATGCTTGCATACGAACAGTTCAATAACGGAACTATGACAGATTATATCCCGACTGATGATGATTTAGCTGTAGGATTTGCTAAAATACCTAACGTAGCCAAGTAACGTTTCATTTAATAAATTTCCGTTATCCCTTCAGGCTTAGGCTTGAGGGGATTTTTTATTATGGGTGTTATTCATGTTATAATACGCGCGTTTTGGTATTTAAAAAGGAGGTTTGTTTTCTTCAAGTGCTGCGTAACGTTGGATTAAGGATTTTACATTATACAAAAGAGTTAAAAATATTTAGTTCGTCAATGTCATGCGGCGGCAAGCAATTTGACGGATTTTCTGTTATTGCATGAATTACGATAAAATGCTCTTGACAAACTTCATTCAGGCGCGTACAATCCAACTACCATAAATATTATCTAAAATCAAATCTAAAACTACGTAATTTTACTGGTTTTGTTATTTATATAAATCAGCTCGTCTTGGCCGTGAAAAATTCGGGTTTCGGTCGGTGGGCTGGTTGTTGCGCATGGGGCTACGGCTCGGGCCTCTTATGGTGATGAATTAAAGTGTGAGAGCGGTTTTACAAAATACTTAATTCAAAACTTTAAGGAGGATTTTAATTTAGATGTCATGTAAAAAATTTTTGTGTATCGTGATTTCGTGCGTGCTTGTACTATTCGGGGCGGCTTCGTCTGGTTATGCTGCATCGTGGTACGTTACGAATGACGGCGGCTCATTGAAGTATTATCGAGATAGTAGCAACACGTATTCTCAAAGTAAGTGGTCAAGTGTTACAAGCAATGCCGGTTCATTTACTATCGAAGACCTCTTTAATATTGAGACTAACACGGCTTTGTCTGCGGACGATAATTTTTATTTCAAGGCCGGAACTTACAAAATGAACTCTGGAATAAAAATCGACACGAGTGTAAATATTTACGGCGGATTTTCGGGGAATGCGAGCGCGGCCGTAAGCAGAGATATCGCTAACAACGAGACGATTTTTGACGGTGATAGCGGTCTTAGCCTTTATCGTGTGTTTTATATTACGACCGATGCGACGATTGACGGCTTAACAATTCAAAACGGTTTAGCTACGTATACTAATTACGCATATAACGGCGGCGGAGTTTACATCGTTGGCGACGGAAGCACAAATGTAACAATAGCTAACTGTACGCTGAAAGGTAATTCGGCTGCTCAGGGTAGAGGTGGTGCTATTTATGCCGGTAATACTAATATAACAATCACTAATAGCACTATCACAAATAACTCTTCAAATTATGCTGGCGGAATTTTTATAACAGGTACAAGTACGACTGCTAAAATTGACGGGTGTACGATTACTGGTAACTCTGCACAAACTGGTGATGGAAGTATTTATTTCGGGGAGAGTGTAGCTCCTACAATAACAAACAGTACCATTACAAATAACACTGGTAGTGGCGGAGGTGGTATCCATACTGCTTCAAGTGCTACACATGTCATAAGCAGTTCTGATATTTCAAACAATGCTAGCGACGGTTTTTATTTCCATAACACGAGTGCTACAGCAGTTATCACGAATTGCACGATTTTAAGTAATCAGGGCAACGGCGTTAACTTTGATTGGGGCGGTACAATACGCATAACTGGTAGCGATATTAAAAATAACTCCAGCAACGGTATTTATACTAGATATGGTGTATCGGTAGCCAGAATTGAAAATTCTAATATCACCGGGAACTTGAATGAAGGTATTTACATCGATAACAGCTCAACAATTACGACGGTTACTGATTGTGTAATTACCGGAAATTCGCAAACTGGTATTACCAGCAGTGGTCGTCTTAGAATGACGAGTTGCGATATTAGCAATAACTTGAGTTACGGTATTTCTAACAGCGGCTCTGCTACAGTAACGGAGTGTCTTATTTCCAACAACGGAAGCACAGGTGTTTATAATACTAATACTATCGAAATCGCAAGCTGTGATATTAAAAATAACACTGGTCTCTATGCTGGCGGTATTTTTACTCATGGAAACTCCCTAAAAGTTACAAATAGCAAGATTACCAATAATTCTAGCTCATCTTATGATTATTCTGATTTCCGTGCCGGTTATTGGGGTTACAAAGGCGCAGGCGGTATATTTTCAATATATGACGATGTAACCATAACCAACTGTAATATTACGGGCAATGCGTCGACTTTTTCAACAAATAATGATAGCGATATAGCCGGTGGCGTTGCGATTTTCTTAGCTGATACTAACGTATTCTCAGCTACAAATTGTAATATTATAAATAATACGTCGTATGCTCATGGAGGCGGAATTGTAATCGGTGCTAGGGGCAGTTCGAAGGCGACCATCGAAAATTGCAATATCAGTGGCAACTCAACAGCAGGCGGAAATGGCGGAGGTATTCATTCTCATACACGCGACACCGCTATAACGACTATTTCAGGTTGTAATATTGCCAATAACACCGTTGAAGGTACGTCAAACGTCGGCAGCGGTTACTGGCTTATAGCAAGAGACAACGCCACAACAAAAGTAGAAAACTGTACGATAACCGGTAACGTGTCAACAAATAACGATAACAGCAATGCGGTATATGTTATTGACAACAGTACGACGGCAAAAACCAGCATTATAAATTGCGACATCGTTAGTAATGACGTTAAAACGCAAGGTTACGAGTTATACGTTGCTGACAGCGATGCGAACAAGAACTCTCTCACCGTTGCGAATAATTTAATCTGGAATGAGAGCGCAGACCGTCTTTTATATGGCCTTACAACGAGCGATTTAACGGACTGTGCGATAACAGAGAATGCGTTAGACGGTTACACGGGCGTTACTGTTGCAAGTACTTGGAAGCCTGTAAAATCTTCAGTAACGATTGACGGCGTAAATCACACGGTATATTTGCTTGAGAAGAATAGCGCGCTGTCTGGACTTTCCAAGAAAATCACAAAGACAAGCACAATGTCAAACACTGACCAAATCGGCAATACACGTAACAGCACGACAAGCATCGGCTCAGTCGAAAATGCGTCCAGTCTCGGAGTTGCTGTGAGCGGTGCTGAAAAAGTAGAGTTAGGCGTTAATGAGAGTACGACTTTTACGGCTAGTGCTGGTGTTGATTACGGCGTATATAGAGAGGCTCTCACGGCAGACGACTATTCTTTAACTTGGAGTATGACCCCTGTAATCGCTGGCGTAAGCATTGACCAGACCGGAAAATTGAGCGTTAGCAGTTCAGCCTCTACAGGAGATTACAGCATAACAATTAGAGCAGACGCGCAATCGAGTACACTGAGCGGTTATGGTACAAAAGCTGTAGCTCTCACTGTTGATAAGGGACTTCCTGTATTGAGTGCCGATAAAACCAGCGTAAATGTTAAGAAGGGCGAAAGCGTCAATTTTAAAATTACAGCTACGAAGGGTAAAAACATAACTTCGCGCGATATTACACCTGCAAGTTCATGGCTTAATCTTTCAGGAGAGGCGAGCACCGGTGTGTACACTTTGAGCGGAACTGTACCGTATAATGCGAGTAAAGGCTCAACGACTTATACAATCACTGCAATGAACGCTGCCGGTACAGGAGATACGAAAGTTACTGTAAATATCAGCGGTAGCAGTTTTAAGTCCGACGAACTCTCAAGCGACGGCAATCAAACAACAGGCACGCGCACAATTACTAACCCGACGACGAATAAGACGCGCACGCAAACTATTTATCACGGTACGACTAACGGTACAAACACTGATACGAATTACGCGGCTTTAGTAAGTGTTGATATTGAGACTGCTTCAAGGGATTACACGGGCATAGTCAGCGTTCCGTTCAGCGAAAAAGTTAGTGTTGACGCGGTAGTTAAGATTAACGTTGCAGATTACACGAATTATTCATACTCAATGGACGTTGAAGGATTACCGGAGGGTTTGTATATTTCAGGTGATATCAAGACGACCAAGACAATAACGGACGGTCAAGCAACTTATAATCACGCATTCGCCATAGCTGGAACTCCGACGACTTCAGTTGACGAAACAGCTGTAACGTTGACGGCCAATATTACAATTACTGGCGACACACCGGAAATTTATAGCTACGCTGCTCACGTTGTAAGTATTTCAATTCATCCCGTAACGATGATTTCACTCGACGCGAAAATTGACGACTCTGTATTAAGTCTTGATTTAGGCGAAACGAAGTCATTAACTTTGAGTACGACAGTAACCGGCCTTAGCAATTTAGGCACAACGTCAAAAATTGGAGCTGGCGAATATTCATCAACATGGAGTACAAAGAGCGCAGACCTTTCAAATTACGGAATGTCAATTACTGAAGACGGCGTTTTAAGTGTTTATCCTTCGGCAGATGTCGGAACTTATTATGTACCTGTTCATGTTGTTGTTTCGCGCGATAGCATTAACACTTCAGCAGACAATACAGTCACTGTAACAGTCAACAACGTAAAACCCGAATTAAGCGTTAGTGAAAGCAGTGTAAATGTTAAAAAGGGTGAAAGCGTTTCAATCACAATCAGCGTTGACAAGGGCAAAAATATTACGTCTTGTGATTTCAGCCCTGTTGCAAGTTGGTTAAAGTTATCAGCAGTTACGGACGGTGAAGTTTATAAATTGGCTGGTACTGTTCCTTACACTTTAGCGAATGACACTTACACTTACACAGTCAAAGCTGAAAACGAAAAAGGCTCTGGAACTGCAAGCGTTGCAATAATCGTTAATGGCAGCGGATTTGCAACAACTGAACTTTCAACTGACGGCACTACGACAATAGGCTCACGTGATATTTCAAACCCGACGGCAAATAAGACGCGCGCTAGAACGATTTATCACGGTGTAAACGACGATATAACCAGTGATGAAGATTATGCGGCGTTCGTGAATGTTGATATTGAGACTACGTCAAATGATTTGAGCGGTATCGTTAGTGTTCCATTCTCTGAAACTGTGAGCGTTGATACTGAATTTGAAATTAACGTTGCTGATTACGACACGTATTTACGACTAAATCTCTCGAAGACAGCGACGGAACATATAATCACGTATTCACAATAGCCGGAACTCCTACGACTTCAGTTGATGAAACAGCGGTAACGCTCACGGCAACTATTACGATTACAGGCGACACACCGATTATTTATAGTTATGCTGCTCATGTTGTAAGTATTTCAATTCAGCCTGTTGGTATAAAATCTCTTGACGTTGTTATTCCTGATGATGTTTTGAGCGTTGATACTGGAACTGGCGGAAGCTTGACGTTAAACACGACTGCTACGGCTTTAACGAATGTTGATACGATTATCCCGATTGACAGTAGCGAATATTCGTCAACATGGAGTACAGCAAGCACTGATTTAACAAATTACGGAATGTCATTAAGTGAGAGCGGTGTCTTAACTGTTGAGACTTCAGCGGCGGTTGGAACTTATTATGTACCTGTACATGTTGTTGTTACTCACGATGAGGTTACGGCTTCAGCTGATAACAAGATAACTGTAACGGTAAATAACGTAAAACCCGAAATAAGCGCAAGTTCAAACAGTGTAGCTCTTAAGAAAGGCGAAAGCACTACGATTACGATAACGGTTGATAAAGGCGAAAATATCACGAATTGCGAAATCAGTCCGTCATCGTCATGGTTAAGCCTTAATGCTGGAACGAACGGAGTTTATACACTTAGTGGTACTGTTCCGTATAGCCTTGCTAATGGTTCAACCGAATACACAATCACAGCAACGAACGAAGTTGGTACAGGTTCGACGGCGATTACGTTCACTGTAAACGGTAGCGGTTTTGCGACGAATGAGCTTTCAACCGACGGCAGCACAACAAACGGCAAACGCACAGTTTCTAACCCGTCAACAACTAAATCACGCGCACATACGATTTATCATGGAGTAAACGATGACACGACTTCTGATACGGATTACGCGGCTCTTGTTGATGTTGATATTGAGACTGCGTCAACAGATTTAGCTGGCATTGTTAATGTTCCGTTCTCTGAATTAGTAAGTGTTGATACAGTAATTACGATTAACGTTGCTGATTACGATACGTATTCTTATTCAATGGACGTTGAAGGTTTGCCGGACGGTTTTAAAATTTCAGGTGATATTAAAACGACTGAGACATTTACAGACGGTACAGCGACATATAATCACGTATTCACTATTGCTGGAACTCCTACGAAATCATTTGCTGCTACAGCTGTAACGTTAACGGCTAATATCACAATCACAGGCGACACTCCTACAATTTATAGTTACGCATCACATGTTGTGAGCATTTCAATTCAACCCGTTACTATTAAATCGCTCGACGTTATTGTTGATGACGGCACATTAGACGTAAACTCAAGTACAGGCGGCAGCTTAACGTTAAATGCAACGGTAACCGGCCTTAATATTTTGGGTGAAACTTTAGAGCTTGGCGACAGCGAATACTCAGCAACATGGAATACAGCAAGCAACGACCTTTCAGATTACGGAATATCATTCAGTGAAAGCGGAGTTTTAAGTGTTAATACTTCGGCTGTTGCTGGAACTTACTATGTACCGGTCAGCGTTACAGTTACGAAAGACAGCATAACCGCTTCAGCCAATGCGACAGTAACAATTACGATAACAAGCGGCGGCGGTGGTGATATTGTTGAAAATCTCGTAATAAACAGCTTATCTGATTATCTTGCTAATGCTACAGATGAAGAGATTGCTGCAGTTCAGATGTTGCGGATTGTTGGCGACGCTAATTTAACAAATCTCAATGACGTTGCAAGATTTACAGGGCTTACAAGCTTAGAATTTGAAGATTGCGAAAATCTTGTTTCAGGTGATTTAAGTGGCAATACTCTAATTACTGAGGTAGTTATTCAGAATTGCACATCTTTAACAACGTTTAACGCATACAATACAAATATCAAGACGTTAGATTTAAGCGGTTGCTCTAATTTAGTAACGGTCGATTGTTCAGCAGGCGATATTACAACGTTGATTTTAGACGGTTGCACAGCATTAACAAAACTTGTATGTACTGATAACTCTTTAACTGAATTAAACCTTGCTGAATGCCCGAATATTGAAGAGTTAAGCTGCACGAGTAATAGAATTAGTTTAATCGTTCTTCCGGCTAATACTGTGATTAAAATTTTACTTTGTGATTTTAACGCTCTCGGAACACTTGACCTTGGCGGAATTTCAACCCTTGAAGAAGTAGCATTTCGTGGTCAGACACACAGCATTACTTGGTCTAGCAGTAGATCGATTGATTTAACTGTTTTCACTAATAATTCAGGTATTGCAGATTATGACACTCAAATTGCTGACGCTTCAAAAATTTTGAAAGTTCAAGGTTACAAGAATAACAACCTGATAACGACAACGTACACAGCCGGTTCAAATTCAGCAACATTTGCGACCAAGCCCGATAAAGTAATTTATTACTACGATGTTGGTCTTGAGGGTGAAAACGGCGAAAATCTTTCGATGGACGTTACGATTGCAACAAGTGGTTCAACAGGTGGAGAGATACAACCTGCGACAGGGCCTGGCTCAAGCAGCGGCGGTTGTAACGGCGGTTTTTCAAGCATTGCATTATTCGGACTGTTGCTCACAAGTTTTGCTATCAAGAAAAAGCACTAACCTTTAATCAGTCTGAAAACACGCAAAAAATAAGACCCTGAGTTTTTAGCTTGGGGTCTTTTAATTATTTTTGGTAGTCGGCTTATATAAAAAATGCCCCCCGCAAAATTGGGAGGCTTAATTTTTATGTTTAAATTAACGTTTGAGGTTTACTACTTCTTCAAGAATTTGGTCGCTCGTCGTGATTACACGTGTGTTAGCTTGAAATCCTCTTTGTGCAATGATTAAGTGTGTAAATTCTTCCGTTAAGTCTACATTCGACATTTCTAAATTCTGCGACATTATTTTGCCTTTGCCGTTGACAGTTGCAGGGTCGATATTTGCTGTTCCGGAGTTTACTGATTGAGCAAATAAATTCTCGCCAACTTTTTCAAGTCCCTGTTCGTTCGCAAATGTAGCTAACGCAACACGATACAACGCTATATTTTGGCCGTTCGTGTAACTTCCTGTAATCGTTCCGTCAACACCGATTGAATAACTTTCCATAACACCCATCGTATAACCGTCTTGGTATACTGCCTTAGTCGTTGTGTCTGAAGCATATTGCGTTACGCCCATCATGTTATCACCGTCGCCGCTGAAATTTAATGTTATTGTGCTGTTGCCTTGACCGTTTAAACTGAATGGTACGTCTATATCAATATTGGCGTTGCTGCCGTCGTAATCTCTACCGTGTCTTGAGACGTTACCTTCGCTTGAAACAACGTTACTTACATAGCCAGCACCGGAAAATTCAACTTCACCAGCGTGAGGAGTTGGGATAATGTCTGTCTGGTTGCCTTGCTCATCTAAAATGAACGCTTCCCAACGCCAACGGTTTTCGGTGAGCTTCTTAAAATTAACTTCAAGCGTATGCTTTTTGCCGTTGTCATCATAAATTGTCGTCTTAGTCGAATGATAACCGCCCATACCTATACGGCCAACGCTCTCTGTACTGCTAAAATTACTTGGTGTTGCGGGGTTTGCTTCACGTTCAAAAATTAAATATGTGCTGTGTCCTGCAACGCCTGTATCTTCAGCTCCGCGTAATCTCATCGTTTCACCGCTTAAATTCGTTCCGGCGATTGGTAAATTATCTCCCATGATTGGTTCAGCTGTTGAGAAAGTTCCGTCCGCGTTGAAATAAACTTCTGATGTCATGCGCCCCATTGTTCCATCAGCGTTCATGTACCACATTGTTAAAGTCGTGTTCGTTTCAGATAATGAAGAGTTATCACCGCGCGAAACAACACTTTCATCAAATTCAGCCAAAATCGGGATATTATTGATATTCGCGCTTGGGTCTGAAACCGAAAAATAACTGTAATTCATTCGCGATTTAATATCAAATTCAAACGCTACTTCTGAACCTCTGTAAAGTTTTAATACGCCTGTACTGTCATCATATGAAACATTTAATCTGTTCGGTTCTGCAATATCTTGAGGCCCTAACCATACTTGCCAGTCATCGTCGCCGCCTTCACCTTGAGATTCAGCATCGTTGTTCGTCGCTCTTACAACCTGTAATTGTGGAAGCATAGTACTAGAATCAATGCCCGTGATATTAAAATAAATTACGTCCGTGTTAATGTTGTCCGCGATAGTGATTTCAAGATAACTAAATCCGTTCTCGTCGCCTGCATCAGTGCCGGTTAAATTTGAAAGCGATTTGACTGAGAAGTTACAATCAACGCCCGCAATGTTTACAACACCTTGACCGCTCGTCTCATCACCAGTGCTATTCGGCCAGCCAGCATAAGCATTAAACGGGATATCAGGAAATCCGTACGGTAAATATGCATCGGATTCGCTGTTCAAGTTACACTGATATTTAACTTCGGTTGTTGCACGCGCCTCAAGTTTTTTACCGACTGGAACGCTGATATTTGAAAGCTCACTCGAAAGAGTACGGCTAGTCGGGTCTAACGGGTCTGTCTCGTATTCATAACCCTGTAAATAATAGCCTGAACCTGACATAACAAGCTCACTGTTTTCATCTCTAATCGTAGCTCCGGAACGGCTGAAATAATTTTGTTCGCCGCTCTTGTAAACAAAAAAGCCAGACCCCTGAATCATCATATCCGACGTATTACCAGTGTATGAAGCTGCGCCCTGTGTGAAAATTGTTTCAATGGCCGCGACGTTTACTCCTAAACCAACCTGAGCCGGGTCGATACCTCCTAAAGTATCTCCAGCTCCTGAAGGGCTTTTCTGATTTTGATACATCAAGTCTGAAAATATCGTGAAGTCCTTTTTAAATCCGACGGTGTTTACGTTCGCTATGTTATTTCCCGTAACGTCTAACATTGTCTGATGAGCACGAACGCCCGTTACTGCTGTCATTAAAGACCTTAGCATTTTTTATACTGCCTCCCTGAATTTTAAATTCAAAAATTAAATCTCGCTTACGCCCTCTACGTCTTCGAGAGAGACTTCACCTTCAGTAGTATCGAGAATTGCTTTGCCGCCAGCGTCAAACCAGACAGCATTAACCAATGCCGCAACCTGTTGTGCATCGTCGCCAGTGCCTTTCGTAAATGCAACAGCTTTTCCAATATAACTAACGGCTGAAAATTTATTCGCTTCGGCCATGCCCTCAAGTGTTTTATTCATGTTCTGCATTTGTTCCAAGCTTGAGAACGTCGCCATTTGTGAAATAAATTCCCGGTCTTCCATTGGATTTAACGGGTCTTGATTAGAAAGTTCAGCTATCAATAATTTTAAAAATGCGTCCTTCCCTAATTGGTCATTTGTCGCAGTGGTAACAGCTGAACTTTGATTACTATTAGTCGTGCTGTTTATACTTGTAACGTCTGTAACTGCCATTTAAAAAACCCCTTTCCTAAAAATTATTTATTATGCTACCCAATATAACAGGCCGTCATTTAAATCAACTCTAAATTCTTCGGTGTCTTCATCATCAATATTATTGAAGCCCCTGTATTTATTATTATTATCGCGATTATTATAGCTGTCTTGAGAGTTTTGCTGTGCGCCGTCCTGTTGAACATCGACCGTAAATTCAGCCACTTGAACTCCCTGTTGAGCTAAATTCATTCGTAATT
The DNA here is from genome assembly GCA_905233645.1 of uncultured Synergistales bacterium. Taxonomy (GTDB): domain Bacteria; phylum Synergistota; class Synergistia; order Synergistales; family Aminobacteriaceae; genus JAFUXM01. The sequence goes on along the minus strand of CAJODZ010000011.1, from coordinate 11,970 downwards.
GAGTTATCTGACTTTGAACGAGAACCCTGATTTGTTCGCTTGATACTCTGATTGACGCTTCAACGCCTGAAGTTGTCGAAGTTAATTCAACAGATATGCGTCCAAGTGCGGGCGGGTCAATTATCATGTTAGCTTTTTGAAGACCGTCGGCACGAATAAATCTCACAACGTTCGTAATACCTTCGCGCAAAATTCCAGGCTGTGTGAAATTAAAACCGGCTCGCAAATTTAACGGCGTTGTGCTTTCAGAATTATTAACACGCCTGCTAGTTAATACGTCATCAAAATACGTCTGAAAATTATTATGCGCCGTCTCTGTACGAGTTGAAAAAGTATTTGAACTTGAGCGCGAATAATCATTTGTTATGGTGTTGCGGGAATTTGAATTACGATTGTTATTATTAGTCCTGCGTGAGTTGTTATTATCAAACTGGAACGGGAAATCTTGCGATTGTTCCTCTTGGTTTTCATCAGGGCTTGCATTTTGGGAATTATCGCCTAAAATTTGTTCAACAGTTCGATTTTTTTCAAGATTTTCAGGATTTTCATTTGCAACTACGTTTACAACTACGCTGTCACCTTTTGAAGCCTTATTATTACTATTTTTAACGGCTATGTTTTGAAAATTACCTTGCGAAAAAATTTTATCGTGTAAGTTTGGTTGCCTCGAACTTTTTTGAACGTCGTTATTTAAATTTTCGGACGCGTCAACCTGTTCTGCGGTATCGTCATTTTTTAAACCGTTTTCAGCAATAATTCCAGCCATAAATTGAGCGATATTCTCTGTGTTAATAAAATCGTTTTCGCCGTCATCAACAGTATCAGATTTTTTATCGTTATCGCTGTCGTCCTCAATTTCGGGTTTAAAATCGCCGTCATCTTCAGTGTTTAAAACTTTTTCGGGCGAAATTGAATTTTTAGGGCTTGCCTTTTTCATGAACATTTTCGCGAAAATCTCGGACAATACTTTTAAATCATCGTCGGAAATTTCTAAACCGTTCTCCTCAGCAAATTGCTTTAACGCATTGAAAATCTCTTCTAACTGTTGAGCGTCAATCTCTTCAAAATCAAGTTCGGGCGTTAAATTCTCATTTGCATTCATGGCTAAATTTGCGTCCGGCTGTTCACTCGTTAAACGCATGGCCAGTAAATTTAAAATCGTCTGTTCAGAAGTGTTTTTAGCAAAATCAAAAGTCTCGCTGTCTTCAGAAAATGTTTTTGCGTCCTGATTTTGCAATGTTTTAGGATTATTTTCGCGTGAAAAATTTTTTAAGCTTGAATTTTTAGTTGTTGATGTTGAATTATAGTTTTTGCTCTTTGAAATTTCATCACGTATTAAATTATCAAAAACACCGTTATTTTTATTATTTTCGTCCGTGCCTGATTTAATTTCTGATTTACTCGAATTAGTTTTAACAGGCTGTTTAATTTGTGTTTGTTGAGGGAAAAATTGAAACACGTCCGCCATTTTAAAAATTACCTCCCCGACCGCGCGACATTAACTCTGTTAAACGTGAAGCTTTTTGCGGCCTTATAGTACTCATTATCGACGCTCGGACATCGTTAGGTAATCTCAACAGCAATTCGACAGCTAAATTATCGCGCAACTGGTTGACTATAGCGGCAGCTTTTCGTGGCGACATATCCTGATACGTGCGTGCTACCTGGTTCATTAACTCGCGTTCGCTTGCGGTTGCTCCGTTACCTTCAGCGTCGTCAAGTGCCTTTTCGCGTTCGCTTATTCTCATTTCTCGTAACTTTAAATCGCGCGACACAGTTGTTAAAGTTTTTTCACGGTCATCGAATTTAGCTTCGCGGTCTTCATCACTTAAAGCTATTGAACGTTCCAGAGCGTCTAAACGTTTTTGCCATTCGTCTAACTCAACAGTACGGCGCGCGTTAATGCTCATTGCGTATCTGTCGGGAACACTGAAAAATTTTGCAAGCCTGTCGCCTATATACGGTATTCTGGGAACAATGCTCCAGAATATTGGCCGACCGTCCCAAATTCCGCTCAAGTGTAATCCCGTCCCAATACCAAGCGATAATAAAATCAGCCAGAATAAAAACGTGAAAAAACCGCCTTTTTTCTTCTTCTTCTTTTTGGGTGTTGTTACTATTGGTTGAATATCATCGGGTGCTCTTTCATCAGCCATGCTTTAAACTCAACCCCTTAATTTATTATAAATAGCCATGATATTTCGGACATAACGTTTTGAAACATCGGGAATATTTCCAGCGTCAACACGTGTCGGCCCTGCGTTGTATGCTGCTAATGCTTTCTCAACATCGCCGCGATATCTGTCAGTTAAATCTGAAATATATCTAATGCCGCCTTCTAAATTTTGGACAGGGTCATTCGGGTCAACTCCTAACGCTGCGGCTGTCTTAGGCATTAACTGCATTAAACCTATTGCGCCCTTGTTAGAAATTGCGTCAACATGCCAGCCCGATTCTACCTGTATCATCGCGCGGATTAGTTCTTGGTCGATATTATATTTATCAGCGTATTTATCGATTATGTCTTTTAATTCGTCGTAGCTTGTCTGATTAGAAATGAATTTAGTTTTTACTGGACGACTGATATTATCAAGCACTTCCGTAAATTTTGAACGTGAATTGATTGTACTATCATCGCCATTCATATTACGTAAGTGCATTGAGGTCATTGATTTAATTTCCTCGATACGGCTTAAAACTTTTTGAATGCTCGTTGAATCGTAACCGGGCATTTTTTATTTACCTCCCTGATTAAATCTTACGCGCGAAAATTGCATTGTTGCGATATCGTCTAATTCGTTCTGTTCAATTCCGAGACGTTCTTTAAAATCAGCTTCTTTTAATTTGCCGATATATGTTTCCATAATTTTTACGTCTTTATGGCGTTCAACGAGACGAGCTTCAGTTCCTGCGATACGTGTTCTAACATCGTTTAATGAATTATTTCCGCGCTGAATATCAGAATCAATCGCCGAAATAAATTGACGCTGAAACCATAACTCGCTGCTTGATAAAGCTTTCTCGCCTGGTTTACTAAAATCGAGCATAGCTTTTTGTTTTTCATTAGCGAGTTCGTCGAGGTGATTTAAAACTTGCTGCTCTTCGTTACGTTCAGACGCTAAAATAGCCTGTTCATCGCGCCGTAAGTCTTCACGAATTTTTAAGATACGGTTAAACGTTAAAATTTTCCCTTGCAATTTTGATATACGCCGCTAAATTTTTTAAAACCGCGACGCTTTTACACCTGCCTTTTATAAATTTTTAAACAGTTTCACGGTCTTTAAAAGCATTTTTTAAAAATATTGGTGTAACAATCGTACAAATTATTACCATTATAATTATCGGCCCGATATATTTTTCGTCTATCATGTGCATTGCTAATCCTTTGTTAGCGACGATTAAAGCAACTTCACCACGACAGACCATTCCTAAACCAATTTGAAAACTCTCATGTCTCGAAATTCCGCACATTCTTGCACCAAGACCACAGCCAGCTAATTTTGAAATGACACTCACAAAAACTAACACTGCCGTGAAAAATATCAGCCACCATGACATTGACTGCAACGTAACTTCAAGACCAATATTAGCAAAAAATACCGGCGTTAATAATAAATACGAAATTGTGTCAAATTTTCCGGCTATATAATCTCCCTTCGGCGACATTGAAATAATCATACCTGCGGCAAATGCTCCGATGATATCAGCAACACCGAATAATCTTTCAGCAGCCCAAGCTATAAACATACAAAAAGCAAAACCGATTACAGGATAACGACGCAAATTTTTTTCGCCATTCACTTTATCAAACCATAACATATAAACATGATAAGTAAGTCCGGCAATTCCCACGAAAATAAAAAACGCTATGATTTTTACTAACACAAAAAATAAATTTATCTCGCCGCTTGCCATTCCTGTAACGAGCGTTAAACATATTAAACCTAAAATATCGTCGATGAGGGCTGCCGCTAAAATAATATTTCCTGCCTGAGTTTGTAATTTGCAAATCTCTTTTAAAGTCTCGACCGTAATCGAAACAGACGTTGCGGTTAAGACAGCTCCTACAAAAAGTGCTGAAGGCAAATTTATTTCGCTGTCGAATAAATACATTAAGCCTGTTCCCATGCACAAAGGCAAAATAACTCCGCAAGACGCAACAGTAAAACCAGATTTGCCCGATGATTTTAATTCGTTTAAATTAGTCTCCATACCTGCTGTGAACATGATTACGATTACGCCAAGTTCAGCAAGATGTTTGATTAAAGGTGAAGGCATTAAACAGATTTGTTGCCCGAAAAATTCTTTAGTGATAACTCCAAGGACGGCAGGCCCGAAAAATAATCCAGCCATTAACGAGCCAACGACTTGAGGCATTTGAGCGCGACGCGATATTATTCCGAAAAATTTCGTAGACAATAAAATAACACAAAGGCTCAATAAATAATCATATTCCATAATTAAAAAAAACACCGGCTTTTTTCAAGATAAATATAAATTTCTTTAGATTTTAATTGATTTATTTCAAAATACAAACTTTTTTATACATAAAAAACCGGCCATGCTTTTTAAACACAACCGGCTAAAATTTTTTGCTTGTAAATTTTTATGAGCGAATATTATTCAAATTTATGCTAGCGTTCGTGCAACTCGTTTAAAATAACTTGACCAGCTTCGACAGAATGAGTTAACCAGACGTTACCGCCAATAATACAGCCGTCGCCAATCACAGTATCACCGCCCAAAATCGTAGCACCAGCATAAATTACGACATCATTGCCAATATCGGGATGTCGTTTAATATTTTTCACGAGTGTCCCGTCAGGGTTCATCTTAAAACTTTTAGCACCAAGCGTTACATTTTGATACAATTTAGCGTGAGCGCCTATAGTTACAGTTTCGCCGATTACAACGCCTGTCCCATGATCAATAAAAAAATATTCTCCTATTGTCGCGCCCGGATGAATATCAATTCCCGTCAAACGGTGAGCGTATTCTGTAATTATTCGCGGAATTAAAGGAACTTGCTTTAAAAATAATTCGTGAGCAATTCTATAAGCACTTATCGCAATAAAAGCCGGATAAGCTAATATAATCTCGTCATAATTTCTAGCTGCTGGGTCTCCTTGATAAGCGGCTTTTATATCTGTTAGTAATATGCGTTTAATTTCAGGAAGTGTTTTTATTAAATCAGCAATAATAATTTCAGGTTCAGAAACGATATTTTTTAAAGCGCATTTCAAATTATCGCAAGCACTTGATAAATTTAAAGCAACCTCCAGATTTTGAGGATTTACATGCTGAGGAAATAGAGCCGCTAAAATTTTTCTGAACGCACTCTCTGAAAACTCTTTAACACCGTTGAAGCTGTTAAATTCTTCTGGCAATGATTTTTTAAGTTCGACTACTGAATTATTTATGATGTCATTTAAATTTGTATTCATGCTCAAATTTTATCATGTTTAAAATTTGAATTGCGCTATTTATTTTTTGAGGCCGACACGATATAAAAATTCGGAACATAACATTTTTACACATCTTCTAAACCCACTGGGACAGATTTTATGCCAGATTTTTTGAGTGGCGCGAATTAACAAAGATTTTTTAAGTTGTTCTTGTTCAGGTTTATACGCTGCATCGAGCATAACTTTTACAAGGTTTTCGCGTGAAAGATTTTCGCCCCATGCTGATTTTAAATAGTATTGCCAGTAAAAATATTGCCACGCGTTACCGGTAACTCTCCATAATTTAGGCTCTCCTCCAGAATGAGTTATCGTATTCTCAGGTTCAATTCCTACACCTTTGAGAGTAACAAGATTATCAAATTTTTTATCGATAAATTTCATATGCCCATAAAATAATGAGTTTAAAATATCCTGGTCGCCGTAATCAGCTGTATGCTTATGACGTTTTAACCACTTCATTGAATTTTCAAACAAGTTGCCTGAATTACGAATATTATTTAAATTCATGAGCATGACACCTGAGCAGAAATAGTCTTTAATATCGCAGTTATTTATTTTACATTTAAAAAACCAAATGTAATATGATTTTTTGCCTTTAAAAAATACGTCCACTCCGTTTTTATCCAAAACAGCAGCAGCGTAGTAATTTTTAACATTTACGTCCCATAATTCTTTTATATCAAGATTTACATTAACGTCGCAGTCTAAATATATAATTTTATCGAGGTTAATTATTTGCGGAATAAAAAGCCTGTAAAGAGCACCGAATGTTATAAATGTTTTTATTTCTGCAAAGATGTTCGGGTTAATTTGTTTAGCATATTCCGTAACGTCTATTAAATTTATTTCTTGATTATATTTTTCAGCTGTTCTTAAAAATTTTTGGCGATTGTCTTGCGTTAAAGTTTCATCATGCAAAATATAAACGCATACGGGTGATTGAGTATTCTCAAAAATAGAAGTCATTACGACACCGGCGTGCTGTGAATAAGTGCCTTTAGGGTCATAAACGGAAAGTGCTATATAAATTTTTTCAGAACTAGAATTAGTATCGGATTTTAAAGCATAGTTATAGCTGTTGCTCGTTGCTCGTTGCTCGTTGCTCGTTGCTCGTTGCTCGTTGCTCGTTGCTCGTTGCTCGTTGCTCAATTATTTGGGAATTTTGCATTTTGTCAAGCGTACTCCTCGTAAAAAATTTTGAGCATTGTAACACAAAATCCCCCGTCCATGATTGAACAGGGGAAATAATTTATTAAAATAATTTTTATGCAAACATCGGCGTTGATAAATATCTGTCTCCCGTATCAGGCAATATAACGACAATATTTTTATTAGCATTTTCTGGACGTTTAGCAATCGTAACCGCCGCGTGTAATGCTGCTCCAGACGATATACCGGCTAAAAATCCCTCTTTCTTGCCAAGTAAACGCCCTACTCTAAAAGCTTCCTCGTCTGTAACGGTAAACACTTCGTCATAAATTTTCGTGTTTAAAACGTTGGGGACAAATCCTGCGCCTATACCTTGAATTTTGTGCGTTCCGGCTTTACCTGTTGATAAAACTGGCGAACCTGCTGGCTCAACGGCGATGATTTTTATATCAGGAATGCGTGATTTTAAATATTCGCCCGTTCCTGTTAAAGTTCCTCCAGTTCCTACACCGGCGATAAAAATATCAATATGTCCTTGTAAATCATCGTAAATCTCAGGGCCAGTCGTCTTTTTATGAATTTCAGGGTTAGCAGGGTTTACAAATTGTCCTGGAATAAAACTACCGGGCGTTTTTGCGGCGAGTTCATTTGCTTTCGCGATTGCGCCTTTCATACCTTCAGCTCCGGGCGTTAAAACTAATTCAGCTCCGTAAGCTTTCATGATTTGACGGCGTTCGATTGACATTGTTTCGGGCATTACGATGATGATTTTATAACCACGCGCCGCCGCAACAGAAGCTAAACCAATGCCAGTATTACCGCTAGTGGGTTCAATTATGACTGAGCCTTTCTTCAATTTGCCTGTTTGTTCAGCGTCATCAATCATTGATTGAGCAATTCTATCTTTTACACTTCCGGCAGGATTAAAATATTCAAGTTTGCCAAAAATTTTCGCGTTTAATTCAAAATATTTAGCTATTCTTTTTAATTCAACTAACGGCGTATTACCGATTAACTGTTCTATTGAGCTTACAAGCATTTTATAAAAACTCTCCTTAAAAAATTTAAAAAATCAATGCCGGAAATTATTGCACTTAAAACACACTAAATCAATATGTTTTAAAATCATGAATAAAAAATACCCCCGACTTTTCAGCCGGAGGCGTAAGTTTAAATTAACTAATAATTTTCGCGGCGTTCTCTTACGTTTTGAAGATGAGCAAGCATAAACGCAAGGAATATAGACAACGCAAAACCAGCAGCAGTACCAATAATCGCAATTCTTCCGCGTTTAGGAGCATATTTGTAATCAGGTACTGTAGCGCGGTCAATTATTTTTATGGTAGGTAAATCGTTAGCTTCGTTTAATTTCGCGTTTTCATACTGTCTTAACATTTGGTCATATTTGGCCGTCGCAAATTGAACAGCTCGCGCATAACGTCTGTATTCAACGCCCATTTCCGGTAATTGCCCGATTGAGGATAATTCGTTCGAATTTTTTTGTGTTTGCTGTTCAGCGCGTTTTTGCTCTTCTTCGAGACGGCGTAATTCTTTTGTCATTGCCTCTAATTCTGAACGTGCCATTTTTAATCTGGGGTTATCGGCGCGGGTGTAACTGCTGATTGACGAAATTTCGATATTCTTTTCAGCTATTCTGTTTCGTAACGCAGTCATTGATGCTACAAGAGCTTGAGTTTGTGCCTCAAATGCTATAACGCCGCGAGACTCCTGATATTTTAATAAAGCGTCTTCCGCCTCATTTAAATCCTGTTGAGCCTGGATAAGTTGATTTTCAAAAAATTCTCTGTGCTGTAAAGCGTCCTCGACCGAAAATTCAAGTAAGCGTTTTTGTAATTCATCTGCTACTCCGTTAGCAAAGTCCGCCGCAAATTCAGGGTCTTTGTCAATGATTGAAATCGTAATAATGTTGTTATCTTTAGCCGTCTCCGTTTTAATCATTCCTTTGACACTTTCACGAAGTTTAACGCGAATATCAGAACTAAACTTTTCCATTAAATTAAATCTCTCAATCAAAGCGTCCGCAATAGTATCGCCCTGTAACATTGCTAAAATATTTCCCTGACTTGTAGCACCGCTGCTTAATCCTAAAAAATCAGCAAAGCCGCCTAATTGAGCAACAACGCTTGCACGAGGACTTTCGTTACCTTGAGATGATATTCTGCAATCGGCCTTATATGTTACAGTCGCAATAAAAAATCCGTAAACTAAAGAGCAAACCGCAAATAAAGTCGTTATTAAAAATATTGTTCCCTTTCTGCTCCATAGGATATTAAAAATATCAGCTAACGACACTTCTTCATCTTCAAAATCACGCATTTGATTATAAAATTCTTCAGGCATCTTTTTAAATTACAGCCTCCATTTTAAAAATTTTTAATAAGTATTTATAATTATAAATTATTCAGCATTATTCGCCGTACAAAACTTTTATACATGCATCGCTCAAAGCTTTTAAACTTGACACTTGCATTCTCTCTGGTAAACCAGACGAAGCATACGCTAACGGCAGTTCAGTACACCCCATTGTTACAGGAACTTTGCGTTCTTTCCATAATTCACTGACAACGCCAACCATTAAATCTATCGCTTCGGACATCTTACCGGCTTTGACATAACGAACGACGTTTTGAATTTTGCTCTGCTGGTCGTGTGAAGGCTTTAAAAAATGATAATTCATTTGTTCAGCGCAAGCCGGATAAATTAAACTTTTTTGCGTCCCGTCGGTTGCTAATAACCATGAACAATCATCAGAGCTTAAATTAAACTCCGGGTCGTTAATTAAATCAGCACTTAAATTTTTAGCGGCTTCAACTGTGCTTTCAACAATGTGAATTAACGGAATAGGTAATTCATTTCTAAACATGTCTATAAAATAATGCGCAGTGTTACACGGGACAGCTAAGACATCAGCTCCAAAATCTACAAGCTGCATTAAATCTTTGTATAAAAATTCTGTCGGGTCTTCTCCAAGTCCCATAATGCCGTCGCTCCTGTCTGGAACATCAGGGTCAGAAAGCATAATAATTTTCGGGTGCTGAGCATCATTCCTCGCAGGACAATCGCGCGCTAAAATTCTTAAAAACTCTGCTGTTGCTGCTGGGCCCATTCCTCCCAGAACGCCTAACACTTTTTCAGGACGTGAACTCATCTTTAAAAAACTCCTTTGTAAAAATAATTACTTGGTGAAAATTTTATCAGTTAATTTTAAAAAACTTCTTGCGCAAAAATTCTAAATGGTTAAACTTATTAACGCTTCAAAAATTTTCGAATTTTTATTTTATGAAAGGAGAATTTTTAAATGATTACATTTTTTGCGGCACTCGTGCTTTTAATTCTCGGTTACCTGGTTTACGGCGCGTTTGTTACAAAAGTGTTCGCCCCTGATGACAGAGAGACCCCGTGCGTAAGACTTGAAGACGGTGTCGACTATGTTCCGATTTCAGCGGGCAGAGCGTTTTTAATTCAGTTACTCAACATTGCCGGACTTGGCCCGATATTTGGTGCTTTATCCGGTGCGATTTGGGGGCCTCAAGTTTATTTATGGATAGTTTTCGGAACGATTTTAGCCGGTGCTGTTCATGATTATTTAGTCGGTATGCTCTCAATGAGAAATGACGGCGCAAGCGTTTCAGAAATCACCGGAAAATATTTAGGCGGCCTCATGAAAAATATCATGCGTATTTTCTCAGTCGTATTGCTTGTAATGGTCGGTGTTGTTTTCATGGTTGGCCCTGCCGGATTATTAGCGATGATGATTACGGAAGGTGCTGGAGCTGCGGCGGCTGGAGCTGGAAGTGTTGCTAAAACAGTTATGGGTTATGACGTAAAGCAATGGACAGAGATTTTAACAGTCGTAATTTTGATTTATTATTTCTTAGCTACATTGCTCCCGATTGATAAAGTCATTGGCAAAATTTACCCGTTATTTGGTTTATGCTTAATCTTCATGGCTGTCGGAATTGCAGGCGTTACAGTTTATAACCATGTAAACGGAATAAAACCGATGATTGAATTATGGGAAGGTTTTTATAACATGCACCCGAAAGCCGCGACGACACCGATTTGGCCTTTAATGTTTATCACTGTTGCCTGCGGAGCAATTTCAGGTTTCCATGCTACACAATCACCGATGATGGCGCGTTGTTTAACATCAGAGAGACAGGGACGTTTTGTATTTTATGGAGCAATGGTTGCCGAAGGTATTATCGCTTTAATTTGGGCTGCCGCCGGTATTGCTTTCTATAACGTGTTTAACGCGGACGGTTCAGTATCGTTTACAACACAGGGATTATTGGCGATGAAGGGCGGAAATTCAGCTACAGTCTATCAAATCTCAGTCGGTTTATTAGGCACAGTCGGAAGTATTTTAGCTTTACTCGGAGTTGTTGCCTGCCCGATTACTTCAGGTGATACAGCTTTCAGAAGTGCAAGATTAACGTTAGCGGACTGGTTTGGTATTCCTCAAAAAGGATTTTTGCCGCGTTTGATTTTAGCTGTACCGTTATTAGCCGCCGGTTATGCAATCTCATTCGTTGAGTACGGTATTGTATGGCGTTATTTCTCATGGTCAAACCAGACGTTAGCGATGATAGCTTTATGGGCTGCGGCGGCGTATTTGGAAAAAGATTTTCCAGGACGCGGATTTTTTGCAGCAGTTCCGGCTACGTTTATGAGTGCTGTTAGCGTTACATTTTTCTGCTTTGCTGATGAGTGCTATCCTGCTTTAATCAGAGGCATTAGAATGTTAATGGACTGGATGAACGGTAAAGGCTGGATTAGTTTAACAGGCAGCGCAATTCCAGAAACATTTAACTCAATGGCTGTCAGCACGGCTTATGGAATTGGGATTGGCGTAGCGTTACTCTTCTTTGCGATTTACTGCTTGAAAGTATCACCATTAGGCAAAAACAGAGGAGAGTAAACCCCGTGCGTAAAATAATTTCGATTAAAGGTATGGGCTGTCAAAATTGCGTTCATCACGTTACGGAAGCATTAAAAAATCTTGACGGCGTTACGAGCGTTAAAGTAAGTCTTGAAAATAATAATGCTGTTGTCGAATTAAATAATGACATTGCCGACGAGGCGTTTATTTCAGTGATAGACGAAGCTGGTTACGATGTTGTTAAAATCGAGAAAGCTTAATTAAAAATTTCAAGCTAAAAATTACGGGTCAGGTGAAATTTTTGAAAAGCCTGATCCGTTTTTTATGGTTATTATTACGTGTTAAAATTTTTTGAACGAGAAAGGAGCTATAAGCTAGATATCGAAATAGTGTAATAATGTACCCTCTAACCCATAAAAATTGATTGAAAAAAATGAAAAAGGAGGTTAAAAT
>CAJODZ010000010.1 GCA_905233645.1 uncultured Synergistales bacterium | reverse complement strand
CCTGAACCTGAAGCCGAGCCTGAACCTGAACCTGAACCTGAGCCAGAGCCTGAGCCTGAACCTGAGCCTGAACCTGAAGCAGAACCTGAGCCTGAACCTGAAAACGATAATGAACCTGAAAATAATTTAAGTGGTGGTGATAATAATATGAACTCTTACGAAGTGTTGAAAGATAATATCGAAAAATTTAATCAGGACTTAGCCAATAACGTTTTGAGAAAAGTTGCTGCGCTTTCGTCCGATATGTTTGAGCAATTCGTTATAGATTTGCTTTCAATTCTTGGCTATAAAACTTACAGAAACGCAAAATATAATTCTGAAAACGACGGCGATAGCTTAATTCATGGCGTAATTCTTGATTATCGTAACGGATTGACTTCGATTTATATTCACGCACGTAAATCACAGCCCGTTAAAACTATAAGCAAAAACGATGTTCAAGAGTTCGTCGACGTTATCTCCGCTAGAAAGAGCACAGGAATTTTCGTTACGACCGCTAAATTTTCGGAAACAGCTAAAGAACTCGCCGCTCAAGAACATTTGTTAATAATCGACGGTAAAAAATTAGCGGAACTGATGATTAAACATGAATTTTGCGTCAGCGTCGAAAGAACGATTGATTTGAAAGCTATCGATAATGACGCATTTAGCGAATATGAAAGTTAGCGCATGAATATATTTTTAATGAGTATGGGCTGTGCTAAAAACTCTGTTGACAGCGAAATTTTAGCCGGCCATTTAAAATCGCAGAGTCATAAAATTTTTACTTCAGCTAAAAAATCTGATGTTGCGATTATAAATACTTGCGGTTTTATTCAAGACGCTACTAAAGAGAATATCGATGCAATTTTAGATTTAGAGGATTTGAAAAAACGCGGTGTAATTAAAAAAATTATCGTCTTCGGGTGTTTAGTTAATCGTTACGAAAATGATTTACGCCGCGAATTTCCGACTGTTGATTTATTTGCCCGTTCTGAAGATTATGAAAGCGTTATAAAATTCTTAGGCGGTAAAATAGATTTATCGTGTATGCGTTCTAAAAAATCGCTCAATAAAAATTTCTGGACGCGTTATTTAAAAATTTCTGAGGGTTGCGATACATTATGTTCATATTGTGCAATTCCGTTAATTAGAGGACGTTTAAAAAGCATTCCCCTAAAAAATTTGATTGATGAAGCTTTAATGTTATGTTCAGCAGGAGCAAAAGAGATTTGTTTAGTCGGTCAGGATTTAACGGTTTACGGGCGCGATTTCCAGAATGGTACGGGGCTGAAGGATTTAATTCACGCTTTAAATAACGAATTGCCCCCAAAAACATGGATAAGGCTTTTATATTTGCACCCGAATAGAATTGACGAGGGCTTTATAGATTTTTTGCTTGAACATGAAAAAGTTTTGCGTTATCTTGATATTCCGATACAGCATTCTGAAAATGATATATTAACGAGAATGAACAGACCTGCGCCGGAAAATCATTTTAGGAAAATTTTTAAATATATTCGTTCGGTTGATAATTTATTCGCGTTGCGTACGACTGTTATGGCAGGTTTTCCAGGTGAGACGGACGAAAATTTTAATAATTTATTAGATTTTGTTCGCGAGATTGAATTTGACAGATTAGGAGCATTTGTTTATTCACCAGAAGAAGGGACGAAGGCCGCAACTTTTGAAAATCAAATTCCTCACGAAATAGCTGAAGCCCGTTGTAATATGTTGTTAGAAATTCAGGACGCTATTTCACAGGAGCGCAGCGAATTATTTTTAAATCACGAGCTTGAAATTTTGATTGAAGATATCGACAATGAGGCTGGCCAATTATGGGGTAGAAGTTTTAGAGATGCGCCTGAAATTGACGGGTTGACTTGCATTACTGGGCTTAATGATAAAAAATTTAAGCTCGGTGATATCGTAAAAGCTAAAATCAATGATTGCGTAAATAATGATTTGTTCGGCGATTTGATTTTGATTTAATTTAGGCAATTTTTAACGGGAGGTGTTTTTTATAGGAATGGCAAAACCTTTATATGTATATATATCAACGATTTTCGGGCTAGGATTTTTTACGCAGATGCCCGGTACTGTTGGTTCGTTTGTTGCGTTGTTATTAAATTTGCTTTTTAAAATTCCTTTATGGGCAATAATTTTAATTACTGTCATAGGGATTTACACTTCCGGTTTAACGGAGGATTTTTTAAAAGCTGCCGAGCCTAAAAATTTTCCTGAAATTCCGGAGCGGTATTTTCACATTACAGACCCGTCTTGCGCTATCATAGATGAAGTTGCCGGGATGTGGGTTAGTGCGTATTTATTGCCTGAGAGTTTTTTAGTGCCTGCGTTTTTTTTATTCAGACTTGTAGATATTTTAAAGCCGTGGCCAGTTTCAATAATGGAACGATTACCGCGCGGTTGGGGAATTATGTTTGACGACGTTGTAGGCGGTGTAATCGTAAATATATTTTTGCAGGCTGTGAACGCGTATATTTATCATGCTGGCTGGCTTTACGGATTTGTAATTAAATTCACTGGAGCATAAATAAAATGTATTTCACAATATTAGCTGAAAATTTAATAAAGGAAGCCCGCGAGGGAAAATTTAAAATTGCGTTTGCTGAATCTTGTACGGGTGGTTTAATCGGAGCTACTGTGACAAAAATTCCTGGAAGCTCTGATGTTTTTAACGGGAGTGCTGTTGTTTATAGTAATGCCTCAAAACATGATATTCTCGGTGTCAAAAAGAACACTTTGAAAAAATTTGGTGCTGTTAGTGCGGAGTGTGCTTTAGAAATGGCGAAAGGTGCTTTAAAAATATATAATGCCGACTTCGCGCTCTCCGTGACAGGAATTGCGGGGCCGGACGGTGGAACTGATTTAAAACCTGTAGGCACTGTATATTTTGGAATTGCGTCGCGCTTATTTGATAACGAGAAAAATTATGAGTTCAGGAAGAATTTTAACGCTGGCGACAGAGCAAATATTCATGAATTAACAGTTGATGAAGAACAAAATTACGCATTCCGAAAGAATTTTCCTAATCAGGACAGAGATGCAGTTCGTGAATTAACACTTGAGACGGCGTTACGTGAGTTAAGATTAGTCGTTCGTGATTTTAATAGGGAGGCTGATTAAAATAGCTAAGGCAGTAAGTAAGAAGAACGCTCAAACCCGTGAGGCAATTTTAGAAGCGGCCATCGGAGATATAAAAAGCAAATTCGGCGACGGTGCGATTATGCGTTTAGGCGATAACACCAAAGTTGAAGTCGAAGTTATACCGAGTGGAATTTTGCCGCTTGATGTTGCATTAGGGATTGGCGGTTATCCTAAAGGGCGCATAGTTGAGATTTTCGGCCCTGAAGGTTCAGGAAAAACGACTATTGCTTTATGTGCTGTTGCTGAGGCTCAAAAAGCTGGTGGTATTGCTGCATTTATAGACGCTGAACACGCACTCGACCCAAGATTAGCGGCTAAACTCGGTGTAAATTTGGACAGTTTATATTTATCACAACCGGACAGCGGCGAACAGGCATTATTTATTTTGGACTCACTTGTTCGAAGCGGGGCTGTTGATGTTGTCGTAGTAGATTCTGTAGCGGCATTAACCCCTCAATCAGAAATTGACGGTCGTATTGGTGAGAGCCAATTAGGTTTACAAGCCCGTTTAATGTCATATTCACTTAGGCGTTTAGCGTCGATAATAGCCAAAACTAATTGCATAGTATTTTTCATAAACCAATTACGCGCGATGATTTCGACTGGATACGGTGCTGGCCCTACAGAGACGACGACGGGGGGAAGAGCTTTAAAGTTTTATGCGTCGATTAGGCTTGAAGTCCGCAGGGGCAAAAAGCTCGAAAAAGGTGAAGTCGTAGTCGGCCATGAATTATTTTTAAAAGTTGTCAAAAACAAGTTAGCTCCTCCTTTCAGAACAGCGCACGCGAGTTTAATTTACGGCCAGGGCATTCCTGTTGGTGTTGCTGTAGTTGACATGGCGATTGATTACAACGTTATTGTTAAAAAAGGCTCTTGGTTAGCATACAAAGGCGAGACGTTAGGGCAAGGCAAAGAATCCGTCGCGAAGTATTTAGCTGAACACAAGGAGTTACAGGACGAAATTATGAAAGCTATTATGTCCGAAGTAAACAAGGGGAACGGACTTTCGCAACCTGAAGAATTTACACAGGACGGCGCGCAAATTGCGACTTCTCCGGCAAATTCAGACGACCCCGACGAGATTGAAGACGTTGAGCCTGAAAATGATAACGTTATTGATGAAGACATGTTAGATATTTCCGACGACGAAAAATAATTTAAAAAGATGTGGTAAAATTTATCCCTGAGCTAAAATTTTTAAGGCTTGGGGATTTTTATAAGGAGATATTTTTTAAGTTATAGATTTTTCCTAAATATTAAGGAGGTAAAAAATAATATGCTTACATGCGGACTTGTTATATTAAATTATAAAGACGCTACTACGACTGCAAAATTATTAAATCACATAAAGGATTTTGGTGAGCTCGAACACATTGTTGTAGTTGATAATTGTTCTCCTGATAACTCTTTTAAAGAACTTAAGAAATTTGCTTGCGATAAAATTCATGTAATTAAATCCGAACGCAACGGCGGTTACTCTTACGGGAATAATTTTGGTGCCAAATATTTAATTAAAAATTTTAACGTCGATTTAATAGGCATTTCTAATCCCGATGTTGTTTTTGAAAATGATTTTGTTGCAGAAATTAAAAGATTGTTTGCTGAAAATCCAGATTATGCTGTTATTAGTGGAAAAATGATACTACCAAATATGCCCAAAACCAATCTAATGAGACGAATAAAAAGTAATCTTAAAAAGAGATTTTTTAAATGGGCTGAAAAAATAAGCAAACGCACAAATAGCGACAAGACAAGACAAGACAAGACAAGACAAGACAAGTATAGCGCAAATTTAATTACTGTCAAGGGGTTACCTGGTAGTCTTTACTTCATACGTTCTGATGACTTTTTAGCAATGAAAATGTTTGACGAAAATGTTTTCATGTATTACGAAGAAGATATTTTATCCTATAAAATTCAGAGATTAGGTAAAAAGATTGGACGTGCTGATAATATAAGGTTTATTCATGAACACAATTACGGCAATGAAAATTACAGTAATTTAACGAGGTTAAAATTATTGTATTATGGTCATAAATCTAGCATTTATTTTTTTAAAAACTATATTTGCGAAAATAAAGCTGTTCAAATTTTTTATTGCACTATAGCAAATTTGTGGTTTTATGTTTGTATAGTCCCAAAGTTTCTCATCTTGAGGCCATTATTCAAACTACTAATTAAAATTTTATAATATTATTCTCATGCAAAAAGATATTTTATACTCACAAATTCAATCAGCGCATTCACTTTTATGGAACTCTTTAAAAGATTTCGAACTTGAGCAAAATTTTGAACTGGATATTTTTAAAACTGGTCTTTTAGGAATTGAAGACAGTCCAATAACCACTAAACATGGTAATTTACGAGCAAAACAAATTTCAACAAATCCGGCGTGGTGCGAAAAATTTTATAACTGGTTTAGTGAAGCAAATGAAAAAACAAGCGATAATGTTTCTATATAAAGTGTTCTAATCACTTAGAATTTTAGAAATAAGGAGATAATTCTCAATGTCTAAGAAAATTGTTATGACGGTTGCGCTGTTTGTTTTCGCGTTGGCGTTTGTAGCTACAAGTGCATATGCTGAAGAAGTTACGGTTTATAACAGCAAAGATACAACTTATTGTGTGGATACTTCAAGCATTGTTTATACTAATTCCGATATCGCCTTCAGAGTTAAAGTTATTTCTTACTATAAAACTTATTCGCCCAAAGTAGAATGGTACTTCTTTGAAGAAGAGGAAGACGGTACGTTTGCTTATGTAATCGGTGAAGGCGGCATGGCTCATACTGTCAAACGTGCTGATGAACCGGCGTATTCAGTCTTTAAATATACTCAAAAATATCTCCAAAGTATTCCGCCTCAACCGTTGACCGGAGCATAGAATTAAATCATTAACATAAATTTTGAAATTAGAAGCCCATCAGTTTTTAGCTGGTGGGTTTTGTGTTATTTTTATTTTTGAAATTGCAAGTGTTTGGAGGCATTTAATCCAGTGCTATAATTACCCAGATAAATTGAAAAAATCTTAAAATATTTTGAAGGGAGCAATTTTTTAAAGATGTCAACTATTGGTGCTTATGACAGCGCAAAATTTAAATCAGTCTATCACGCTCAACCACGCACAACGATTGAAACCCTCTTTTATGGGAATAATGTTCATAAAGTTTTAGATTTAAAAGAAGCTTACAACCTCGCTAAAAATAGTCCCGGCACAATCGAATTAACAGGAATGCCCGTTTATAAACCAAGTGAACAGGAATTGCCGCAGGACGCAAACGTTTTATTATTTAATGACGGAGCTATTGTAGGTCGTACAGCAGCAGCCCGCCGTATCGTTGGTTATCCTGGAGTTAAAACCGCTGACCTTTGCAAAATTGTCCGCGAAGCGATTTTTAACATGCGTAATAAAAAGTTATATCAGGCTGACGCGTTCGTTGGACTTGATTTAGATTTCATGACACACGCACATTTAATCGTTCCGCAGGGATATGAAAATAATTTATACAACTGGATGATAAATTTCCAGTACGAGAACGAAAAATATAAAGCCCTTTACAAACAGTCACGCCCCGTTTCAGAAGTTGACGGAGATATTTTTATATTTGCTGACCCCGACTGGTCGCACCCTGATTTCCCGTTAGGCTTGGCCTTCTTCTCACCTGAAGAGAACTGCGCGGCAGTTTTAGGTTTAAGATATTTCGGCGAACTCAAAAAAGGAACGTTAACGCTTGCTTGGGGTATTGCTGCCCGTAACGGTTATGCTTCATGTCATGGCGGTTTAAAACGTTACACGACCAAAGACGGCAAAAAATTTGTTATCGCGGCATTTGGTCTTTCAGGTTCAGGCAAATCAACAATTACTCACGCAAAACACGGCGGAAAATATGATGTTATGGTTTTGCATGATGACGCATTCATTGTTAATGTCAAAGATAAATACGCTATCGCTCTTGAGCCGACATACTTTGATAAAGTTGCAGATTACCCGATTGGCTGCGAAGATAATAAATATTTATTAACGTTACAGAATTGCGGCTGCACAGTAACAGATGACGGCAAGAAAATCGCTGTAACCGAAGATATTAGAAACGGTAACGGACGCGCTATTAAATCACGTTTATGGTCGCCGAACAGAGTTGACAGAATTGACGAACCGTTAAACGCAATTTTCTGGTTAATGAGAGACCCGACAATTCCGCCGGTTTTAAAACTTGAGGGTGCGTCGCTCGGTGCAGTTTTAGGCGCAACGTTAGCAACAAAACGTACATCAGCTGAAAATTTAGCTCCTGGTGTTGACCCTGATGCCTTAGTCTGCGAACCCTATGCTAACCCGTTCAGAACATACCCGTTAGGCAAAGACTACGAAAGATTTAAACAGCTCTTATCAGACGGCGTAGACTGCTATATTTTGAACACGGGCGACTTCATGGGCAAAAAAGTTCAGAAAGAACACACGCTCGGAGCTATTGAAGCAATCGTTGAAGGCCGTGCAGATTGGAAACCGTTCGGTAAATTAACAGGCGTTAAAACTTTAGAGTTCCCCGATTTCAATGTTGACCTCAAAGACGAGAACTATAAATCAAAATTAAAAGCCCGTTTCCAGGACAGATTGAATTTTGTAAAATCGCGCGACACTGAACGTGAAGGCATCGACAAATTACCGGCTGACGCTCGCGAATGCATTGAACAGCTCATTGATGAGATTGAACGTTCATAAAAATTTTTAATCATGAAAAAGTCAGGGCTTGAAATAATTATTATTACCGTCATGATGTGTACTCATTTTAAAAGAATGAGTTTAGCGTGCTGACTGTAATAATTTTCAAAGCCGTAATATAAATTTAACGGGAGGTACGCATTCAAAAACGTACTTCCCAATTTTTTATTTAAAATTTTGGAACAGGAGATATTTAAAAATTTGATTGAACTTAAAAATATAACTAAGAATTTTCAAGGCGATAATAATTCTAAAAACGAAATTCACGCCGTAAAAAATGTTTCGCTCGAAATAAATGACGGTGAAATTTTTGGCATTATCGGATTTTCAGGCGCAGGCAAATCAACTCTTGTACGCTGCATAAATTTGCTTGAACGTCCGGACGCTGGCTCTGTAAAAATTGACGGTGTCGAAATGACAGAATTAAAGCCGCGCGATTTATACAATGCACGCAAAAAAATCGGAATGATTTTTCAGCAGTTTAATTTAATGCCGTCGCGAACTGTTTTAGAAAATGTAGCCTATCCCTTAAAAGGTATGAGCAAGGCTGAAAAAATTAAACGCGTCCGCGATTTATTATCGCTAGTCGAAATTTCGGACAAGGAAAATTTTTATCCTTCGCAGTTATCAGGCGGTCAAAAACAACGTGTAGCTATCGCGCGTGCGTTGGCGAATGACCCTAAAATTTTATTGTGCGATGAGGCAACAAGCGCGTTAGACCCACAAACAACCGGAGCAATTTTGCAATTATTAAAAGACTTAAATAAAAAGCTTGGTATAACGATTGTCGTAATTACTCATGAAATGGAAGTCGTAAAAAATATTTGCCGTAAAGCCGCAGTCATGCATTCAGGTGAGATTATTGAGACTGGCGATGTATTTACGATTTTTTCAAATCCAAAACACGAAGTAACACGAAATTTTGTCCGCACAACTTCAAATTTGTCAAAGCTCGAAATTTTAATTAACGAACAATCTCCAATGGTCGAATTAAAAAATGGCGAGTTAATGGCACGTTTGATTTATATTTACGCCGATATTTCAGAACCGTTAATCTCTTTTGCGTCGCGTGAATTTGATGTTGAACTAAATATTATTTTGGCTGATGTCGAAATTGTAGCAGGTGTTATGGTTGGCGGAACAGTCGTAATTTTCAGAGGCCAACGCGAAAATATACAGGCCGCTTTAAATTATTTTGCAAGCAAAAATGTAAATGTTGAGGTGATAAAAGATGCAGGAGTTTTTTAATAATTTATTGCCTAATTTAATGAGACGCTTGCCGGAATTTTGGAAAGCCGCAGGCGATACGGTTTTAATGGAAGCATGGGCGGGGGCGTTCGTTTTTATAATCGGTTTAATTTTAGGAGTAATCTTAACAGTAACTAAGCCGGGCGGAATTATGGAGCAAAAATTTATTTATCAGGTCTTAGACAAAATCGTAAATTTATTTCGCTCGATACCGTTCATAATTTTATTAACAGCTTTAATGCCGTTGTCACGTTTAATCATGGGTACAGCTATTTATGTGAGGGGCGTTATTGTTCCGTTAGTTTTTGGAGCTACGCCGTTTTTTGCCCGTCAAGTTGAAAGCGCGCTTGCTCAGACGGATAAGGGTTTAATTGAAGCGGCTTTATCAATGGGGTCAAGTCCTTTAGAAATAATTTTCAGAGTTTATTTACGTGAAAGCGTTGCCCCAATCACAAGAGCCACGACGATTACGATTATCAGCTTATTGGGTTTGACGGCGATGGCTGGAGCTGTTGGAGCTGGAGGGCTTGGAGATTTTGCGATACGTTACGGCCATGATAGAAATATGATAGATATCACTTGGGTAACGGTCATAGTGTTGGTAGCGGCTGTAAGTCTTGTGCAATGGCTCGGAGATTTTATAGCACGCAAGAACACACATTAAATTTAATTTTGGTATATACGGGTGTTAATTGCCTGTGTGTATAAATTTTTATAGGAGTTGTATTTTTTATGAAGCGTTTTTTATTGTTATTGTTAGTATTAGTTTTAGCGTTAAGTTTTAGTTTTAGTGCCGGTGCTGCGACAAAAGTTCGTTTAGGTGTTACGGGCAGTGTTTACGATGAGATTTGGGCTGGCGCGAAAAAAATTCTTGCTGAACAGGATATCGACCTCGAAATAATTCAGTTCACCGATTACGTAACCCCGAACAGAGCTTTGAACGACGGCGATATTGATTTAAACGGTTTCCAGCACAGAATTTATTTAGCCGACGAATTATTAAACCGTAAATACGCGATTACGAACATCGGCAATACTTTCGTAGTTCCGTTGAATTTATATTCGCTCAAAGTCAAAACGCTTGATGAGATTAAAGACGGCGACGTTATTGCAATCCCGAACGACCCGACAAACGGCGGACGTGCAATCAAAGTTCTGGCGACATCAGGTTTAATAACTTTACGTCCCGAAGCTGGCTTCAATCCTACAAAAGAGGATATCGCGCAATATAATAAGAAAATCGAAATTCAAGAGTTGGCCGCGAACATGATACCTTCAGCTTTACCCGATATTACAGCCGGAGTTATTAACGATACGTATGCGCTTGATAACGGTTTAAAAGCTAGCGACGCTGTTTTCCAGGATACCGCAACCGAGAAAGAGTACTGGAATTTAATCGCCGCCCGCAATTCAGATTTAAACGACCCCGAAAAATTAGCGACGTATGAAAAAGTTGTTAAAGCTTTCCAAAGTGATGCAACGTTAGAAATTTTCAAAGATTTACACGGCGGATTTTTCAGAGCTGTAGGTTGGGACGAAGATTTATTAGCTCCGTACAAAAAGTAATTTTTAAATTAACGAACGAATATTTTTTAAGCTCCTGTTTTTAATAACGGGGGCTTTTTGATTTTTAAATACTATTAGATATACGGTGTTATAATTCGCTTGAATTAAATATCAAATCAAATAGCTGTGTTGCATAGAATGCGTAAGTCCGGGCTAAAATCTGGAGGCGCATTTTTTTGTGTCCTCTTTAAAGAACAAAACAGGAGGAATATTTTTTAACCATGAATGACAATTCGTTTTTAGAGCGTGAACCTTTAGGGAAATTGATGTTTAAATTCTCAGTGCCGCTAATAATCTCGTTGTTGGTCGCCGCGCTTTATAACATAGTCGACCAAATTTTTATAGCTAACGCTGATTATTTAGGCTCAAACGGTAACGCGGCTAATAATGTTGTGTTCCCATTGACGGTCATTGCGCTTGCATTCACTTTAATTATTGGCGACGGTGCTTGTGCGTTTGTTAGTATGAGTTTGGGCGCGCGCGATAGTAAAAAAGCTGGTGATACTGTCGGGAGCGCGGCTTTGCTTTCAATGACATGCGGAATAATTATCGCGGTTGTGTATTATATTTTTCATGAAAGTTTATTAACATTTTTCGGCGGACGCATAAATGATGACACGTTCAGATTTTCGATTGAATATTTTAAATTTATAATTCCGGGCATTCCGTTTTATGTTTTCGGCCAGGCTATGAACCCTATAATTTCAGCGGACGGCAGTCCTAATTATGTAATGCTCTCAACTTTAACAGGCGCGTTAATAAATATTATTCTAGACCCGATTTTTATATTTATATTTCGTTGGGGAATGATGGGCGCAGCCGTTGCAACAATTATGGGACAAATTTTTACGGCGTTCATGTCATTGTTATATATTTCTAAAAAAATGAGAGCAATTAAATTTTCACGCGCAAATATTTCGTATCACCCGTCCTTAATGAAAAAGTATTTGCCGTTAGGTTTATGCAGCTTTTTATCACAAATCTCAATCGTAATTAGTGTCGCGGCTGTAAATTTAATGATACGTAAATACGGCGCGCTTGACCCGCTTTTTGGCAAGCCTGAATTTTCGCAAATCCCTATGGCCGTAATCGGTATCGTTATGAAATTCTTTCAAATTGTTATTGCGATTGTCGTCGGTTTATCAGCAAGCTGTACGCCCATCGTGGGTTTTAATATCGGAGCTGGACGCAAAGACAGAGCCAAAAATTTATTTACGCGCTTATTGATAATTGAAAGTATTATCGGTGTGGCAGCGTTTTTAATTGTTGAAATTTTTCCGGCTGAAATTGCAAATTTATTCGGGGCTTCCGGTGAGAGTGTTTATTATTCTGAATTTACCGTTAAATGTTTTCGCACATACTTGTGTTTAATAATTTTTGCTTGCATCAATAAAGCGGCGTTTATATTTATACAGGCGTTAGGTCATGCGTGGATTTCTGCCGGATTATCAATGACACGTGAAATAATTTTCGGAGCTGGCTTAACGATTTTAATGCCTTTATTCATGGGATTAGACGGTGTTTTATGGTCGATGCCGGCTTCAGACGGATTAACATTTTTTGTTTCGTTAGCGGCGATTTATTTCATATACAAAGATTTGAGCAAATAATATATACTTTCAGCGTCCGAAATTTTAAATATTCAGGAGGTTATTTTCGATGAAAAAAATTTTTGCTCTTGTTCTTATTCTTGCTTTAACTTTTGGTGTTCCGGCTTTTGCTCTTGATTATCCTACGCAAAATATTACGGGTGTTGTTCTTTGGGGTGCAGGCGGTACGACAGACTCTATACTTAGACCGTTAGCAACTCTTGCCAGCCCTCTTTTAGGTAAGTCAATTATCATTCAAAACATGACGGGCGCGGGCGGTTCAGTAGCTACTCAGTACGTTTATGATTCACCGGCTGACGGCTATACGCTTTTAATGGGAGCAGAAAACCCGGCACTTTATGACGCGATTGGCATTAGTGAAGTTACGTACGATGATTTTGATTGTGTTTTTCTCGTTGGTGATGAGGCGGCTGGAATTATCGTCTCTAAAAATTCAAAGTACAAAACTTTTAAAGAGTTAATCGAAGACGCAAAAGCTAACCCGGGAACAATTAAATATTCTGAGACAGGGCCTGGCGGTCTTCCTTGGACTGTGTCGGCTTTTATACAGGACGTTACGGGCGCGTCGTTTAATCAAGTTCCTTACGATAGCGACGCTGCGGCTAAAAATGCTGTATTAAACGGCGAATGCGATTTTACGGTCTGCTTACTTCAGCAAGGACTTGAAGAATACAAAGCAGGCGAACTCAAATTTTTAGCAGTCTTTTCAAAAACTCCCGATAAATCTTTGCCGGAAGTCCCTGTAATCATTAACGAGTATCCTGCTTTTGAAAAATATTTGCCGTGGGGTGCTTTTTATGGCGTATTTGCTAAAAAAGGAACTGACAAAACCATAATCGATAAATTAGCCGAAGCTTTTAAAGCCGCCGCTCCTAACGAAACATATCAGGAAGTTTTAAAGAATTTCGATGTAAATTTCATGGGAGCTACTGGAGAAGAGGCCGCAAATTATGTTTCAAACTGGCGCAAAAATACAGTTCAGGCATTAAAAAATAGCGGTATCTTAGACGATTAAAAACAAGCTTTAAATAAACACCAACAAAATATTTAAAATTCCCCCTAAAATTTTTAGCTAGGGGGATTTTTTATGTCGTAAAAAATTTAAAACTTTTTCGCCGTGTATAATATTTAGCGAAGAAGAGTCCGAGTGAGAGTTACGGCTCATCATGAAAAAGGGGTTTTGCCGTAGGGAAGAAGGTGCTAACAATGGCACGTAAGCACAAAAGTAAGTCCCGTAAAAATTAAGAAGGCGGCGAGATCACTTTTTGACCTGATAGTGAAAATCGCCGAACTCTTGTACTACTTGATAAATACTTTTCCCACTTTATACGAGTGGTTGAAAATGTTTTTTAGGTAGTCCGGGATGGACTTTAAAGTCTTTTCTTTAATTGGGAGCAGTACCCTTCGCTGTTCCCTTTATTATTTAGATATTCTAGCACAATAAAAAATTTAATTCTCGTTTTGAAAATCACGGCTCTGTAACAAAATTACGCGGTCGTTTGAAGTTTTTAAATTATATTGTTCGCGCGCTAGGTGTTCTATTCCTTCGGGAGTGCTGTAAAATTCGACTTGTTCTTTGTAATTTCGTACAGTGTCGCGCTTCTCCCGTAATAATTCTTCACTGCGTGAAATTGCGGCGTTAATGCTGTCTATCCTGTCCATTTCAAAACGATAATAGCTAAATACCGCCGCAGCCCCTGATAATATTATTGCAGTAATAATTATTCGCTTAATCATTTAAAAATTACATGCGTTCGGGAGCATTCACACCTAATAATTCTAAGCATGACCCTATTACAATTTTTACAGCACGAATAATATTTAAACGTCCTAAACTTATTTTTTCATCAGGTTCATTCAAAATTACGTTAGTGTTATAAAAAGCATGAAAAGCTCCAGCTAAATTTATTAAATATCCCGTTAAAACATGCGGTGCTAAATTTTCTGAAGCGTTTTTGATTTCATCAGGATACTTCGTTAATAATTCGACAAGTAAGCGCGCGTCTTTGTTATTAAAAATTTCTGCTGGAATTTCAAAATTATTGTCCGGCAAAATCTTCCCTCTGTTTTCAAATTCACGTAACACTCCTGAAATTCTAGCGTAAGCATATTGAATATAATAAACAGGGTTGTTGCTCGTCTGCTCTTTTGCAATTTCTAAGTCAAAATCTAATTGGCTGTCGCTCCGCCTCGTCAAAAAGAAAAATCTTGTAGCGTCCGTTCCGACCTCATTTACAACTTCATTTAATTCAACAAATTCACCTGAGCGCGTCGACATGTTTACAGCTTCACCGCCGCGCAATAAATTTACAAGCTGAATTAAAAGCACATCAAATTTTTCGGGGTCATTGCCTGTTGCTTTGATACCTGCTTTAACACGGGCAATATAACCATGATGGTCTGCCCCCCAAACATCAATTACACGCGCAAAACCTCTATCAAATTTATTTTTATGATAAGCAACGTCCGCCGCGAAATATGTTGAAACTCCGTTAGCACGAATTAAAACGCGGTCTTTATCATCGTCGAAATCAGTTGATTTAAACCATAATGCGCCGTCGGCCTCGTAAGCATAATTATTCTCTTTTAAAAATTTCATGGCCGAGTTTATTAAATTATTTTCGTGCAAATAGCTTTCGACAAAATATTTATCAAATTCAATGCGAAATTCTTTTAAATCCTTTTTTATTCCGTCTAAAATCTTATTTCCGGCGTAATCTCTAAAAAATGCGACGCTCTCATTTTCGGGAACATTTAAAAATTTTTCGCCGTACTTGTTAATAATCTCTTGAGCGATATCTTTTAAGTATTCACCTTTATAGCCGTTTTCAGGAATTTCAAAATCATGACCCAATAATTCAAAATATCTTGCTCGCGTTGAACGGCCTAAATTTTCCATTTGCAAGCCTGCATCGTTAATATAATATTCGCGTTGAACGTCCCAGCCGGTAAATTTCAAAACACGAGCTACAACATCACCAACCGCCGCGCCTCTTCCATGACCAATATGTAACGGGCCTGTAGGATTTGCGCTAACGAACTCGACTTGAACTTTTTTATTATTGCCTAAATTTAACGCGCCGTAATTATTATTTTGATTTAAAACGTCATTAACAGCTCCCGCGAAAAATTTCCCTGCTAAAAAAATATTTATAAAACCAGGATTAGCAAGCTCAATTTTTTCGATATAGCCGGAATTTTTTAAAGTGTCATTTGAATTTAAAGCGGCGATGATTTTTTCAGCGATGATTTTAGGATTTGTCTTTAAGATTTTTGCTAAACGCATAGCAGCATTTGTAGAAATATCGCCTTGATTTTCGTGTTTAGGGTGTTCAAAATCAGCGCCAAAATCTGAAGGAATATTTTCAAATTCGGACGCGATAATTTTATTTAAAGTCTCATGTAACAAAACAACAGCATTATTTTCACCAATCAATTTAAAATTAAAACTCCTTACGAAAATTTTTTAAATAATCGTGTTAATTATAAAGCCGTGCGAAAAATTAAGAGGGTGCTTTTTACTCGTGTATAATACGGCTTGCGAAGGAAGGGCTCTGGACGGAAATTACGGTTCGTCAGTTGAAAGAGTTTGCCGTAAGAAATCAGGTGATTTGAAATGAGTAGGCTTGCCAAGAGAAACTCGAAAGGTAAAGCGAAATCACGAAAAAACAAAACGACAAGCTCACTATGGCGAAAAGTGAAAAAGCTTGCCGTTTTCCTCTTTTATTTGCTGAACTTTATCCTAAATGCGGTGTTGCTATGGGATAGATTTAGCAAGTAAACCGGAGATTTCGTTTTCAGATGGGAGCAATACCCTTTCGTTGTTCCCATTTTTGATTTTAATAGAAGTATTTTAGCATATTCACGAAATCGTATTTTTAAAAAAGTTTGTGCTAAAATTTCAGCGTAATAAATCTTTGACCAAACATTTAATTTTTCACAAGATACCCCCATTTTTGCAACTACGTTTACCACTACAAAAAATCTTTTATAAAATCATGCATGGACTTTTTTAAACGCATATTATTTTTCAAACAAAGTGTTAAATTTTTTAAGAGCCTTTTTTAGAATTTTATACGCGCTAAAAATTTGACCAATAAATTTTTTGAGAAATATTTTTTAAAAAATTATTTGACAATGTAATAATAAGTGTTACAATTTTCGCGTTGAAAAAATTTATTAAATTAAAAATTTAAACAGGAGGATTTTTTGAAAAATGCGTATAGCTGTAATTTGTGCAAACGGTAAAAGCGGTAAGCTCATCGTTGAAGAGGCCGTTAATCGCGGGAATGATGTTACTGCATTCATAAGAGGCGAAAATAAAACTAAAGCTCAACACGTTGTAACAAAAGACGTTCTCGAAATTAAGGCTGATGATTTGAAAAATTTTGATGTCGTCATTGACGCTTTCGGAGCATGGACAGCAGATACTTTACCGATACACAGCACTTTAACAAAAGTTTTATGCGACGCGCTTGCTAATACAAATGTTAGATTATTATTCGTCGGCGGTGCTGGAAGTTTGTATTTAAATCCTGAACACACAATGACACTTTCAGACGCTCCTAACTTCCCCGATAGTTATAAACCAATAGCAAACGCAATGGGCAAAGCCTTAAAAGAATTACGCGCCCGTAATGATGTTAATTGGACATATATTAGTCCTGCCGCAGATTTTCAGGCTGAAGGCAAACGCACTGGAAAATATGTTTTAGCCGGCGAAGAGTTCAAAACTAATTCAAAAGGCGTTAGCGAAATTTCGTATGCTGATTACGCGATTGCAATGGTTGATGAGGCCATGACAGGTAAAAATTTTAAAAAGCGCATTAGCGTTTACAGTGAGTAATTTTTAATTATTTAAATAATTTTTAAACGGAGTTTTTTAAATATCATGAAAAAGTTTTTAACAGCAACATTATTTTTAGCGTTATTAGCAAGTTCCGCGTTAGCGGCTGACGTAAAAGTTTATGACGGCGTTAAATTACATGCTTTTGCAACCGGCGATAATATGGCTGATGAATGTTATGTAATCGAAAGTGCTAAAGGTCTCGTAATTTTAGAATCCACTGCTTATAAAGAAGACGTAAACGCTTTTAACGAGTATATTAAATCTTTGAACAAACCCGTTATGGGCGCAATCCTTTCATATCACCCGAACGGTTATAAAACTTACGGTAACGTAAAAATTTATGCGACGGAAAGTGCTTTAAAGACTTGGCAGCCCGGCGGCGGTGTTTATGGTCTTACTGAGAGTTTTAAACAGGCTTTAGGCGATAAAGTTGCAGACGATTTACCGAGCGAAGCGACAATCATTCATGAAGGCGACCAAATTACTATTGCTGGTGTTACGTTTAATATTTTGAAATCGTCCGACGGTGAAAATTTTGATGTTGAAATTCCTGCGTTTAATGCTGTTTACCGTCATATGATGGGTTCAAAAGTTCATAATATTTTGCCATCACTTGGATATATCGAAGCCGAAATCGCCGACCTCAAAAATTATCAGGAAAAAGGTTACGAACTTGTTTTAACTTCGCACAACGTACCTGAAGGCAAAGACGCTATCGCTGAAAAAATTGGTTATCTCGAAAAAGTTAAAGAGCTTGCTGAAAATTCAAAGACAGCGGACGAATTTACAACAGCCGTTAAAAACGCATTTCCCGATTACGCCGGTGAGGCATATTTAGGAATGAGCGCAGGCATGTTATTCAGCAAATAGTATTTTTTAAATTACGAATTTTTAAATTTGGGGTCGTTGAGTTTAAAATATTCAGCGGCCAATTTTTATTTTGGGGGTGTTTAGAATGCGAATATCATCAAGATTTACAATAGCGATACACGTCTTAACTTGCATAAAATATTTTGAAGGCAACGAAGATTTAAATATTAACAGCGAATTTTTAGCCGGCAGTGTAAATATAAACCCTGTAATAATTCGTCAAGTGCTTTTAAAATTGAAGTCCGCCGGTTTTATAAACATATCTCGCGGCAAAAGGAATATTACTTTAAAAAAGGCATTGAATGAAATTTCGCTCTTTGATATTTATGAAGCTGTTGGTTGTGTGAAATCGGAGCAATTATTTAAGTTTCACGATGCGCCCAATCCTTTATGCCCTGTTGGGAAGAACATACAGCCGATTTTAAATGATTATTTAACAGACGCTCAAAAAGCCCTAGAAAACGAATTAAAGCGAATTTCTCTGGACGATATCATTAAAAAAATTCCGGCTGAAAATTAAAAACACAAATTCAAAAAGCCCCAATCCAGAATTTAATTTAAACATTAAAAACGGAAATTATGTAGCGGTAAATACTATTTTGTGCTGGCGTTCGCGATAATTTGTAAGTCAACTTGTGAAAATCGCTTTTTGCCGTGATTGAATTAAATAATTCTGGAGAATATTGGGCATACATATTGCGCTGGAGCGATAGCTGTATATCTTCATGATAGTAGGGCATTGACTGCCATTCGTGTATACATTTATTTTTTGCCATTTTTAGGAACATGTCTATTAAAAAATAGCTAGCCGGATAGTCATATTTACTCCAATAATCAAGAAGTAAATCAAGCGTCAATTTTAATGTTTGACTAGTTTTATCAGCGACTATGAAATTTACTGATCCTGTAAAAATATTTTTATCAATTTGAAAAAAGAATAATGGCAGAGTTAATATTTTTTCAAATTCGGAATTACGTCCGCTACAAAAAATACTTGTGTCAATCCATATACCACCATACTTACAAAGCAATAGAACTCGTATAACATCAGCATAACTAGCAGGAAGCATTTTGTTCGCGTGATATTTTTCAATAATATAGTCAGGAAGGGAAATATAATCGAAGATATTTTTTTCGTCGAGAATATTGATTTTGTAATCGGGATACCATTTCTGC
>CAJODZ010000009.1 GCA_905233645.1 uncultured Synergistales bacterium | reverse complement strand
AAATATAAAAATAATGACCCATAAAATTTTTAACAGGCCAAATTTTTTATTAAAACTTTTTATAAAAATCACATCCCTTGTTGTAATCCGGCTATTGCACAAGCTAAAGCGTCTGCAGTGTCATCAGGTTTAGGCACTTTTTCAAGCGCAAGCATATTTTTAACACGTTCTTGAATATCTTTTTTATTAGCATGGCCTTCACCGCAAATATGTAATTTAATTTGGGTCGGCCATAGTTCAACAACAGGAATATTTGAACGGTGAGCAGCTAATAAAATTACTCCTCTCGCCTGATACACATTGCCTGCTGACGTAACGTTACGGCCAAAAAATAAACGTTCAACCGCTAAAAAATCGGGCTTGAAATTATTTATGTGTTCAAGAATGGTGTTATAAATTATTTCCAGTCTTTCACCGTATGCTAATTTCTTGCCCGTCTTAATGCACCCGTAACCCGTTGTTAAATAGCCTTCCTCTGTTTTTTCGACAAAGCCGTAACCGGTCAAAGCTACTCCAGGGTCAATTCCTAAACAGTTCAAGTTAAATTATTAAAAAATTATTCTTCAATCTGTGAGGCTATCTCGTCGGGAATATCATAATTTGAATAAACGTTTTGAACGTCGTCATGTTCTTCAAGAGTATCAATGAGCCTGAAAACTTTGCGTGCTGTTTCAACATCTGAAATTTCCACCGGCGTTTTTGCAATCATTTGGACTTCGGCATTTTCGATATTGTATTTATTATCCTCTAAGGCTTTCTGCAAAGCGTCCAAATCACCAGGTTCGCAGTAAACAGTAAAGCCGGTATCATTCTTTTCCATATCGCTCATACCGTTATCAAGTCCGCACGTCATTAAATCATCTTCACTTAAATTTTCGCCTTTAATTTCGATAACACCTTTACGGTCAAACATCCATGCAACACTTCCGGATTCTCCCATTTGACCGCCGTTACGTGTTAATAAAGCTCTAATTTCAGGAGTTGTCCTGTTACGGTTATCTGTCATGACGTTTACTAAAACAGCAATTCCGCCCGGCCCGTAAGCTTCGTAAGTTAATTCATCGTAAGTTACATCGCCTAATTCACCCGTACCGCGTTTAATTGCACGAGTAATATTATCCATTGGAACACTGACAGCCTTTGCACGTTCGATAGCAGTTTTTAAACGCATGTTCATAGCAGGGTCGCCGCCGCCGTCTTTAGCAGCAATGATAATCGCACGAACTAATTTTTGAAATAAATTTCCTCTTTTTGCGTCTTGGGCAGCTTTCCTGTGTTTGATATTAGCCCATTTTGAATGACCTGACATTTTAAATTAAATCTCCTTTTTAAAAATTGGCACAGGGCGGCGTTTATGTTCACTGTTCCTGCGCATTGTTTCTATACGTTCACGAGCTTTTACGTCATGAATTTTGCCTGAGCTTAAATACTCATCTAAAACTTCATATGTAAAGCCCATATCGTTCTCATCTGTTTGACCTTCATATAATCCCGCGCTTGGAGCTTTATTGATTATGCTTGCAGGAATTTCTAAAGCCCGCGCCATTTCACGAATATCACGTTTTAAAAAATCAGCGAGGGGCATTAAATCTACTCCAGCGTCGCCGTACTTTGTGAAATATCCTGTTTCAAATTCTGATTTATTGCTAGTTCCGCAAACTAAAAAATTTTTTGCCTGAGCGTTTGCATATAAAATACTCATTCTTAAACGGGCTTTTAAATTTGACTGAGCAGCAACCGGAATTTCTTGGCCTATAGCTTTTAAAGCAGCGTCAAAAACTTCTGTTAAGTCAATTATTTTGTAATCAATATCAAATTTTTTAGCTAATAATTCCGCGTCGGCCTGGTCTTGTGAAATACTATGACACGGCATAATTATTCCTAAAACTTTCTCACGCCCTAAAGCTTCACGCGCAATGACAGCCGCAACAGCAGAGTCTATACCGCCTGAAAGCCCTAACACTATTCCTGACGCACCGGCTGAATTAACATTATCGCGTAACCATTCACGGCAATGATTTAAAATTTCAAGCAAGCGTTAAAAATCCTTTCGTTCATAAAAATTTTCTGAGTAATTATACTCTAACATTATGATGAATATGCTTGTTCAGTTGACGCGGTGAAGAATATTCCAAAAAACTTTTGATATAATATTTTTCACCCAAAATTATCTTTTCAAATTAAAAAATCATATTGAGTTTTGCAACTACGTTTACCACTACAAAAAATCTTTTTAAAATTTAACAGCCGCATAATTTTTAAGCATGTCGAGTTTGAAACAAAGTGTTAAATTTTTTACGAGTGCTTTAAAAATTTTTATCATGTTTCAAAGCTTTATAATTTATATTTAAAAAAGGAGGCTTTTTAAATGCAAAATGAACAAAATTTTTGGCACGTCGTCGAATTTATTACAAACGATGATAATGATGAAAGTTTAATGACCGTTTCTGAGCTTACTAATTCTAAAGGTTCAGAAATTCTCAATGACAGCGGTAAAAATTTAATTATGCGTGCTTATTACAATGCTGATGAAAATATTACAAGCTTGCTCGAAAGAATAAATAACACGTTAAAAGATTTTCCAAACATAAAAATTAACTCGCATTCGCAAATTCAAAATCAATCATGGGCAACTCAATATATTGACGCTTTTCCGCCGCTTAATGTTGGTGAAAATATCGTTGTGGCCGCGTCATGGCATGAAAAAAGTTTAAACCCCGATAAAATCAATTTGCTGATTTTTCCGGCGTGCGCTTTTGGAACTGGTTATCACGAGAGCACGCAAATAGCTTTGATGCTGCTTGAGGACGCTTTTAAAAATTATCACGTTAAAAATATTTTGGACGTTGGAACAGGAAGCGGCATTTTATCGATTGCGGCGGTGAAATTGGGTGCTGAAAAAGTTTACGCTCGCGATATTGACCCTGCCGTATTGGACGAAGTTAAACGTAACTTTGAACTCAATAAAATCAATCCTGAAAATTATATTTTTGAAGTCGGTGATTTATTAAAAAATTTTGATTACGGGAAAGTCGGCGCTATTACCGCAAATATTTTATTAGCTCCGAATTTGGAATTAGTTCCGGAAATTCAAAATGTCTTAAAAAATAACGGTGTTGCTATTTTCTCAGGCATGACAAAAAACGAACAGGATATTTTTAAAAATGCACTCGCTAAAACTAATTTAAAAATCGTTCGCGAAATTGAGTTAAATGATTGGTGGGGCTGCGAGGCTGTTTTAAATTCATGAGAATTTTAGTTCACGTTTTGGGCTGTCGTTCAAGTTTGTACGAGGGCGAATTTATTGCTGAAAAATTAAAAACGCTCGGCCACGAAATTGTAAATGATTTACACGAAGATTTTAACGCCGCCGTCATCGTAACTTGTTCAGTAACTGGCGAAGCTGATAAAAAATGCAGACAGATTATTCGACGCGCAAGACGTGTTTTAAAAAATGGTGCTCTTGCTGTGTGCGGTTGTTGGGCTGAAAAGATTGACACGGCGCAAGCTCAAGAGTTAGGCATAAATATTTTGACTGGAACGCGGAATAAAAATTTATTGCCCGAAATTTTAGACGCGCTCTTAAAAAATCCTGACAGCGAAAAATTTATCGACTTACGAAACGATAATCAAGATTTTTCAAAATGGGAAGAACTCGGAATAAAAAAGCCTGTTTTACATTCGAGAGCGTTTATAAAAATTCAAGACGGCTGTAATCATTTTTGCACGTATTGCATAATTCCGTTTTTGCGTGGCCGTCCCGTGAGCCGTCCTCTTGAAAATATAATCAGCGAAATCAAAAACGTCATTGCAAATGGTGTTCAGGAAATTATTTTAACGGGCATTCATTTAGGAATTTACGGACGGGATTTAAATTTAACGCTTGCGGATTTAATTAACGAACTTGCGAAGTTAAAAAATATTCCTCGTTTGAGATTAGGTTCGTTAGAGCCTTTTAGCCTTGATGTAAACTTAATGACGGCGTTAAAAAATTGCGAAAGTTTTTGTCATCATTTGCATTTGCCTTTACAAAGCGGAGATGACGGAATTTTAAAATCAATGCGGCGCGGCTACAGTTCTTCAGATTTCATAAAAATTTGCGAACTTTCCCGAAAAATCATTGATGAAGATTTGCACATATCATCAGACATTTTAACCGGTTTTCCTGGCGAAAGCGATATTGCATTTGAAAACACTTTAAAAACTATGCGTGAGGCTGGTTTAGGGCGCGTGCATGTATTTTCATATTCGGAGCGTGACGGAACTTTGGCCGCAAAATTTCCTGATAAAGTCCCAGACCAAATTAAAGCATTTCGCAAAACTCAAGCAATTAAATTAGGCGACGAGCTTTTAAAAAATTATGCTGTTAAATTTATCGGGCGTAATGTCAAAATTTTGGCTGAAAACGATTTTAAAGGTTACACAGAGAATTATATCGAAGCGCATTCACAAAATCTCGAACATAATAAAATTTATACGTTAAAGGCTTTGAATTTTGAGAAGGAGTATTTAATTTGCAGCAGTCGATAGCTATTGATTACGGGACTAAAAATTTACGCGCCGGATTTTTTGACGGCCATGAAATTAAGTTTATAACGTCCGGAAAAACTTTATTAGAAATTCGTGAAGGCAGTGAGATATTTTTTAACGAGTTCGTAAACTCTTGTGTTATTGCTGTTCCTGACGAATACTCGGCTGAAAAACTGAACGCTATTAAATCAACAGCCAACGAGGCCGGATTTGAGAACGTTAAATTTATTACGAAAACTCAGGCTAAAATCAAATTTGTCAACTCCAATAAAACATTCTTAATTTTGGACGCGGGTTATTTAAATTCGGAGCTTGAAATAATTTCTAATAGTGCTGTTGAGAAAAACTTGACATTAAAAAATTTCAGCGGCAACAAATTCGATAACATTTTTGCAAAATATTTAAGCTTGCGTTTATCGAACGAAATTAACGACAACGAGGCCGGAGCTTTAAAACGTGATTTATCAGAACGTGAAATAATCAAATTAAACGGGCGAAAAGTTTTGCGCGAAGATTTTGAACGTTTAATTCGTTTTGAGATTTTTGACGTGATAAATTTTCTAAATAGCAACATACGAATTTACGAGCCTGAAAAGATTTTTATCACCGGCGGTTTAATAAATATACCCATTGTGAAAAATTTGTTATATAGCGAATTAAAAATTAAGCCTGAATTTATAAATAATATTATTTTAAACGGTACGAGTTTATTAGCCGGTGTCCATGACAAAAATAATAATGCAGAAGCCAGGCTAAAAGCACTTGAAAAAGATTTTATGCTCATTCAAGAATTATTAACGCCTTCACAAAATGACAGGTTATATAAAATTTTCACGTTAGCAAAAGATTTAAAAGACGCTGCTAATTTACATGCTCTTGAGGAATTATTAAACGGCATAAAAAGAATTGCTCCCCTTAATTAAAAAACAAAAACCCTCGTTTTTACACGAGAGTTGAATAAAAAATTTAAGTCGGGTTCTATGATGAAAATCTATTTAAAACACTAAGCCTGTAAATTCGTCGACGTTCATTATTAAATTCATATTCTGAACAGCCGCGCCTGAAGCTCCCTTGCCTAAATTGTCGAAACGCGAAATCAAATTTACACGTTCATTATTTCCGGTTACGCTTATTATTAAATCGTCGCGCCCTGAAAATTCGTTAGCGTATGCAAAATTGCTTTCAAGCTCAGAAAATTTTACAAGCCCTTTATTATTGGAATAATAATTTTTATACGCGGCTTTGATTTGATTTATATCCCTGTCAAATAAATTAACTACTACTTCCATCCCTGAATAATAATCAGCTACGATAGGGCAAAAAATCGGCGCGTTTTCAAGATGACATAACTTTTGCATTTCCGGTAAATGTTTATGCTCTTGTGATAACCCGTATAAAGCCGGTGCGTCAAAATTTTTATCGCGGTTAGTGTCTTCATATTGCGCTATCATCTTTTTGCCTCCGCCTGAATATCCGGTTAATGAAAAACAAGTTAATTTTTCGTCCTTCGCAATTAAACCTAATTCAACTAACGGCGCAACTAACGATATAAAGCCCGTAGCATGACAGCCAGGATTAGCAATTCTTTTAGAATTTATAATTTTTTCACGTAGTCCGTTAATTTCGGGAAAGCCGTAATCCCAATTCTCACTAACTCGATGAGCAGTAGATGTATCAATTACGGCTGTGTTTAAATTTTTATCATCAATTAAATCAACGGCGGCGACAGCTTCTTTATCAGGCAAGCACAAAAACACGATATCAGCATTGTTTATAGCGTCGCGTCTTGCGTTTAAATCTTTACGAAATTCTTCAGACAACGTAATTAAATTTATATCCTTACGCGCTGAAAGTCTTTCACGTATTCTTAAACCTGTAGTTCCTGCGCTGCCGTCAATAAAAATTTTAGTCATAGTGCATAAAGCCTAAGCTCTATAAATAAATGCCTCTGATATCAACAACGTCCGCAACGCGTTTAATAGCACAGACATACGCTGAACGTCTCATTGTGATTTTCTTATCAGTCGAGTAATCCCAAACGCGTCTGAAATTGCTCGTCATAAGGTCTACAAGTCTCTTGTTGTACTCTTCTTCTGTCCACGGGAAACCCTGCAAGTTCTGTGCCCACTCAAAATATGAACCGATAACACCACCGGCGTTCGCTAAAAAGTCAGGTACAACGATTACGCCCGCGTCCTCTAAAATTTTCTCGGCCTCTGGAGTTGTAGGACTGTTAGCACCTTCGAAAACGTATCTTGCTTTTAATTTGCCTGCTGTATTCTCGTTAATGACAGCCTGATTTGCGCAAGGAATGAAGAAGTTACAGTCAAGACCGATTAAATCTTCGTCAGGGATTTTTTCGCAATTCTCATTTTCAAAACCTGCAAGCTTACGGCCTCTACGCTTCGGGTCTCTGTTCATATATTCAAAAGCTTTTTCGATATCAATTCCGTTAGGATTGTAATACGCACCTGAAGTATCGCTGATACCTACAATTCTTACACCGGCATCCTGTAAAATCGACGCTGTATAACTTCCGACGTTACCGAAACCCTGAATAACAGCTTTCATTTTTGAAGGGTCAAGGCTTTTCGCGCGCATTAACTCTGTTACGCAGGCAGCAACTCCGCGACCAGTAGCTTCTGTTCTTCCGGCAGCTCCCCAATAACCTACGGGCTTACCAGTTAAAAGAGCAGGCTCAAAATGTCCCATCATTCTGCAAATCGTGTCCATAATCCAAACCATTTCCTGACCGCCCGTATACATATCAGGAGCAGGGATATCACTCCAACGGCCAATGATAGGAGCAATACGAGCACCGAACGTTCTTGACATACGCTCTTTTTCTTTAATCGTTAATTTCGTGGGGTCGCAGCAAATACCGCCTTTACCGCCGCCGTAAGGAATACCAGCGAGTGAGCATTTCCAAGTCATTAACATTGCAAGTCCTTCACACTCAGCACCAGTAACATCGAGTGCGTAACGAATACCACCTTTTGACGGGCCTAAAGCTGTGGAATGCTGAACTCTATAACCTTTGAAAACTTCAACTGAACCGTCTTCCATTTCGACCGGTACGGAAACATCTATTCTACGTTCAGAATTACTTAAAATCGAAACTAATTTTTCATCAAGTCCCATATAATCGGCTGCATCATAGAAATCGCTCAAAGCAGTGCTGAGAATAACATTATCTGATGTACGTCTTGCCATAAAAAACACCTTACTTAAAAAATAAAATATAAATAAAATATTGCGAATAATTTAAATTTTTGCACTTATTAAAAAATTCGCCGGAAATTTTAGATGCTAATATAAAATTTGTCAAATATACTTAGAATAAATGCAGAGTATTTAAATTTTTGCGGCACTTGCATAAAAATCAAATATGTATGCAAAATTTTTGAATGAACATTCACAAGGGCAAGCATATTTTATAAACATGTTCATATTAAAAAGCATTAAAAATTTTTCAAGCCAATGTTTTCAAAAATTTATTGGTCAAACTTTTTTAGTAAATGAATTTTAAAAATAGCGTCTAAAAAAATTGATACTTTGTTTAAAAAACAAAATGTTTTTTTAAAGTTAGTGATTAAATTTGTGAAAGCTTTTTTGTAGTTGTAAACGTAGTTGCAAAAAATAAGGGTATTACGAATTAAAAATCTATTTGGTCAGAAAATTATATGCGTTATTATAAGACATGTGATAAAAAATTTCACACAATCAAAAAGCACTCGCCAATTTTTTGAAAACGAGTGCTGTTAAAAAAATTATTCCTGTTTAAAACAATAACCCGTAACCGTCAAAATAAAAATTTCTGCTTGCGCTTCGCTTATATTTTGTTCAGCATAAGAAATTTTCGCGGGAGTACATGAGCCGTCCGTGTAGAAATAGATTACGTCTGGTTCTAGCCGCCAATATTTTCCTTCGGGCATGTTTGATAATTTATATTCGCGCCATTCTAACGTCTCTGTTTTGGGTTGAGTACCTAGAAATGCGCTGAGACTGTTTTGGTCGGGTTCAGCTTTTTGTAAAGTCTCAACTAAAATTTCGCCGCGCCTTGAGGAATTTTCAGGTTTAAACACAAAACGAACAGGTACTCCCCTTAAAGCTAAATTCCCTGCCTCTTCGAGCGAGCGTGTCAAAATTGTTTGCGGCGGCTCAAAATAAAAAGAGATTCGCGGAAGCATAACTCCCGACAAAATCCCTATAATTGCTACAACTATTAAAATCTCAACTAATGTAAAACCCTTTTTGAAATTATTATTCACGTTATAAAAAATTAGTCCTCGTTCGTGATGTCAGCGTTAACGCCTTCACCGCCCTCTTCACCGTCCGGGCCAGTGCTGATTATTAAAATTTTGCCGTCTCTATTACGGTAGATATAAGGATTGCCCCACGGGTCATCAGGAACTTTATTCAAATAACCGCCTTCGCGATAATGTTTAGGAACTGGATTTGTAGTTGGTGCGTTAACGAGAGCTTCTAAGCCTTGCTGTGTCGTTGGATAAAAACCATTATTAGCGTTATACATTTCGAGAGCGTCCTCTAAACTACGAATTTGAGTTCTTGCTGCTGTACGTTGAGCTTCTGCAACTTGAGGGCCTATTCTAGGTACGACTAACGCCGCTAACAAACCCAAGATTACAACGACAACCATTATTTCAATTAAGGTAAAGCCCTTACGTTTTTTATTTTTCACTTGCATTTTCAAAAAACCTCCTGTAAAAATCTTTTCAGCGATTATACTACTCTAAAAAGTTAAGGAAGTGCTTTAATTGTTTCATATTTTCAAGTATGTCAAAAATCTTCCTGTTATTCTGTTTTTATGTCTAGAAAATCACAAAAAAGTGTACTCTCATTAAAATAATTTTTTAAAACGACATTAACACTTAAATAAAACGTTTTTTCAATTTTATTGCCTAAGATTATGTTTTGAGTATTTCCGCTTCATCTAGATAGTAAAAATTGCTTTCCAGCAAAACACGAAATTTATCGAATTTGAATTATGTTTAAATATCTACTTGTTTTGCAAATCTTTGCACTAGCTGGCCGAATGTTGAATTAGCTTTTATTTCGTCTGCCGGAATGAATAAATATCGCCAATCTTTAAATCCGTTTGCTTTTCCCCAACGGGAAGCTATTTCGCAATATTTTATTCCGCGTTCTTTTTTGGCCTGTACATCTGGGTCATTGAGCCTGTCCTCACCCTTTACCTCTGTTAAATAAATAATTTTGTCAGTTTCTACAACAAAATCAGGTTCATATCTTCTTCCAGTTCCATAAGTTATGTTAAATTCAAGCGGAGCAGGTCTAAGCCAATTCTGAACGTCTTTATCATTTTCCAATAATCGGGCAAATGTTAATTCTCCATGATAGCTGTCAAACTTCGCGGAACTGAAAACTCCCTTTTTAATTCCCGTGAATAAAATAGAGCTGATGTTTCCTGTAATGGTGTCATATAAATTTGCTTCCTGCTTATATTTGTAATTCGGTTTA
This sequence comes from uncultured Synergistales bacterium, assembly GCA_905233645.1. GTDB lineage: Bacteria > Synergistota > Synergistia > Synergistales > Aminobacteriaceae > JAFUXM01. The sequence continues at coordinate 28,983 of CAJODZ010000009.1, read as the reverse complement.
ATGTTTCGCTCTCTGTTTTTGAAAACCTCTTCTTGCAGAAAGCCGTTCGTTTGATGAAGATGCTGTAACATTTGAGTATAAATCTCATTAACTATGTCATATTTGTTCATCATGACGATGTTACGCAAGCCGTTAATATCATAAAGACCGTTATATTTATCACAAACGCTCTTAACGAGTTTTAATGCTAAGGCAGAAGCTTTTTCGTAATCAATTTCGGGCTTTTTATAAAGCTCGGTCAATAAAACTTCAACCGGTTTAACCGTGTCGAAATCAATCCTACCTCCTTTAATAAATTGCTTGTCTCCTGCATCAATTAAATTTTGAATAACGATTTTGTCATCACCTATGGGCGTATGATTAAATGCAGACAACTCTAAATCAAAGTCATCAAACCCGTAATCTTCAACGCCCGTTGACGTAATTTTTATTTGCGGTATCGGAATAAAGTGGTGTTTCGCTTTTTCATAAGTCCGCTCTGTTTCATTACGAACCCAAGAATTTAAAGGGTTTGCGTTGTCTTTATATGTCTGCCCTAAATCTTTTGCCTCTTCGAGTGTTTCAGCAACAACTTTTTCCAGCGGTTTCTCATCTTGAATGCCGTCTTCTACTTTTAGCTGAATAGTAATTCTTAACTTATCGAATGTATTGTCTAGTTCTGGACTTTGAGACAACTTTGTATATTTATATGCTTCATCGTTGTTCGCCGACGGGAAAGCAAAAGTCAACTGTGGAGAAGCGTTTTTCTCTAAGTCTTCAATATTTATTACGTTTCCGGCTTTGAAAATAGAATCTCCTTTTCTAGCCGCTTCTAAAATTTCCGAAAATTTGTCATGAGCAGTCATCTTCACCGAATCAACAACGCTGTCGCCCGTCCGTTCACCGTAAGGAAGACGAAGCCCCCTCCCGACCATTTGTTCACGAAGTATTTTTGATGTTGCCGTCCTTAAAGGGACAATCGTATAAAGATTATTAACGTCCCAGCCTTCCTTGAGCATGTTCACATGAATTACAATTTCAATCGGGTTTTTAGGATTTTCAACGTCCATTAAAAGACGCATATTTTCATCACTTTCCGCGCCTTTCTGCTTCGAGTGAATTACTAGCGTTTTATCTTTGTAATAACCATGACTGCATTTATCTGACGTTACGTAACTATTGACCCATTCGGCGTGGTTTGTATCTTTACAGACAATAAGCATAAAAGGTTTTACGATTTTTCTACCGCTGGATATAGCATAATTTTTTAAGGCAATTTTTGCGTCTTCATGAAGTATTATTCCGTCTTTCAGCATTATTTTGTCAAGTTCTTCATCACCGAAATTATAAGCTTTAATATCAGCTCTTGTTGTAGCAAACGGCGTACGCGTGTAACCGTCTTCAATAGCCTTTGAAAGCGGATATTCATAAACAACATTCTTAAAGTGAATCTGTTTGCTTCCTTTGTTCACTATTGGAGTAGCTGTTAGCTCTAATCCTAAAACTGGCTTCAATTCATTCAAAGCGGCCATGCCACGTTCAGCGCGATAATGGTGAGACTCGTCCATAATGAGAACTAAATCATTTAACGCAGAAAGATAATTATAAAAAGATTCTCCAAGTATTTCGTTAGCTCTCTTCATTCTTGCGTCTTCTCTGTTGAACTTGTCAATGTTATATATAAAAATACGGACACCATACGCCTCATTAAAAGTAATCTGTCTTGTCCTGTAATCATCTTCTGTAAAAATTTCAGGCAATGAATTAAAGCAGTCCAATCCGTTAAAAACATATTTTAGACTTTCCGGCTCTCCTAAATCGCGTTTTAGCTTTTCATATATTGTGGTGTTGGGAGCAGTTACGAAAAAATTACGGATATTGTGATTTGTGTAGAGATAAGCTATAAAAGCTCCCATTAAACGGGTCTTTCCAACTCCTGTCGCAAGCGCGAATGTTAAAGACATAAAATCCCGTTCAAAATCTGTACATGTCGGATAAAGCGAATGCACAGACGCAAGAGCCTCCGTTAAATTCATTCCCTTATGAGGCGTTACGGTCTTCAAAATACTGTCCAGTATGTTTAGAGATTTTACCTGCGGTTTTCGTAAGGACATTACGCCGCTAATATATTCAGGGTCGTTAATCATTTTCATCATCTCCGTTAATGTTCAAATTGTAATCGTTTTTCCCGAAATCACAGTTTTTTAAAACAGCCTGCGGAATTTTTTTAACGGCTATCTGCGAACTCGTAATGCCGCGTTCATGGGCTTTGCAGACAATTATCAGATATTCATCATCTTTCATGGTGCTTTGAATAGAATTAACAAATGCTTGATTTACAAAACGTGTCGTAACATAGAGGTAACTTTTCTCGCTGCCCTTTGACTGTTTCCAGAAAATGCTTTCATCGGGAGCATATGTAAATCCTTCATGAAGTGCTATTGCTCTTGCTAAAGTTTCGTCATCGTAGAAACCGTTAATATATAATTGTCCGTATTCGTCTTCATTTATAAGCGTTGGAGCTAATTCGTAAAATCTGTACCCGCCGCCGCCTGTCCAACCAGTTGACTTCGTTATTCCGCCTAAGTCTTCGCCGGATATGACTTTGTCGAGCCTCGTTTTGCAATGTGTGTAAGCGTGTTCGCCGATTTCAATTCCGATATAGCGTCTATTCATTTTATGAGCTACTGCTGCTGTTGTTCCTGAACCTAAGAACGAATCTAAAACTAAATCGCCTGGATTGGTTGCAAGAGTTAAAATGCGTTCGATTAGTCTTTCGGGCTTGGGGGTTGCAAAGGCTTTTGCATAGAACAAAGACTTTATTTCATTCGCTGCTTCGGTGTTATTTCCGTAATCCGTCCATATGCTACGAGTTTTAATAGTTTTATCCTCTGCTTCATCAAAATATAAAATTTCATATGGTATCCAACGACCATTTCTTTTTTCCCACTTAATATGTTCCGTGTCGAGTGTTTCTGGCTTTTTTCTCCAGCGTCCGTCTCTCCCGTCAGGTGCTGATGGGAAAAAATCTTCACCGTCGGGGTTCTTTATAGAATAATACAATGAGGGTCTGTCATCTTTGTAAGGTGAAGTTCCCCATTTTTCAAGTTTCAATATCTTAGCTTTGCGACCATTGATAATTTTATTATATTCGTTTTCATTAGGCATTCTTTTAGCATCGACAATCTTCCACGTGTTTTTTCTATACACTAAAATATTTTCATGCTCTATGCTGAAAAATTCAGCGTCTTGACCACCACCAGCTTTTTTGCGCCATATTATATTAGCTATAAACTTATCTCGACCAAAAATTTCGTCCATTATGATTTTCAAATAAGCCTGCTCATTATCATCAATTTGCACAAAAATAACACCGTCATCAGCTAAAAGCTTTCGCAAAAGTTCCAGTCTTGGCCTCATCAAATTAAGCCATTTTGAATGCTCAAAATTATCGTCATATTGTTCAAAGGCAGAGCCTGTGTTGTACGGTGGATCGATGTAAACGCATTTAACTTTTCCGGCGAATTGGTGTTCTAGAGACGCAAGAGCAATTAAATTATCCCCGTGAATTAACATGTTCTGAGTTTCGGGGTCGTGTTCTGTGTTCGATAAATCGGGACGCTCAATTAAAATGCGCGGTTCAGGATTTATTTTTTCGTCTTTGCCCGGCCATATGAGTTCGAGTTTTTTAGCTATTTTGTTAATTAAAATTTCAACGCACCGTACTTTCTAGAAAAATTAGATACTATATTATTATTTAATTCATGATTGAAATTATAAGTTTGCGGCGGCTGTACTATCAAGTTATTGCACCTATATTATTTTTATGCGCTAAAATTTTTAATCATGAATAATAATTTAAAATGGCACGAAAATTTAAATTTAAGCGTTAGGCGTAAAATCGGTCGCGCAATTTCAAATTTTAATTTAATAAATCAGGACGATAATATTTTAATCGGGTTATCAGGCGGCAAAGATAGTTTATTACTTTTACACGCGCTCGACGAATTTTCTAAACGTAGCCCAATTAAATTTAATATCGCTGCTTTAACCGTGAAAATTTCTGGAATGGATTTAAACGAATTAGAAAATTATTGCGCCGCGAAAAATATTAAATACTTTATACAAAATTCTGACATTATGAAAATTATTAAAATCCGTAACGAAAAATCTCCGTGTTCACTTTGTGCAAATATGAGACGAGGAATTTTAAGCAGCTTTGCTCACGAGAATGGCTTTAATAAAATTGCGTTGGGTCATAGTGAAGATGATGCGGTCGAAACGTTCTTTTTGAATTTATTTCACACTGGACGCGCTAAAAGTTTTAAACCAATGGCTTTTATGTCGCGCACGAATGTAAATGTAATAAGGCCGTTAATTTTGTTGAGCGAGAACGCAATTATTGACGAAGTTAAACGCCTTGAATTACCTGTTTTACAAACGCCATGCCCTTACGCAAAAATTACTAAGAGGCAAGAAGTTCGTAACATGCTCGCAAATTTTAAAGCTGACATACCGGACATTTGTGCTAAAGTTATTCACGCACTCGAAAATATTTCAAACGAAGATGCATGGAGGCTGTAATTAAAAAATGATACCCAACGATGTAAAAATTACCCCTTGGCTCGGTCAATATAAAGAGCTTAAGAAAAAATACCCCGAAGAATTATTACTATTTAGAATGGGCGATTTTTACGAATTATTTTTCGACGACGCTAAAAAAGCTGCCTCCGCGTTGGATATAGCTTTAACAGCAAGAGACCATGACAAAAAAATCCCTATGGCCGGCATTCCGTATCATGCTTTAAATTCTTATCTTGGCCGTCTAATTAAAGCAGGTTATCGCGCCGCAATCTGTGAACAAATGACTGAAGCCGGCAGCGCGAAATTGATTGAACGTAAAGTTGTTCGAGTTGTTACGCCCGGAACATATGTGCCTGAAGAAAATTCAAACGATAATTCAGGACATTTAGCAGCCGTAAATATTTTTCGTGAAAAAATTTCGTTGGCTTTGTTATCGGTCGATACAGGTAAATTAGAAGTTGGAAGTTTTGAATTGCGTGAAGGTTTAGCAATGCTCGGAGCGTTTGAACCTGGTGAAATTTTGTATCCGTCAAGTTTAAAGAATAAGCCCGAATTTTTAAATGATTACAATTCTCATGCGATTAACTCAGAAAATTTTAAAATTTACAACGCCGCCGAAAGATTAAAAAATTTTCTCAAATTAAAAAGCTTAGACGGCTTAGGTGTTAATTCTGAAGACGCTTGTATAGGTTGTGCATGGGCAGTTCTTGATTATCTTTCAGCAACACAATTTTCAACGATGAGCGGAGTGTTAAAAATTTCGCCGTTGATTTCAAAAGGTTATATGAGTATTGACGCTCAAGCACAGAGGAATTTAGAGCTTACGCCCGAACTCGCGCCAAATAGTTTATCTTTGTTTACGTGCTTGGATAAATGCAGAACAGCTACAGGACGGCGAACTCTTAGAAAATGGATTTTAAAGCCGTTAATGGACATCAAAGCCATACAACGCAGGCAGAACGCTATAAAACTTTTAATCGAAGACCGCAAAAATTTAATCAAGCTGCAGGATTTATTAGCTGGAACCCGTGATATTGAACGCTCTTTATCAAGACTGGCACTCGGAACAGGTAACCCGCGTGATTTGGGAGCAATACGTGAAACTTTGAGAGTTATTCCGGAAATTAAAGCGTTAAAAATTGATGAGCCGTTAAAAAATTTATTAAAAAATATTCCTGATTTTAGCGAATTGCTTGACGAATTAGAAAGCGCGCTCGAAGAATATTTACCGGCTAATATCGCTAATGGAAATTTTATAAAATCGGAGTTCAATCAAGATTTAATGTCTTGGCGCGAAATTTCCAGTCAGGGCGAAAAATGGCTTGAACAATATTTAGAGCGCGAGCGTTTAGCAAGTTCGACACCTAAATTAAAAGCCGGACATACTCAAGCAATGGGCTATTATTTAGAAATCGGGAAAGCTGGATTAAATTTCACACCGCCTCATTTTGAACGCAAACAGACTTTAACGAATGCTCAACGTTACGTAACAAAAGAGTTGCGCGATTTTCAAGAACGAATGAATAACAGTGAAGACGAAATCGCAAAACTTGAGACAGAACTTTTTTATAAAGTTGTTCAAGACGTTATAAATCAAAGTGATAAATTACAAATGGCCGGAAAATTATTAGGTGTGTTAGATTGTGTAGCGTCTGGTGCTGAAATTGCCGGAGCTAGAAATTTTACATGCCCTGTTATAAACGAGAGCAATGTTTTTAATATTAAGAACGGCCGCCACCCTGTAATCGAAGCCGGTGTTAAAGATAATGTTTTTGTCCCGAACGATATAAATTTAAACGATAACGCGCGAATAATAATTTTGACGGGGCCGAACATGGCTGGTAAATCGACTTGGTTACGAATGGCCGCAGTATTAGCGATAATGGCTCAGGCTGGTTTATGGATACCTGCTGAAAGTGCCGAAATCGGAATTATTGACCGCGTGTTTACGAGAATTGGGGCGCACGATGATTTAGTACGTGGCAATAGTACATTTATGATTGAGATGTTAGAGACGGCGAATATTTTAAATAATTTGACTGACCGGAGCTTAATAATTCTCGATGAAATTGGACGCGGCACAGCAACATATGACGGCATGAGCATAGCGTGGGCAGTTTTGGAATATTTACACTCACAATCAAAAGCGCGTGTGTTATTTGCTACGCATTGTCATGAGTTAATATGCCTTGAGGAAAGATTACAGGGCATTAAAAATTACAGCATGGCCGTTTCAGAAGGCGACGACGGAATAATATTTTTACATCACGTTAAAGAGGGTGCGGCTTCGCGTTCATATGGGATTGAAGTAGCACGTTTAGCCGGTTTACCAAATTCAGTATTAGGGCGTGCGTTTGAATTATTAAAAATTTTTGAGAGCGGAAATTTTGAGCCATCGAAAATCCCTGATGCACAACCTGTTTTAGAGCAGAGAGCATTACGCCGTCAAATTTCGATTTTTTCAACAGATACGGACGCAATAATACAAGAGCTTATAAATTTGGACACTGATAACACAACGCCAATGCAAGCATTAAAAATTCTCGTTCGTTTAAAAAAAGCAAGCATCGCCGCACAAATGTAATTTAAAAATATTTCTCAGTAAATATAAAATCTTTGAATTAAATACATTTTCCGCAGTCCGGACACAAATTTTGATTACCCATTTCTCCCACAGCCCATTTTGCCGCCTCCGTTACGAAACTCAAAGAGCTGCGGCCTTTTTCTGTTAAAGTATATTCGACGTGAGGAGGTATTTCGTTATATTGGTGTCTGGAAATCAAATTATCGGCTTCCAATTCCCTTAATGATTGAGCTAACATAAATCTTTAAGCTTACGCCGTATTGAGCTGTAACGTTGAGGTTGTTTGTTTGCCAAAATACAAATTATCGGTAACTTCCATTTTCCGCCAAAAATTTTTAATAAAAATTAAGGAGTTTAGTTATCGCTATGAAAGAAGTATTAGAATTTTTACAGAACGCGAAAATTTTTTATATTGCCACTGTTGACGAAGACCAGCCTCACGTTAGACCTTTCGGTTTTGTTATGGACTGCGGAGGCAAATTAGCTTTCTGTACATCAAATAAAAAACCCGTTTATAAACAGCTTGTTGCTAATCCAAAAATTGAAATTGCGTGTACCGATGAAAAATTTAACACAATGAGAATAACAGGTACGGTTAAATTTGCTACAACGTCCGAAACTCAGAAAAAAGCTCTTGAAGTTATGCCTTCGTTATCGAAAATGTATTCGGTCGGCGACGGGAAGTTTGAAATTTTTTATCTTGATACTTGGAAAGCTGTTTGCTCAACGATGACAGGCGAGAGCAAAGAATTTTCGTTATAGTTCTTAGGGGGTAAAACTATTATGGAAATAAAAGTAGTAAAACTTTATGATGACGGTTCTTTTGCGGAAGATTTTTTATTCGGCGGAGAAAATAAGAGCGACGGAAGACATGATGTTACATATCCGGCAAGCCTTCAAAATTTTTTGATTGACACTGGCAAAGAGGTTATTTTAGTTGACACGGGCTTGCCTGCTGAACAAGAGTTTAAGGGCTATCGTAAAGTTAATGATTATGTTGCAGGATTCGAGGCTCTCGGTTACAAAAAAGAACAGGTTACAAAAATTCTCGTTACTCATAAACACCCTGACCACACAGGCGAGCTTAAAAGTTTCCCGAACGCAAAAATTTATATCGGGCCTGAAGACGCGGACGCTTTGAAATTGACTGGCGAAAATATTATCAGATGCGAATATACAGACGGCGCATATAAAAATTTTGAACACTCTCAAAAAATCGCAGACGGAATTTATTTCATCAAAGCACGCGGACATACTAAAGGTAACAGTATCGTAATAGTTGAGGGCGACGACGGCGTATATTACATGCTTCACGGCGACGTAACTTACAATGACACGGCATTAAAGAAAAATAAATTATCAATCGTCTTTGAGGATTTAGAAGCTGCGCGCGATACATTAAATAGAGTTCGCGAATTCATTAAAAATAATCCTACGATTTATCTTTCAACGCACACGCCCGAAGGTTATAAAAATCTTGAAGAAAAAATAATAATGAGGTTGGACTAATGGCTAAGAAAATTAAAAAATTGCATTTAGTTTACTTCAGCCCCAGCGGTTTAAGTGAGAAAATCGTCAAAAAGATTGCGTCGTCAATCAAAGATATTCCCGTTGAAACTCACGACCTTTTAAGTGTAGAAAGCCGCAAGAAAGATTACAATTTTGACAGCGGTGATTTAGTGATTTTCGGAACTATGACAGCCGGACTGATTTTAATGCAACTTGATAAAATTTTTGCCTGTCTTAATGCTAATGATACGCCTTTTATTGGTGTTATAACTTATGGCAACGGTTATTACGGGATAGCTCTTAACGAAATGCTCTCACGCGCTGAAAAACAGGGTTTCAAAGTTGCGGCGTTGGGAGCTTTTATAGCCAGGCATTCTATAAGTCCTGAACTTGGAGACGGACGGCCTGATGCTGAAGACGAAAAAATTATGTTAGATTTCGGCAAGCGTGCTTATGAAAAAGTTTTGAGCGGCGATTTAAATCTTCACACAATGCCAAAAACAAATTGGTCATCTGCTGAAGCAGGCAATCAAATTATTGCTTATCGTGAAGAACACCCCGATGAACCGTATATGCTTCCGCCGTCATATAAATTAAAAATAATTTCAGACGCTTGTATAAAATGCAAAACTTGTGTTCGTCATTGTCCGGTTGACGCTATTGACATTGAGAATAAAAAATTTGACCTTGATAAATGCATTGGCTGTTTTGCTTGCGTAAACAGATGTCCAAAGCACGCAATTAAATCAACCAGCGAAGAAATGAACGATATCATGATAAAATTTTCTGGTGCTTTTATGTCTCGGCTTGAGCCAGAAATTTTTATCATTAACTAGCAAGAAGACTCCCACTTCTTCAAGTGGGAGATGAATTGCCTGTATGGTATAATGCCACGCAGGTTTTCAAATGTTGCCCGTAAGGTAACAGTACCTATGGAGCGTAGGGAAGGGTTAGCCTCATAAACTGATTCCTGTAAAACGAAATCCTGAAGGCTAAGAAGTATTCAGGTTAGGAGGATTAAAGGAAGCTGCCATCTTCTATAAGTGGCGGTAGTTCACTATGTCAGACAAAGAAAAAATTATTGCAGGACTTCAGGAAATTGTAACTCAGCTTGCCCAACAGGCCGACGGACATGCAATTCAGTCAAGAATTTTTGCATCGCAGGGTTTAGAAAAGTTAGCTGACAAATACGCTGAACATGCCGAAGAAGAAAGAGGCTATGTCATTAAGTGCGTCGATAGAATTTTAGATTTAGGCGGAGAAGTCAAGAATGGAGATAAAAAAGACGCTCCTGTTTGTTGCGACGCGCTCGAATTTGTGAAATATGATTTACAGGTCTCAAAAGACGGTTTAGCGTGGCTTGCTGGTATCATGGAAACAGCGAAATGCGATGTCACGACCTACGACATGCTCAAAGATTATTACAAGGACGAAGAAGAGGACATGTACTGGGGCGGACAGCAGCTTGAACTCATTAAACTCATTGGCCGCGAAAACTGGTATAACTCTTTTGTAAAATAATCCAGTTTTCTAGAATATATTTAAAAAATTTCCCTCCGCAGAAAATTATAACGGGGGGATTTTTTATGTTAAAAATATTTATTTCTCTCCGAAAACTAATAATGAGCTAAAATTTATAAAGTTTAGGAGGTTTTTAATTATTATCATGAAAAAAATTTGCATTATCGGTGGCTGCGGTCATGTTGGTTTCCCATTGGGAGTAGCCCTATCTTTCGGTAAAAATACAGAGGGTAATATTACTCTTGTTGATATAAACGACGACGTTATAAATAAAATTAACAGTGGTTGCGTCCCATTTCAAGAAGCCGGCGCGGAAGAGCTTTTAAAAAAATGCTTAGCTAATAAAAAATTAAGAGCCACAAAGGATATGAGCGCTGTTAAAAATTCTGATGCGGTTATTTTTGTTACAGGTACTCCAGTTGACGAACATTTAAATCCTAAAATTAACGATGTTCTCAAAGTCATAAAATTATATTTGCCGTATTTAAATCCTGACCAGCTAATAATTTTACGCAGTACGATTTTCCCAGGTGTGTCTAAAGTCGTTGAAAATATGCTCGTAAAAAGTTTTAATGCGCCGTGTAAATTAGCGTTCTGTCCCGAAAGAATTGTACAAGGTAAAGGCATTGAAGAAATTTTCACGTTGCCTCAGCTCGTTTCAGCAAATAACGATAAAGCATTTGAGGAAGCTTCGGAAATTTTTAGCAATATTGCCCCCAAAATTATTAAACTCGAATTAGAAGAGGCCGAGCTCGCAAAATTGATGACTAATTCTTGGCGTTATCTTGAGTTTGCTATAGCTAACCAATTTTATATGATGGTCGAAGAGCGTGGCTATGATTTCTATAAAATTTTAGACGCACTTTCTGATGATTACCCTAGAGCTAAACATTTTGCACGTGCAGGTTTTGCTGCTGGACCGTGTTTATTTAAGGACACAATGCAATTATCAGCGTTTTACAACAATAAATTCTTTTTAGGCCAAGCGGGAATGCTCGTTAATGAGGGGTTACCTGATTTCGTAGTTGGTCAGCTTGAAAAGAAGATGCAAAGCTTGAAAGATAAAAACATCGCAATTTTAGGTATGGCATTCAAAGCTAATAATGACGACACGCGAGAAAGTCTCTCATTTAAAGTTAAAAAAGTCCTTGAGTTTAAAATGGCCATCCCGTTAATTCATGACCCTTATTTAAACACTGAACCGCTTGATGAAATTTTAAAACGTGCTGACGGTGTTATTTTGGGCGTACCTCATAAAGAGTATTTAGATTTAAAAATTGATGTTCCTTTTGTCGATTGCTGGAACGTTTGGAGGAATAAATAAGCATGAAAATTTTAGTTACAGGTTCAGCTGGTTTTATATGCGGTTATTTGGTAGAAGATTTACTTGAACGCGGTCATGAAGTTGTCGGCATTGATAATTTTTCAAAGTACGGGCCTGTTCAAAAATCGTACGACGATCACCCGAATTATAAATTTGTTCAGGGCGATGCTAAAGACGTTGACTTAATGAAAGAGTTAATTTCAGACTGCGACCAAGTTTTAGGGGCTGCGGCGATGATTGGCGGAATACCTTATTTTCACCGCTTTGCTTATGATTTACTTGCTGAAAACGAACGCATTACTGCTTCAACCTTTGACGCGGCTGTATGGGCTTTTAAAAACAAACATCTGAGGAAGATAAATATCTTAAGTTCGAGCATGGTTTTTGAAAGCACTGAGAAATTTCCAAGCGTCGAAGGTGATGAAAGACAATGTCCGCCGCCTCAAAGCACATACGGTTTTCAAAAATTAGCCTGTGAATATTACGCTCAAGGTGCATTTGAACAATACGGACTGCCTTATACGATTATTAGACCGTTTAATTGTGTTGGAACTGGTGAAAAACGTGCGTTATGTGATAGTGAAATATTATCCGGAAATATAAAACTCGCGATGAGCCACGTTGTACCGGATTTAGTTCAAAAAGTTCTTAAGGGGCAAAATCCTTTACACATTTTAGGCAAAGGCAATCAAGTCAGGCATTACACTTACGGCGGAGATTTAGCACGCGGAATTAGAAAGTGTATTGAAAGCGATAACGCAATAAATCAGGATTTCAATTTATCTACGCCCGTTTCAACAAGTGTTTTAGAGCTTGCAAAAGTTATCTGGCAAAAAATTCACGGTGATGAAATTCCATTTAACTATGTTAGTGATGAGCCTTTTAAATATGACGTTCAAAATAGAGTTCCGTCAGTTGAGAAAGCTGAAAAATTATTAGGCTTCAAAGCTGAAACGACGCTCTCACAAATTCTAGATGAAGTCATTCCTTGGATAAGAGAACAAATTAAAAATGATGCAATCTAACACGTTATTAAGCATTGTAATTCCTGTTTATAACGAAGGCGAAAATATAAAACCGCTGGCTTTGGCTATCAAAAAGGTTGTTAAGCATGATTTAAAAATTTTAATTGTTTACGATTTTGATGAAGATAACACTATTCCGGCGGTCAATGAAATTAAAAACACCGTACCTGAAATTAAGCTTGTTAAAAATAAATACGGGCGCGGTGCTTTAAATGCAATTAAAACAGGACTTGAATATGCAAACACAAAATATGCGCTCGTAACTATGGCCGACATGTCAGATGACCCCGAAACAATAAATAAAATGCTCGACATTGCTGAAAAAAATAATTCTGCAATAGTTTGTGGCTCGCGTTACATGAAAGGCGGTGCTCAAATCGGAGGGCCATTCATCAAAGGTTTAATGTCAAAAACGGCGTGCTTAATCATGCATTATTTTGCTGGAGTTCCAACTAATGACGCGACGAACAGTTTTAAACTTTACCGCAAAGAGTTTTTAAACACCGTTAAAATCGAAAGTAACGGAGGATTTGAATTAGGGCTTGAACTTGTTGTGAAAGCTTATTCAATGGGATTAAATATTTCTGAAGTTCCAACAACATGGCATGACCGCACGAATGGTCAATCACGATTTAAAATAATTGCTTGGTTACCGTCATATTTTAAATGGTTTCTCAAATCGTTTAGTGTCGGATTTAAAAGAATTTTTAAGTAGCAAAGGAATATAAAACTCACCATGAAAAAATTTTTAGCAAAAATCGAATTAAATGCTGTCAAAATTTTTTATATTGCATTATTCGGAGCTTTAGCGTTTTTTTTCAATGTATCCAATGTAGTCAGCGGCCTTGATGCGTCGTGGGTGTATGCTGTTAATAAATTTTTCTCTCAAGGAAGATTATGGGGGAAAAATATTATTTTTACCTATGGGCCGTTAGGTTGGTTGTTTGCATTTTGCAATGTTGACGTAAATCTAACACAATTTGCATTTTATTTTTGGTGTGCGATTACTTTACTAACTTGCTTCACTTTTTCATATGCATTATTTTCAAAAAAACTTGAGCATTTAAATTCACATGTCAGTAACATTTTCGTTGCGTTAGTATTTTTATATTACGCTTATTTAACAGGTTGGATACTTCCTGAATATATACTCACTATTTTGATTTTGACAATGCTTTTAATTTGTCTGAACGGCGGAAATAATATTTTTTACTGGCTTGCTGTTTTTATTACTATTTTTTCAGCGTTTACGAAATTTAATTCAGGTGCTGCGAATTTAGCATTACTTTTTATTTTTAGTTTTACCGCGATTTTTATACGGCGGGACAAAATTTTTCAATACATGGCCGGAATGATATCAGTTCCAACTATATTTTTAGTTATATGGCTAATTTATAACCCAAGTTTAAACGAATTATATTTTTATATAAAAGGTGCATCAGAAATTTCAACAGGTTATATTTCAGCTATGGGAATGCCTTTTAATAAACCGTTTGTACCTGTTTTGATTGGTTATACGTTTATTTTTATTTATTTCGTTAAAAAATTTGCATGGCCTGAAATTTTTAATCTTAAAAACGTTGCAATAACGCTTTTATTTTTATTTCCGCTGTGTATGGCTTTGAAACATTTATTATTTGTTCGGCACATGATAATAGTTCCGGCGTTGAGCGTTTATTTATCGTTGTTTATTTTATTTATGCCGTTGAATTTAAATGTACTCAGCATAAAACGTAAGCACACTTATTATTTGTTCGCGTTTATGTTTTTAATTTCGTCAAATAATCCGTTTACAAACCCTTTTGTGCATTTTTATGATAATGTAAAGTCAATCGTTAAGGTCAGTAAAATAGTTGATGCTCGTGAATTAAAATTAAATAATGATTTTAAGGAAGCTATTAAAGGTAAAACTTATTCTATTTACCCTACTGAGCTTGCATATTCATTTGATAGCCCTGAAAATTTTAAAGCAATGCCGATTTTTCAAGCTTATAGCGCATATACACCATGGCTTGATAATTTGAATGCTGAATTTTTTAATGATGATAATAAAGCTCCGGAATTTTTAATTTTTAACATGGGTGCTATAGACGGAAGATTTTCATTGATTGAATGTCCATCGACTTGGCTTGCAATATATTCGCATTATAAAATTAAATTGTATGACCCTAAAAATAATATATTCTTGCTTGAACGTTCAACCCCCAAAATTAAAGCTCTTAAAGAGTTTGAAACGCGCGAAATAAATTCAAGTGAAGTCATCGAAATTCCGGCTGATAAATTTTGCACAATGCGCGTAGATTTTAAATTGAGTTTATTTGGGAAAATTATGAAAGCGTTATTTTATATTCCAAGTGTTTTCGCTGAAATTGAATATTACGACGGGACTATAGAAAAAAGGCGCGTAGTCCCTGATAATTTAAACAACGACGTAATCATTAGCAATATTTTATTAGACATGAACGACTTTGAAAAATTCATGAACGGCGATTTTAATATTAAGCGTGTCAAATCAATCAGATTTTACGGCGCAAATTTAAAAGGCGCTGGCCTAAAATGTTATGCCTCAAATTTAAAAATTACGTTTAGCGAAATTCAGCCATTCTAAAAATTTAAACAAAAACCCCTCAGCTTTGAACTGAGGGGTAAAATTTTTCAAATTTATAAAACGTTCTTTAGCCCATTGAATCCCAGCTCGCGGCCTCTTCACTGTCGTCGTTACCTGATTGATAAAACGCTTTAGGTACTCCGGCAACAACAAGTCCCGATTTTGGATCAACATAATAATTTTTCGCGTCTTGTTCTGGGTCTTCGCCGATTACTGTTCCGTCCGGAATAATATTATGACCGTCGATAATCGCTTTTTTAATGCGGCAATTACGACCTATGACAACATCATGGCCAATAATACTCTCTTCGACTACTGAACCAGCCTGAATTAAACAGTTACGCGCTAAAACTGAATTTGTTACCGACGCACCAAAAATACGGCTGCCTTCTGACAACATAACACGGTTAATATTGCATTCATGGCCGCTGTCAGGATAACAATAGGACGGGGGATCACCAAATGATACAGTTCTAATCGGCCACATAGGATTATAAAGCGTCATTTCGGATTCATGGCCTATTAACTCCATGTGCGCTTGCCAGTAAGCTTGTAAAGTTCCTACGTCGCGCCAATACGGTTTATCAGTGCGCCATTGATGAACTAATTCGATTTCTGCACTTGGATGAGGCAAAACGTTCGTCGAAAAATCATACGCGCAAACTTTCATTCCGTGCTCAACTAAGTTCGGGATAATGTCTTTACCAAAATCATGGCTCGTCTCTTGCATAGCGTCTGAGTTTAATGCTTCCTCAAGTACTTTACGCTCAAAAACATAATTTCCCATTGAGACATAACTATAACCGGGTTTATCTGGAATTTCAGGAGGGTTAGCAGGTTTTTCCATGAACTCTAAAATTCTGCCGTTCTTGTCAGTTCTGATACAGCCGAATTGCGTAGCGTCCTCAACTGGAACAACGTTCGCCGCAATCGTAACATCTGCTTTTTGAGCAACGTGCCACGCTAACATTTGGTCAACGTCCATTTTGTAAATGTGGTCTGCCGCAAAAATACAAACTCTGTCAGCTCTGTAACGGGTGATTAAATGCATTGCCTGATAAACAGCGTCGGCCGTCCCTTGAAACCAATGCTCACCGCTCCACATCTGAGCAGGAACTAATGTTACAAAGAAGTCACGACCCCTCATAGCTCCGCCAAACTGCCAGCCGCGCTCGATATGTTCATTTAAGGACTGGCTCTTAAATTGGACAAGAACATATACCGAGTAAATACCGCTGTTGATTAAATTAGATAGAGCAAAATCAATAATACGATACTTCGCCGCAAAATATACCGCTGGTTTCGCACGGTAACGGGTTAAAGGCATTAAGCGTTCACCTTTGCCGCCAGCTAAGACTATTCCTAATACTCGTCCGTGTTTGCCTGTGTACATGCTGAAAAATCCCCCTTTTAAATTTGAAAATGTCTATAAAAAAATTCCTCCTGTCAAAAATTTTTTAATCAAACGGGCTTTCAACAGGAGGAAAAATTTTTAACTATTATTGCATCAAATCTTCGTATAACTCTTTATATAACAGAGCTGATTTATCCCAAGTAAAATCTTCGCGCATTCCTTCAAGCATTATTTCCTGCCAGGCATCTTTATTACGGTAACGCTCAACAGCGCGCCTCAATGCCCATAACATGCCTTCAGTGTCGCAGGTCTGGAAAGTAAATCCGTTACCGCCTTCAGGTCTGTCAACATCAAATACAGTGTCGCGTAAGCCTCCAACTTCACGAGCTACAGGAACTGTCCCGTATCTCATCGAAATCATCTGCGATAAACCACACGGCTCAAAAACTGACGGCATTAAAAATATGTCGCCGCCTGAATATAAAACATGTGATAACGGCTCATCGTAACCCCTGAAAAATTTTATGCTGTCGGGATTTGCTTCAGCTGCCTGGTTTAATCCATTCTCAATCCAGTCTTGACCCGACCCCAAAATTATTAACTTCGCGCCCATTGCTTTTATCTCATTTATTCCGTTCAGAACGAGGTCAAAGCCTTTTTGCTCAACAAGACGGCTGACCCCGACGATTATAGGCGCGTCCGTTCCGGTGTCAAAACCAGCACGCTCTAATAATTCTCTTCTGCAGGCTGATTTACCCTTTAAATCTTTGACGCTGAAATTTTTGGGAATTAGTTTATCTTTCTCAGCGTCCCAATATTTTGTGTCAAGTCCGTTTAAAATGCCGCGTAATTTACTTCTTTGCTGATATAAAATTCCTGAAAGCTCGCGCGTCGATTCATACGTCTGAATTTCTCCGGCATACGTTGGCGAAACAGTCGTAACAGCCGTAGCCGCAACGATACCGCCTTTTAATAAATTAACTTGTCCGTAAAATTCCATTGTTGACGAGCTGAAACTCCAAGGCTCAAGCCCTGACGCTTCCAAAAACGGCGACGGTTCAAAAATTCCTTGATAAGCTACGTTATGCAAAGTCATAATGCTCCGGCCACCAACTTGACGATAATAACGATGCCAAGCTAACGAACACGGCAAAAATGCTGAAGTCCAATCATGACAATGATAAATATCAGGTTCCCAGTCCACAGCATTTTTTAACTCTAACGCCTGCATACAAAATACAGCAAAAGGCGAAGCAGTCCAATAATTTAATTGCGAGGGATACATATCGCCAGCGTAATCATCGGATTTTAAAAAATACGTCGGAACTCCTTTAACTTCAGCTTTGATAACCGTAGCAGAGTGTATACGCCAGTCATAAGCCGCATAAACTTGCGTTTTCAAAGTTGTGGTTTTTAATCCCGATTCAGCGACTTTCTCAAGCACACCGGGCCATGCAGGAGTTACAACACGGACATCGACACCGGCCTGACTTAACGCTTTGGGTAACGAACCGGCTACATCTCCAAGCCCCCCAACTTTTGAAAAGGGAGCGAGTTCCGTTGTTACAAACAGCACTTTTAACCTGTTGCCTTTAGTCATGGCTTCTTAAAAATACATTCCTTTCAATAATAATTATTGCGTTATTGCTTTTTACATTCCTCTAAAGTCTATCGAATACGCTTTCGACGCATATTCACGAACTACTCTGTGTGTATTAAAGAAGCTCGCGTCTAATGCTATCGTGTGGCGCATCATATCCACCCATTTTTCATGATTTTTATAATAGGTGGGTATTACCTTTTGGTCGAGTTTTTCATATAAATCGTTTGCGTCAAGACTTTCATCAGTTAGCTTCTGTCTCAACGGGTTCAGGACCGATTGACCAACCTGTAACGTCTTCAATCCAACCTTCAATCCACCAACCGTCAAGCACGCTGAAATTCATAATGCCATTCATTGCGCATTTCATACCGCTCGTTCCGCTGGCCTCTCTTGGTCTAACAGGAGTATTTAACCAAACATCTACACCCTGAGTTAATAACGACGCAATTTCCATATTGTAATTATCAATAAACACTATTGGGATATCATCTTCAAGCTCACGCGACGCCTTACGGATTTTTTGTAATAATCTTTTGCCGCCGTCATCATGTGGGTGAGATTTCCCTGCGAAAACGAACTGAACACGCTTATTACCAGCAATCTTTTTAAGACGATTTATATCCGTTAATAATAAATCTGCTCGTTTATAAGTTGCAGCTCTTCTCGCGAAGCCTAATGTTAATACATCTGGGTCAAGCTGTACGCCGTTAGTTTCAAGTATTCTTGCAAATAATCTTAATTTCGCTGCTTGATGTGCCGCCCATAATTCATCTTTTGGAATTGTCAACGCCTGAACTAAACGGCCTGGGTCTAACTCCCAACCTGGAATATGCTTATTATAAAGCTTGCGCATTCCTGAGCTAATCCATGTTGTGGGGTGAATACCGTTTGTAATCCAGTCAACCGTCTCCATTTTGAACATTGCATTACTAACTTCAGCATGTTTTTTAGCAACACCATTAACGTAACGGCTGTAGCGTAAACCTAATTCAGTCATTGAAACTCCGGGCATGTTGGGCATCATTTTGTGAATTGTGCTGCGCGCTTCATCAGGGAAAACCTGGTCAATCATGCTAAACTCAAAATAGTCATGTCCTGCCGGAACTGGTGTATGTGTCGTGAAAACAACCTGGTCGCGAATTTTATCGGGGTCATAATAACCAAGCTCACGCATAAGCTCTAACGTTAAAAATCCTGCATGGCCTTCGTTCAAATGGAAAGTATCAATATTCATGTAGCCCAAATCTCTCAACGCACGCAAACCGCCAACACCTAAAATAAGCTCTTGACATAATCTGTAACGATTATCGCCTCCGTATAAATACCAACATAATTTGCGGTCGTCTGGGTGGTTGGGTTCAATATCTGTATCAAGGAAATAAACAGGTAACGGATAACCCGTCGCGCCGATTATTTCATAAACCCAAATAGCAATTTGAACCTCGCGCCCTTGAGCACTTATTTTGACGCGGTTTGGCAACATTGTTAATTCTTTTGATGGGTCCCAAACTACGGGTTTCTCTTTTTGCCAGTCATCCTGATTAAATTCCTGAACGAAATAGCCCTTTTTATATAAAAGCGTTACTCCGGCCATTGGTACTCCTAAATCGGCGGCACTCTTCAGAATATCACCCGCTAAAACGCCGAGTCCTCCTGAATATGTGGGGATCGATTCCTTCAAGCCGACTTCCATCGAAAAATATGCCACTGGACGAAAGGCGGGGTCATTCTCCATCAGCGTCCTTAATGAATTTCCAAGATCGCTGCGGTGTAGTCTTTGAATCATCAGCAAAAACTCCTTTCCGGTTTTAAAAACAAGCGGGTAATTTCACACCTGCAAAATTTTCTGAACGGTTTGTGCTGGTCATTATCGCATAAAAATTTTCATTTGGCGATTTGTATTTACCCTTAATTATTAGATGTATGTTGACGTAAAAAACGGCTTAGGATTTTTTAATTTTGCAAAAATATTTTTTAAAACTTATCAACAGCAATAATTTTCACAGTTACAATCATTTATAAGCCCGTTATTTTTGAGCCATAATTCAGCTGGGTGATAGTCTAACGCTAAAAATGAAGCCGTCTGCAAATGTAAACACTTAATTTTAATTTCGTTGGGACGTGTTTTTATGCCGCCGATACCGTTTGATTTTAGAGCGTTAAAAATTTTTGGTCTGTGCTTGCGTAAAAAATCTCTCGTTCGGAAATTTATCAGGCTCATTCTTAAAAGACTGTGACCACGGTTATATTTATCCCAGTCTTTGAATTTATTGTGCGCGGTTAAAAAATTTTCAAGCTGTTTTACTCCGCCTTGCGCCTCAAGTTTTGCAGCACGGTAAATTAAATACGGACATGTCAGCCAAAAATTTGTTGGAAATGGTTTTAAATGAGCGTCAAAAGATTTGCATAATAACACTTGAATGAAATTATATTTACAGCGCCGCGCCGAACATAAAATTAAATCATGCTCAAACTTCCGGCCATGCTTTGCAAAAATTTGTGTCAGGAATTTTAAATCAAAACTTGAAACGGGAGTGAGGCTTTTTAATTTTATTGGCCAACTCCCGAATTTATTAGCTTGATTAAAATTTATTAGTGTTTCTCGAATTACTGTTATTTTTCCTGCCATGCCCCGACCTCGCGGAATTTCTGGCATTAAGATCCGTAAGCTTGGCCTCGCTGATTTTCATAAATGAAGCCATTTTCTTCTCAAAAGTGTCTGGCTCTTCTCTTTCGCGTTCGTGTTCGTGTTCAATTTCGCGTTCACGTTCATAATTATTATTATTGCGGTTGTGATTATTGTGGTTATTGAAGTTGCGGTTATTATTGCGGTTATGATTAAAATTATTTACGCGCGCTTCTCGATTTTCACGGCTATCACGATTTTCATGATGTTCGCGATTTTGATTTTCACGATTTGAAGAAGGTTGATGCTCTCTAGCCGCTGGACGTTCTGAAAGTTGTTTAATCGATAAATCAACTCGTCCACGTTCATCAATTTTAATGACTTTAGCTTTAACTTTGTCTTGAACTGAAATTACATCACCGATATTTTTTACGTAATTAAAAGCAAGTTCAGAAATGTGTATCATTCCTTTACGACCTGTTTTAAGTATACGGACAAAAGCTCCATACGGCATAACCTGCTCAACAACACAGTCAAGAATTTCGCCAACGCTTACATTGCCCTCAAGGGGTTCCATTTTTAAATAATTCTCCTTAAAAATTTTTTAGACCCATCGCCATTCAGGACGCGAGCCGGATTCTAACTTTCGACATAAAAACAAACCGCGTGTGCTAAATTTTCTGCTTCTGCTGTCGTACCAAATTAACAACGTTCCGGCCTGTTTATTCAACACTAATTTTAACACGGCACTTTCAACAATAGGTCCGTACCAAGCAATAACCATTTCACCAGGCGCAACTCTCGGACGAAGTTTTTGCCATTTAATCCGGTTCATTCTTTCTTGAGGAATAGTAATAATTTGACGCAAAGAATTTTTCGGGCGCACTGGTTTTATCTTTTCGACTTTACGAATTTTGAAATCATATTTTGTAAAAAGCTTTATAAAACCGCCTCTAACTTTTAATAAACCCTGTTCAAATTTAAAGCCCTGAACTTTGCATTCTAATTCAGTTTTAAAATCAAGCGGCTTTATCGTCTGAACTTGAGTTTTAGCTTTTAAAGGGTAGACGGAAATTTTTTCGCGCTTAGTTTTAATTTCAGGGAAGCTCGATATTTGAACATCATGAAATCTAACATCAATTCGCCGCGAAACATGTCTTGATACAAAATTTTTAACTTGCTCAAAAGCCATAATTTAAATTAACCTTCAGTACCGGACGCAAGAGAGGCCAGAGCTTTTTGAATGCGAGTGAACGGTTCTGTAATTTCCATTGTGCCAGCCGCCTCAACTAACAGAGCAGCCGAATTTTGAATTTCATCAGAACGAGTGCCGGCCGCAAAAACTAATCTTAACGGTGCGCTAACTCCGTCAGCCTGCAAATAAAAAACATTAGGTTCGCTCGTGCTTTCAATACTGCCGACATTTTCTAACGGTTGTCTTGTTGAAGCCGATACGAGAACAGCTTTAACGTGTCCATTCTCTTTAAGCGGTGTTAATAAATTCATATCGCTGCAAATCCATAATTGCGGCTCAACTTCTACAGCGTCCAACAAACTTTGTAAAATCAATTCTTGTTTTAAATAAGTATCTAAAGCGTTACCATACAAAATGCGTTCAAGCTTTGTAGGTTTTATATAATCCGTGTATCTAAAATCTAACGGGATACCGCGAACATCAACAACTAAGAGCGCGCCCCTTATTAAACCTTCATTACCGTCGATAGTTATATATCCAATTCCTGAATTATTAGCCATATTTTTAAAAACTCCTTGTGATTAAAAAATTAAATTTAAAAATTCACGTACGCTAAATTATTTTAATATCGGCGTAAATATACATGCATAAAAATTTTTAGCGGTTAGATTTAATTTTAACGGCTTAAAAAAAATCGACACTTTGTTTTTTAAAATATTTCTGAAAAATTTTGCAGGGACTAATTTTTAAAAAGCTCTTTGTAGTTGTAAACGTAGTTGCAAAAAATAACAGCCTCCGAATTTTTAGAGACTGTTAAATTTAATTTATAATCTGACGAGAATATTATTATCTTTCACATAAATTTTTACTTCGCCAAAATGAAATATCGAAGCCGCCAAACCTGCACTAACATCAGGAATTTTTTTGAACAGCGTTATAAAATCTTCAATACAGCCTGCACCGCCAGACGCTATCACAGGAACATTCACAACAGCACAAATTTTTTCGAGCAACTCTAAATCAAAACCCTTTTTAACGCCGTCCGTGTCAATCGAATTTACAACGACTTCGCCCGCTCCATTGCCGACACATTTTTTAACCCATTCAATAGCCTCAATCCCTGTATCATCACGTCCGCCGCGCGCAAAAATATTAAATTGATTGCCGACACGTTTTATATCAGCCGAAATTACAACGCATTGCGAACCGTATAATTTTGCTGCTTCAGGAATTAAAGACGGATTATTTATTGCACCTGTGTTTACGCTGACTTTATCGGCTCCGCAGCCTAAAACTCTTTCAAAATCTTTTACGCTCGAAATTCCGCCGCCGACTGTCAACGGGATAAAAACATTTTGTGCAGTCTCGCGTAATATATCCGTAAAAATTTTTCGCCCGTCTGATGAAGCAGTAATGTCATAAAAAACTAATTCGTCCGCCCCGTTGTCTGAATAAAATTTTGCAAGTTCGACCGGTGAATTTACATCATTTAATTCTTTGAAATTTACGCCTTTTACAACACGGCCATTGCGAACGTCTAAACATGGAATAATTCTTTTTGTAATCATGATTTAAATTGAAACCTCTATTGCGTTTTTAATGTCTATATTACCTGTGTAATAAGCTTTGCCGATAATCGCGCCATAAATTTTTAACTCAGCAAGCTTTTTAATATCATCAATCGATTTTACGCCGCCCGAAGCAATAATTTTTAAGCCAGCTATTTTTTTAAGCGTGTCATATAAATTTACATTCGCGCCCGTTAAAGTTCCGTCCCGTGAAATATCAGTACTGATTAAATATTTAACGCCGTCATTAGAAATCTTTTCGCAAAATTCAAGCGCGTTTAAATTAGAATTTTCCTGCCAGCCTTTTATAGCGACTTGATTATTATTTATATCAACACTGACCGCAATTCTTTCAGCCCCGAAATTTTTAACAGCGTCTTTCGCAAATTCGGGATTAGTTACGGCTGCTGTACCTAAAATTACGCGGTCAATTCCTGATTTTAAATGATGTTCAACAATTTTTAAATCACGAATGCCGCCGCCGGTTTGAATTTTTAAATTAGTTGCGTTTTTAATTTTTAAGATGACATCAAAATTTTTGCTTGTTCCGGATTTTGCGCCCTCTAAATCAATCACATGTAACCATTCTGCGCCGGAGTTTTTAAATTTCAAAGCTGTATTAACGGGTTCTTTATCGTAGACGGTCATATTTTTATAATCGCCTTTGAATAATCTAACAGCCTGGCCGTCAAATAAATCAATCGCCGGAAAAATTATCATGATAAAAATTTACACCTCGCAAAACGCTTTTAATATATTTAATCCAACATCGCCGCTCTTTTCAGGGTGGAACTGAACGCCGAAAATATTTTCGTGTTGAACTGAAGCAGTAATTTTCGCGCCGTACTCTGTTGTTGAAGTAATATATTTTTCATCACAGAACGCACTATAAGAATGAACGAAGTATACAAAATCGCCCTGTTTAGAATTTTTAAAAACGCCGTCAAATTTTTTAATGTCTAATGCGTTCCAACCGATTTGCGGAATTTTTAAATCGGACGGAATAATTTTTGCAATAGCGTCAACGTAACCAGGAATTAAATTTAAGCCTTTGTGTTCGCCAAATTCAAAGCTCTTTGTAAATAATAACTGCATTCCTACGCAAATCCCTAAAATCGGAATTTTATTATGTGCTTGTTCAATTAACGGCTCTGCTAATCCGGAAGAGAATAATTTTTCAGCCGCATCACCAAAAGCACCAACTCCGGGCAAAATAATTTTGTCAGCTTTTAAAATTTCGTCGGGGTTTGAAGTTATTACAACGTCGAAATTTATCGCTTTGAACGATGATTGCAGCGAGAATAAATTTCCGACACCATAATTTATGATTGCTATCATGTTTAAAAAATCCTTTTTATATTATGCAAATTTTAATTAACCCGAAAATTATATACGCGCGATAAAAATTTTTTAATTTTTCAAATAAGTAAAGTTTGTAATTCTCAATCCGATAAATAATTTGAACAGGCATGGAGGCCGGATTTAATGTTTTAGAGAACGCAACAAAGGAATGTAATTTAATTTTAATTTTTAAAAATTTTAGACGGGGTTTAAAAAATTTCAGGAGAACCCGTTTGCAGGAGGCTAAAAAATGCGTATATATCATAATATTCCGGCTACAACAGCTTACAACGCTTTGAATTCAACAAATAATGCGTTAGAAAGCTCAATCGAAAAATTATCAACAGGTTTAAGAATTAACTCAGCAGCAGACGACGCGGCAGGTTTTGCTATCAGTGAGAAGATGCGCTCACAAATCAGCGGTTTGGAAATGGCCATTCGTAATGCTCAAGACGGCGTTTCGATGTTACAGACGGCTGAGGGTGCTTTAGGCGAGACGAACTCATTATTACAGCGTATGCGTGAATTGTCCGTACAGGCTTCAAACGATACATTAACGAGCCAGGACAGAAGTTATATTCAGCTTGAAATTGACCAGATTAAAGACCAAATTGATAGAATAGCTAACACAACACAATTCAACAAAAAGCGTTTACTTGACGGCAGTTCAGCAGGTACAGTATCAACGAGTAATTTGAGCGTTAAAGCCTTCGTTCGCGGTTCATTACGTGAAATTGACCAGTTCGGCCAGAAAAAATCATTTGAAGGTAACTACAAAATCAGAATTAAGGTCGACCCCAATCAAACAGGACAGGGTCAAGTTCAGAAAAGTACGATAATGACAATTAAGCACCCGGACGTTATTACGGACGTTAGCATTAACAGCACAGACGGCATCACAAAAGTTGCAGTCAACGAATTACCGGCAGCTAACTTTGTTGTGAGTGCCAGCCAGGAAGCTTTTGCTCCCGAAAACAGCGCGTATATTTCTGCGGCATATGGCTTTACACGTAATGAAGAGGGTTTGAGAATTTCGGCTGAAGACGGCAGTACTGTAGAAGATGACGATGCCTCAACAGAGACAAGAGCTTTATTAGCCGCTGAAGTTGAAAACATGTTCTCAATCGACGCAAGCAACGCATTAAATAACGCGAGCATTTTATTTGAGATTACGTCTGTAACCGATAATAATATTATTTTAAAAGCTCAATCAAACGTTTTAGGCGTTGACGGTTCTGTAAACAGCTATGTAAAAGAGAATATACGTATTGGCCGTAACGACCAGGGTGAGGCTCTTGGTAACGTTGACCTTTCGGATTTACTTGGCGAAGAGGATTACGTTGACGCAGAAGATGAAGACTCCATGCATCTTGCATTCAACATGGGAGACAGTGTTTCATCGGATTTATCATACAAAGATATTTTCACAAAAGGCGCGAAATTCGTTTTAACAGTTGTTGGTAACGGCGGCGACCTTGACAGCAATGAAGACACCGAAGAGATTAGCCCGGACATCAGCGTTACAGTTCAAGCTAAACTTGACCCTGACTGGCCTTATACATGGAAGAGCGAAAACGTTGTTGACAGTGAGACAGACGAGACAACTTACTACGTTTGCAGAAATGACGGCGACGATGGAGACATTAAAGGTATTACCTATAATTTAAATTCGGTCGAGGCCAGAAATAAGGAAATTCACTTCAGAAATTATTACCTTAACGGCGAAAACGGAACAGCTTATCAGGGCGACGTTATGATTACGACCAACGAAGCATTTGAAATTAAGAACGACGGCGACGAGCTTGCGAGCTTCACAACAGCTTACATCGGCAAGACAGCAACCGGCGACACGAAATTACGCGATTTAAATACATTCTGGAACACTTCCGGCGTATTTATGCTTGATGACCCGCAGAGCATTACGATTATTCAGGGCGACGGCCAGTCAACATCGATTACACTTTATGCTACTGATACTCTTAACGACGTTCAGGCTAAATTCAATAACGCTATCGCGAACGAGTTAGGTCAAGCACAGTACATTAACGCGGCTGAAGCTGATAAATTCTGCACATTCGTTGAAAAAACTCAGGGTGTAGATATGCCTACGCAAGGACTTGAGACCGTTCCCGGAACGTTCATTTTCAGGTCATTATTAGCTGGTGAAGCTGGTAATTTAACATTCAGCGGCGACGAAGATTTAATTAACAAACTTGCGTTTAACGTCGTTCGTGAAAGTTCAGCGGCTGCATTCCTGGCATCAATCAACGACGCGCACACCGGTACACCGATAGCTACGAACATCAAAGTTTCGGACAACCATTTGATTGGCGTTTTACACGAGAATATTGACATCGAATTTAACGCTATGGCCGGTATTAAAGCAGCATGGAGCGACAGTGAAGAGAACTTCATTTTAGAGAGCGACACCTCTCCGTACGAAGCAGTTGTACATATCGTTGACAGCAGCACGATTTATCAGATTGGTGCAAACGAAGGCGAAGACATTGCGATTGATATCGGTAACATGACAGCGGCATCACTCGGAGTTTCAGGTGTAAACGTTACAACGCGTGAAGCGGCCTCAAAAGCAGTCGGACTTGTTGACGCGGCGATTAACAAAGTTTCAACACAGCGCGCGAAAATCGGTGCTTTCCAGAACTCGCTTGAATACACGATTAGCAATTTGACAACGACAAGCTCCAACTTAACGGCTGCTGAGTCCAGAATTAGAGACGCAGACATGGCGCAGGAAATGATGAACTTCGTGAAGTACCAGATTTTGAACCAGTCAGGAACTTCAATGCTTGCTCAAGCGAACCAGTTGCCTCAATCAGTTTTAAGCTTATTACAGTAGTTTTAGTTTTAGCTATAAATTTTTCTACGACAATCCAACCCGTAGCCTGGAGAAAAAATCATACAATCTCCGGGCTTTTTTGTATTTTGTTATAACGGATTAGGGCTTATAATTTAATATAATTTCTCATTTAAACGAACGGCTATTTATTTAGCTTAGTGATTTTTTTTAGTTTTATTTATTTTATTTTTAATTTTTTTATAATTTAACAATTTTTATAATTTAAATGGAGGTTTTTAACTATGGCTGTACGTGTTGCTATTAACGGTTTTGGACGCATTGGCCGTTTAGCTTTCCGTCAGATGTTCAATGCTGAAGGTTACGAAGTTGTCACGATTAACGATTTGACAAGCCCGAAAATGTTAGCTCATTTATTAAAATATGACACGACGCACGGACGTTACAAAGGCAAAGTAACTTCAGATGATGAGGCCAGAACGATTACAATCGACGGCAAAACAATCAAGATTTACGAAGAAAAAGACGCAGCTAATTTACCATGGGGCGAATTAAAAGTTGATGTCGTTTTAGAGTGCACAGGTTTCTATACGTCAAAAGCGAAGGCCGAAGCTCATATTAAAGCCGGTGCTCGTAAAGTTGTTATCTCAGCTCCTGCTGGAAATGATTTACCGACAGTTGTATTCAACGTAAACCATAAGATTTTAAAGCCGTCAGACACGATTATCTCAGCCGCGTCATGCACGACTAACTGCCTTGCTCCTATGGCGAAAGCGTTAAACGATTTAGCTCCGGTTGTATCAGGTTTCATGACGACAGTTCACGCTTACACCGGCGACCAAATGGTACTTGACGGGCCTCATCGCAAAGGTGATTTAAGACGTTCAAGAGCTGCTGCTGAAAATATCGTTCCTGCTTCATCAGGTGCTGCGAAGGCTATCGGACTTGTTATTCCTGAGTTAGACGGCAAATTAAACGGAGCTGCACAGCGTGTACCGACAGCAACAGGTTCAACGACAATTCTTGACGCAGTTGTAAAAGGCAAAGTAA
This sequence comes from uncultured Synergistales bacterium, assembly GCA_905233645.1. Lineage (GTDB taxonomy): Bacteria > Synergistota > Synergistia > Synergistales > Aminobacteriaceae > JAFUXM01. Next base: position 297 of record CAJODZ010000009.1, on the reverse strand, counting down.
CGGTTGATGAGATTAACGCCGCTATGAAAAAAGCCGAGACAGAATCATTTGAGTACAACGAAGACCAAATCGTATCATCAGATATTATTGACAGCACAGCCGGTTCAATTTTCGATGCTACACAGACAAAAGTATTAGCAATGCCCGACGGCAATACGCTTGTACAGGTTGTTTCATGGTACGACAACGAGAACTCATACACGAGCCAAATGGTTCGCACAATTAAATACTTCTCGGACTTAAAATAATTTAAAAATTAAGAGTAAAATTTTGCTCCTGTCCAAAATTTAAGGGCAG
>CAJODZ010000008.1:11995-31947 GCA_905233645.1 uncultured Synergistales bacterium | reverse complement strand
AAATTCTTCTTCGGCAATTTCAGCAGCGTTAATGTCATTCGCATAAGTTGCTATAACACAATAACCGTTGCTTAATAATTTTTTAGAAATAGCCAGTCCTATTCCTTTTGTACCACCTGTTACAAGAGCTGTCTGCATATTTAAAAATCCTTCCGTTAAATTTTATGAGTTTAATTCTTTTTCGTTAGCTTCTCTTAATTCTTGAGCGTCTTTATCGGCTGCTAATTTTCCGGCCAGACTGTTATATAAAACTTTCCATAAGCCTGCACCGCCTGAACGTTGAATTAAATCATCAGTCGTCATTTCGAGCGATAATTCTTCCATTTGTTGAAAAGGCCGCCCGCTTTCTGAACCGCTGATTGACAGAGCTGATTTACGCATATCTTTCCAAAGTTTTGACCATAAAATTGCTTCAAACTGTTGACAAGACTTTTGTAATTGTTGAGCTTCAGCCGTTTTGTGAATTTCAGGGTCAATATTGGTGTTAACAGTGCGAATATTATTGATTATCATGATTTAAAATTAGCCTCCTTTTACATCGTAACTAATTCACCGTGTAAAGCTCCAGCTCTGTCTATTGCCTGTAAAATTTCGATTATGTCGCGCGGTGTTGCTGATAATGCATTTAATACACGAACTAAATCTCTTACGGTCGTTGTTGCAGGCATAGCTAACATTGTTGAGCCTTCTTCATCTACCGTAACATTTGTACGTTGCTCAACTGCTGTTTCGCCGCCACCTAAAGGATTAGGCTGTACAACATTGGGGTCTTCTTCGATTGAAATTGTTAAATTGCCATGCGCTACAGCTACAGAACTAATTTTTACATTGCCGCCCATTACAACAGTGCCGGAACGTTCATTAACAGCAACTTTAGCGGAAGTGTCAGGCTCAATCTCTAAATTCTCCATGTTCGCTAAAAATGCTGTTGGTGCTGCTAAATATGCTGCTGGTAAATTTACAACAACCCGTCCAGCGTCTGAAGGATATGCTACTGCTCCAAACTGGCGGTTTATTGCGTCGGCTATCCTTTGAGCAGTCGTAAAATCAGGGTCGCGCAATAATAAAGCTACTTGACCGCCGCGAGTGTAATCATTCGGTAAATCACGTTCAACAATCGCTCCGCCTGGCAATCGTCCTACAGTCGGAATATTCTGTGTACGTGAACCGCCTCCGCCTTGAGCTTGAAAACCTCCAACCATTACAGGCCCTTGCGCTACTGCGTAAACTTTTCCGTCAGCTCCCCTTAATGGTGATTGAACTAATACGCCGCCTTGTAAACTCGAAGCGTTTCCCATTGTGCTAACGTTTACATCAATCGTTTGACCAGCACGAACATACGGAGGTAATGTAGCAGTTAATGAGACTACCGCAATATTTCTAGTCCTAACTGAACGCGCGTCAAGTGTTACTCCAAAATTACGCATCATGTTACGCATCATTTGAACAGTCATCGCTGAGTTATCGCCTGTACCGTTTAAGCCTGTTACTAAACCTACACCGCTTAATTGGTTTGAGCGCATACCTTCTAACTCGACAACATCTTTAATTCTTACACGAGGGTTGACGTTTGAAAAATCCATACCCGTGAAACTTATAGCAAAAACTTTTTCAACGGGCGTTATAAAACTAAAAAGCGTGCATAAAATTATTAGTGTTAAAAATTTTTTCATGATATCTAAATCCTAAAATACAGCCTGCAAAACTTGTGTGATAATTCCAACCTTCTGAGTTCTTGACATAATTCCGCGGCCTTTAACAGCTATTTCAGCATTCGCGATCAACTTACTGCTAATTTGATTGTCGCTGTTAACGTCTTGAGGCCGAATAACTCCGATTAGTTGAAATTGTAAAATTTCCTCACTAGTCCTAATATCGCGCGTCCCTTCAATTACTAAATTCCCATTCGGCAAAACTTCAGTTACTAAACATGCAACCGTAGCCGTAGCGTGATGTTTACGTTCAACTGAGCCGTCGCCTGCGCTTGAGTTAGTGCTTGAAAAAGTTAGACCGCGAATAAATTTTAAAATACCTGTTCCGTCGCTTACGTTGTTATTTGTTGTTTTGCTGACGTCCATTGTTGCTTCGTCTTTAGCGTCCGTACGTTCGTCAACTAATACTGTGACGATATCACCAACGCGGCCAGGTCTCTCATCAGCAAACCAATTAGCATTATCGTCCCATAAAGATTGCGCTTTTAAAATTGACGGTGTTAAAAAAATTGCAAGCGCAAAAATTAAAATCATGGCCGGAAAATATTTTATGTTTTTAAAAGCTACGTTTTTCAAATTATGCACCTCCTGAGATTTTGAATTATTATACGCGCTGGAATTTTTAAAACATGAACTTTTTAACGGAGGTATTTTTTAGGAAATGCGATTATTTATTACAACCCTTTCGATGTTAAGCGTATTTGCTTTTGGATATGCTTTAGCAGGTTATGGAACTTCGTTTTTTGGCAATGCTATCAGAATGGATTATATAATCTGGGGCTTAAGCTTAGGCTTTTTGACAGCGGGATTAGCTTTATTTTTATGGTACAGGCACAGACACGAATTTTTTGATTATGAAAGCGACGAACCTCAAATTGACAATACCGTATCACTTTACGACAGAGAATTATTTAAAAAGGATAGTTCAAATGACAACGATAGCAAATAAAATTCTTGAAATTTATAAAAATTTATCCGTTGAGCTTGACGCTTTGACATTCCTTCAACCGGTCGAATGCGTTTATAACCCTTTAAAATATGCTTGGAGCGGTTTTGAATTTTATATTAACAAGTTTGCTCACGAAAATACTAACGCCGTTTTTGTAGGAATGAATCCAGGCCCTTACGGTATGGCGCAAACAGGAGTTCCGTTCGGTGAGATTAGCGCGGTAAAAAATTTTTTGCACGTCCCTGAATTTGAAATAACTCCGCCGGAACACATACACCCGAAATATTTAATTCAAGGTTTCAAATGCAGAAGACACGAAGTCAGCGGACAAAGGCTATGGACTTTAATTCAAGACAAATTTTTAACAGCTGAGAAATTTTTTGCGGAGAATATTATTTTGAATTACTGTCCGTTAATGTTTATCGGAGAACATAATTTAACGCCTGATAAATTAAAACGTCAAGAACGTAAAAAATTATATTCGTTGTGTAACGCTGCGTTAAATGAGACGTTAATTTTATTAAACCCTAAATTTGCGATTGGAATTGGAAATTTTGCATACGAACGTTTACAGGAATGTACGCCCGAAAATGTTTTTATATTAAAAATTTTGCACCCAAGTCCAGCCTCTCCGATGAGTTCAAAAGGTTGGGACGTGAAAACAGAGACACTTTTAAAAAATTCCGGAGTTTGGCCATGAGTTTAAAACGTCTTAGAGCAATAGTAAGAGGCCGCGTCCAACATGTTGGCTTCAGGGCTTGGGCATGGCAAAAAGCAGAATGGTTAAATTTAACCGGCACTGTTGAAAATTTAGAAGACGGCAGCGTTGAAATTATATTTCAGGGCGATGAGAAAAGTGTTGACGAGATGAAAGCATCTTTGCAAAAAGGTTCACCGCTCTCACTCGTCAAGCAAATAATTTTTTATAACGAACGCATTAAAGAAGACGAGACAAATTTTGCACCGGTGTATTAAAAAGCTTTTGCAATTTCGTTCGCAGTAGGAGGACAGCCAGGAACATTTTTAGCCGCGCCCTTGCAACAGTTCCCAATTCCTAAGCCGTCAAAATTTTTTCCGCGCCAACCTTGACCGATACAAATTTTTAAATTACGGCCTCTCGAATTTACGTGCAAAGCTCTCACTAAACTTGCATAACACGCCGAACAGGCCGAATTTTCAATTACATTGCGTGTTAAATTTTTTACAGTGCCTGAAGGTCTAGGATATGTGCTGGAATTTTCAGGAGCGTTTAAATTTACAATGTCATCGTTTGAAAAATTTATATCGCCTGCGCCGTAGTCCTGAGCTAATTTTATGTACGGGACTTGATTTAAATCTAAACCCATTAAATTACAACCGTATGCGTCAATCTGAACAGGGTCAAAGCCTAAAAACATTCTGTTTGTAAAAATTGGATTGCCTCCCTCTTCAAAGCTTAAATCTCCGCAAATGCTGTCAACTATATTTAAACGAGGACGCATTACAGCCCCAAGAGCCGCTATCGGTTTCGTAAGTCCTAATGAATGAAAGTGACGCTTCTCGTTATCAGGTAAACAACCTTTTAAATTTTTTAACGCGCAAGTCATTACGGTTTGGCAGTGTCCTTTTAAGACGGGTAAATTTACAAGTAAGCCGGCGTTTAAAGCTCTTTCACAAATTGAAATGTTTCCGATTTGAGTTTTGACGCTCCTGACTTTATCACGCTTTAAATCAAAAAACGGCACGTTATATTTTTCACACACTAAATCATAACCGGCACGCTTCATCGCTCTCATTGTCTCATCGCCAACCCAGCTGCCCTCGATAACGCTTATATTTTGAATGTCATTGGCTCTAAAATATTCGATACATGCACTCAAAATTTCAGCGTGTGTCGTTGCTCCGTTTTCAGGTTTTCCGGCAACAACGAGATTAGGTTTTAAAGCGACGGTCTTATTATTATTTGAGACTAATGAAATTGCGTTCGCTGCTTTTAATAGTTCAAGCGTCATCGTAAAAGCATCGTTGCCGTAAATATTATAAATTTTGCTCATAAAAATTACCCTCCATTTTTAGATTATAATTGGCTAAGTTATTATAAATTTTTTAATTCAAGGAGATTTTTATTAAACATGGATTTTTCAGAGTTAGCTAAATCACGTTTTTCGTGCCGTAAATTTAAAAATATACCCGTTGAAAATGAGAAAATCGGAAAAATTTTAGATGTCGCTATCGCCGCACCAACTGCTAAAAATGTTCAGCCTTTTAAAATTTGGGTTGCCTCAAGTGAGGACGCTATCGCTAAAATTAAAACCATAACGCCTGCTCATTTTGACGCAAAATTATTTTTCATCGTTGGCGGAAATTCGGAACAAGCTTTTACTCGTCCTTATGACAATAGAAATTTTGAGGACGTTGACGCTACGATTGTCGGAACTCATATTATGTTAGCAACTTATTCACTAGGCTTAGGTTCGACGTGGGTAGGATTTTTTGACGAGCCTGAACTCAAAAAATTATTTCCCGAAATGATGAATTATGACATCATCGGATTATTCCCAACTGGTTATCCTGCGGACGACGCTGCTCCTACAGAGAGGCATTTCCAGAGAAAAACTACGTCCGAATTAGTGAGCTTCATTTAAAAATTCAATGCTTATACGTTCCTTTATTGCCGCTCCTGTTCCTGATGACGAGGCAATTAAAATCATGCGTTACATCAGAGAGACAGGGGCAATTTTGAGAAATCGTGATTACAAATGGGCGACACGCGATCAATTACACATAACGTTAAAATTTTTAGGTGAGCAAAATCCTGAAATTATCGAACGTGTAAAAAATGCGTTGGACGAGATAAATTTTGAGCCGTTTGAAATTGCGTTTAATAAACTTGAAACATTTGCGGGCGTGGTCTGTTTATCATGTGAGAATAAAAACATGGCCGTGCTTGCTAAAAATATCAATGCGAAAGTTTTTGAACACGCTGAATTAGAAATTGACCGGCGCAAATTTAAAACTCATATTACTTTGGCGCGGTTAAAGCAAAGAAGGTTTCCAACGCCGGACGAAATGAATTTGTTATTAGAAAATCCGCCCGAAGTTAAATGGACTTGCGGCGAAATATTTTTAATGAAGAGCAAATTAACACCGGAAGGCGCAATTTATACAAGACTGTATTAAACAATCCGCCTCAAAAAATTTGACACTTTATTTAAAAGTTAAAGTCTATTTTTTAAAGTGCTCGGCTAATTTTATAAAAGCTTTTTTGTAGTGGTAAACGTAGTTGCAAAAAACAGACCCCCGAATAATCGAAGGTCTGAAAAAATATATTAAGGATGTTTTCATGTTTTCTGAGCGAATTATACACTGGCAATTAAAAATAAGCACCGTGCTAAAATTTTTGCTTAGATTTTTTAAACGAGGTTTTATTTTAAATTAACAATGTTTCACGATGAATATCAAGTAATAGTAATAGGCGGCGGCCATGCTGGTTGCGAAGCGGCTCTTGCGTGTGCTCAAATGGGTTGTAAAACGCTTATGCTGAATTTAAATATTGATAACACCGCTTTAATGCCCTGTAATCCTTCAATAGGAGGCCCCGCAAAAGGTCATCTCGTCCGTGAAGTTAGTGCGCTTGGCGGTGAACAGGCTAACGCGGCTGATTTTTCAACGTTAATGATTAGGTGGCTCAACACGTCTAAAGGTGCGGCAGTCAGGGCTTTGCGTGCTCAATGCGACCCGTTTTTATACAGCACTTATTATCGAAAATTATTAACGTCCAAAAATAATTTGGATATACATCAAGATGAAGTAACAGAGATTTTAATTGACGAAAGCCAAAATCGAATTACAGGCGTTAAAACCCGTCATGGCTCAGAATATAAAACTCAAGCTTTGATTTTATGCGGAGGCGTTTATCTGGACAGCAAAATTTTTGTCGGCGAATGCGAATTTAAATCAGGGCCAATGGGTCAAAATAATTCTGCGAATTTAATTAACTCAATTAAAAATTTGGGCGTTCAAGTCGGAAGAATGAGAACTGATACGACGCCGCGGTTAAATATTCACACGATAGATTTTTCAACAGCAACACCCCAACTTTCAGAAAGTGAGCCGTTATGTTTTGACGTTTGGGGCGTTAAAAAAGTTTATGACACTAAAGATTATGCGTGCTGGTTTTCAAGAACGACCGAAGAGACGTATAACATACTATCTGAAAATATAAAGCGTTCGCCTTTAGTAACAGGAAGTGTAATTGCGCATGGGCCTCGTTATTGTCCGTCGATTGAGGATAAATTTTTAAGATTTCCCGACCACATAACTCACCCGATTGTTTTTGAGCCTGTCTCGACAAATACGAATGAAGTTTACGTGCAAAATTTTTCGACGAGCTTGCCCTATGACGTTCAATTTAAAATGGTGCGTTCATTGCCTGGCTGTGAAAATGCAAAAATAATTAAACCAGGTTACGGGATTGAATATAATTATTTATTGCCCGACCAATTAAAACACTCGCTCGAAAATAAAAATATTCACGGATTTTTCTGCGCAGGCCAAGTCAACGGGACTTCAGGTTATGAAGAGGCAGCGGCTCAAGGTTTATTAGCAGGAATTAACGCAGGTTTGTACGTGAAAAATTTAGAGCCGTTAATTTTAAATCGTTCAGACGGTTATTTAGGGGTATTAGTTGATGACTTAACGACAAAAAGCACGGACGAACCTTACAGAATGCTTACAGGACGTTGCGAACACAGGCTTTTAATGCGTTGGGACAATCCAGCTCACAGGTTAACAGGTTACGGGCGCAAAGTTGGTTTAATCAGCGATGAAAAATGGGAAATTATTCAGACAAGATTTGAAAACGAACACAATGAAATCGAACGCTTAAATTCAACACGTTTAACGCCTAACGAAAATATAAATGCTTTGTGCGAAGAGTGCGGAGCGGAAATTTTAAGTGAGCCGATTTTTGCAGGAGAATTTTTAAAACATCGCGGCGTAAATTATGACTTAATCGAAAAAATCACACCGCCCGAAATTAAATTAAATCCTGACGAGAGAGCTTACGTTGAGACAGAATTGCGCTACGCCGGTTATTTAGAAAAAGAGGAACGATTAGCGGCACGCATGGAAGATTTAGACAATATAAAAATTCCTGAAGATTTTGACTACGATGCTGTAAAAAGTTTCAGGGCTGAATGCCGCGAAAAATTAAAACATTTTAAGCCAGCTTCATTAGGCCATGCGTTAAGGATTTCAGGCGTTACGCCCGTTGATGTTCAGTTGATACAAGTTATGTTAGCTCGCAATGCCGGACGAAGATAAAAATTTTGATTTATTTGATTTACATGAAAAAAGGGTAGAGTTCGTTTTAAAAAGATTATTTCCCGAATTAGCTTTCAGAATGAAATTTTTAAAGCACTTAAAAAATAATTGGCCGTCAATAATTCGTGGAAATATTTCAAGATTAACGCGGCCCTTAGATTTTCGCGGCGGAATTTTGTATATAGATGCGGATAACCCTCAAGCGGCGCAAATGCTTTTAAACATGAAGGGCAATATTAAACGCGCTTGTTTGAAAATATCTTCGGTATTAAATTTGCAAGATATAAAAATAATTCAAGGCTATCGCGCAAAAAATAACGGTACTAAAAATAATGCCGCTAAAAAATTAAAGCCCGAAATTAAAATTACAGACGCTGAAATTAAAAATGTTATTGACAACGATTTAAATATAATAAATCCTGATGCGGCGTATGCGATTGCACATTTGAGGGTATTTTTTGAGAAGCGTTTTAAAAAGTGAGAATTAAATTGCGTCGAGCCTGTTTTTGATTTCACGCTCTAAATCAATGAAAAGACCCGAATATTTTTGCGCAATATTTAAACAAATCTCTTTCGCAGTCTCTTCGTCATAAGTATGGGCGGATAGATTGCGTTTTGCTAACATATCGAACCACGCTTCGGAATTTTGAATAATATTATTTTTAAGAGCCTCTCTAATGCTGCTACGGGGACTGTTCGTTTCAATGCCTTCGTACTCTAAAAAAGCCTTCATCAATTTCCAGGATAGTTCAAAGCAAAATTCAAAACGTTTAATTGTCGCGTCTAAATATAAATCGTCATCATCAACGTTTTTTAATAAAGCCTTTTGCAACTTACCACAAGCCCTGCAAAAATTTTCGTACTTTAAATTTAATTCATCTTTGCTTGTCAAAATATTTTCAACCTCTTTTGAAATAAATAATAATTTCCCGTCGCGTTCGATATTTTTAATCAAAGCTTTATTTTCGACCGCGTCATAATCAATAATATCAACTGTATAAGGCAAATCGCTTTCCTCAAAATCAGATATTAACAATGCATAAACAGGCCGAATAAATTTAACAGCTAAATCGACATCAGAAAATTTTTTATAATCGCCTCTTGCTCGTGAACCAAATAATTTTACGCCGGCGATATCTTTTTCATGCGACTTTAAAATTTTTATGAGTGTTTCGTATTCTTTAATCTTTAATCCGTTCATGTAATATACTATAGCAAATTTATTTTGAAAGGATTTTTGCGGAATGCATAATAAAATTTTTTCGCGTTTAATTTTTAGCGTAGCGTTTATTTTTATTTTATGTTCGATGTGTTTTGCGGAGGGGCTTTTTGACGGTTTACACAGAGCAAAATTAGAAGAGAGCATTTTAAATTTAGCTAAAAAAATCATCAACGATAATAAACCGTCTTTTGAAGTTAAAAGTAATAATTTGCCGTTGTATAACGCCGTATGGGTAATAAATAATAATACTATCGTTGTCGCTATCGCTGAAGATGATAAAAAGTATATCCCGTTAATTTTTGAAACAAAGAACAGTAAATTTAATTTTGCCGGCGGTCTTCGTGTTGGTGCTAATCTCAAAAAAGCCAACGATTACACAGGCCTGGACGGTACAAATATAGTTAATGCTTCGTCCGAAATTCATTTTAAAATTGACGCTAAGAATAAAATTACAGCCATCGGCCTTATGAACATTAACGAAGCTGTTAATAAACCTGATTTTTTGATTGAAGAGGCTGTTAATTTTTTTAATGTTAAAGATAAAGAGTTAGGCTTTCCAAAAAATTAAAAATTATGAAAGACGTTCGCCCAACTTCAGGACTTGTATTATCTGCGTTATTTAATATTCTCGGAGAATTTGAGGACGGCGCAAAATTTTTAGATTTGTTCGCAGGGACTGGCCGTGTTGGTTTTGAAGCTTTAAAGCGTGGTGCGAAAGAGGTTGTTTTTGTTGAAAACATTCGTTCACGCGCTGAAAGTATTAAAAAATCGGGCGGTCTTGTTTTAAATTTAGACATTCGGCGCGCTATAACTTGGCTTGTAAAACGCGAGATGAAATTTAATTTCATATTTGCCGACCCGCCTTATAATTCAGGTTGGTGCGAAACTATTACGGGCTTAAAAGATTTTGACAAATTATTTTTTGACAGCAACAGCATTTTTGTAATCGAACACTCTTCACGCGAAATATTAAAATTTAATTCAGACACATTCAATATATTTTCACAAAGGCAATACGGCGAAACACAATTAAGCTTTTTACGGAGGATTTTTTAGACATGAAAGTTAGGGCGGTTTATCCTGGTTCTTTTGACCCTGTTACAAATGGTCATATTTACATAGCCGAACGTGCAGCAGCAGTTTTTGATGAAGTTATTGTGAGCGTTCTTGTTAATTCAAATAAGCAATCGACTTTTACAGTTAGTGAACGTTGCGAAATGGCTCAAGAGGCGTTAAAGCATGTTAAAAATATCACAGTTGATAATTTTGACGGCCTTTTAATTGATTATGCGCGGCGCGAAAAAGCAAATGTTATTATTCGCGGATTACGTGCTATGTCAGATTTTGAGTATGAATTTCAAATGGCTCTAATGAATAGAAAATTAGCTCCTGAAATTGAAACATTTTTTATAGTTACTGACCCCAAATATTCATATGTATCAAGCAGCAGCGTACGTGAAATATTTTCATTTGGCGGAAGCGTAAAAGACGTGGTGCCGGATTTTGTGTTTAGAAAATTACAAGAGCATTTTAAAAAATAAAATGTCTAAAAATCAAAAAGTACGCATTGATTTATTCGACCAGGATTACGCGACGGAAGGTTATGCTCGTGAACGTTCGATTGAGACATGTATATCAACGTGTAAAGAGTTTGGCGCGTCGATTGACGATACAATCAAAAAGGTGGCTAAACGTTTTGAACTTATGTATGATGACGCTGCCGATTACGTTAAATACTATTGGGAAAATAAATAGCCAATAAAAAACTCCCCCACAAACTTTTCAAAAAGGGGGAGCGTTTTTTAACAAATTCAATTCTATAAAAAAGCGTTATTTCTTTCTTACAACTTTACTAGCTGTGCTCTTCTTATTGCTTGTTGTCTTTTTGGCTGCTGTCGTTTTCTTGGGTTCGCTTACTGGTTTGCCGAGAGCGTAATTTGCTGCTTTAGGAACTACGAAACCTGCAACAGCCGCGAACGTTTTAGGATTGTCATCATCGCCGTAAACTGTTCCATGAATTTCATTGCCTAACATGTCGTAATGTCTTAAATAAGTTACTGCAAACTGTTTTCCGTCTGGCGTAAATTCATAACCGTATTCCGTGAAATAAAGACTGCCCGCTACTTCAGGTGAAATGTTGAACTTCGACATAAGTAACTCAATCGTCTCATTCTTGACAGTCGTGTTCGTATAATATTTTCTTGATACTGCATAAGGAATGCCAGCGCTGTCTTTGCCGTAATCGAGTAAATACCACTGCATTTTATTGCTGTCTTGGCCTAAGTTCTTCTGCTTGTTGGCGTCCCATGCTAAAACAGGTGATGCAGCTGAAACGACAAGTGCTGTAAGTAATGCTAATAATACAAATCTTTTCATGTTTAGAAAACCTCCGTTAATTCTCAAAATAACCGTCCAAAAGTATCGGCCTATTTAATGAGCGTTATTGTAGCACATTTAATTTTTAACAGGTATTATCCCTAAAGCATAACTGATTAAACGTTCATAGCCTTCACTCGGAAAATTGTAAATTTTGCCGTTGATAATAATCTCACTAGAACCGCCGCCGTCTAAATTTAATGCGTCCGTCATGTTAAGTGTGTATGCTAAATTCGTCAATTCTGAAATCGTCGCGCCAGTCGAATGCATTCCGTTACGTCCGTCAAAAATTAAAAATACCCAACGCCCGTCTGAAGTTTTTCCCGTTGCTGTTCTTGGGTGTCTTGCTGTTGTAAATTCGGGCTTGAAAAATTCATCAACGTCCGAGACAACACCTTCACGCAAAATTAAAGGCCCTGCTTGAATTATATTTGCTACATTGTTCCAGTAAGCATTTATGACATCTTGTGAAGAGTTCGTAAAAATTGCGTCGTCGATATTATTCCAACCTATGCAGCCGCGATTTTCATGTGAATTGCTAAAATGTCTGCCGTTAATCCTTAATAAACCGATTGGGAAGCCTCGACCTTTGTTAATTCCGAAAAAGCCCGCGTTAATTATTGCCTTTGAATTATTTACACGCGCAATTTCTGATAAAACAGCAAATTCATTCGCTCCGCCTTTTGATGTCATAGGTCTAACGTTCCAAAGTTCAGGGTCAATAAATAACGCAACCCAATAACGCGGCAAAATACTCGTATTTGAATTTGCGACCGACGGAACGAGTTTATATTTGACTTCACGCATTTGCATTAAATTTGTAAGTTTTCGGACTTCGTTAAAATCATTCGTCTTTTTATAACGCAAATAATATCCGCCGCCAAATTGGTCTGTTCCTAAAGTTAAATTAAAACCCTGCGATTTAAAAAATTTTCTGGCGTAATCAATTTGTAATTTGCTTTTAAAATTACTCGCTAAAACTTGCCAACTCGGAACGCCCGTAAAAACTCCGTCGCGGTGAATTAAAACATCAACGCCCTTCAACGGATGGCGAACGACTTCAAGTTTTAAATTCAGCGATGCATTATGAACACGTTCTAAAATCGCATTCATCTCGTTTTGTGTCAAAAAATCCTGGCCGCGAAAATAATTATCTTTTGCAAAAATTGCCGGTGTCATTTCGCTTGCCACATATAAATAACCGCGTTCGAGATTGCTTAATTTTTTAGCGTCTTTAAATTCTAAAGGCATATCGTTAAAAATTCCCGCTTCAAATTCTAAGCCCAATGCCTGAATACACCAACGTAAAACCTCAACTCTTGTTACAGGCGCGTTTAAATCTTCGATTGTGTCCGTAACAATTCCAGTTCTTAATATAAAACCTGCGGCGTTATTATTTACGTATTCTGCGCTGTCGTACCAGTTTATATTGCGTGCGGTTAAAAGATTTTCGAGAAATTCGCGGCGTGATATATTTTGAGCGTAAGCCTGATTTTGAGAGAGCATATTTAAAATCAACAGGCTTATTGCAATAATAAACATGTTTAAAAATTTTTTACGCATTAAAAAATAGTTCACCTCTTTAAAAAATATACAATCGGCAATTATAGCCCATTGAAAAATTGGATATTCTGATATAATCCATTCTCGATATACTTATTTCACATCGCCTCTGCGGTATTTGTGATCTCTGATAACGTTCTGAGCCAACACTCGATTTATATTTTACTAGGATCGGGTCAGAACACTCGGGACACGGTAGCTGCGGAGGCTTTCTCAAAAAATAACTTATCAAAAATTTTTCAGCTTTAAAATTTCTAAGACAATAATATTTTTGCAACTACGTTTACAACTACGAAAAAGCTTTTATGAATTTAGTCGTGCGTTTAAAAAAGTGCGTATGAATTTTTTAACAAAGTGTTAAATTTTTTAAGGGCTTAAAATTTTTTGAGCTTATATAATTTTAAACATTCAAAAATTTTGAGGAGGCGTGTTAAAAAAATGCTCGTTGTAATTATTCAATGCGATGACACAACAAAACGGTGCAGCGGATTTTTTTGCATGAACGATTTTTATAACAGGGACGGAGCTTTTAAAGATTATCCCGAAGATACGCAATACATGACTATGACGTGCGGCGGTTGTTGTGCAACTTTATTAAACGCGAAATTAGCAAATTTAAAATTAAGAATTACAAAAGGCAATTTTCAAAAATCGGATATTATTTTTCATTTAGCATCATGCATTTGTTCGGACAGCTCTCATCATCAGCCTTGCCCGTTTATAAATCGCATTAAAAATATAATTTTGCGTAAAGGTTTTTCAGAGGAGCAAATTAAATTGGGGTCGCATATTTCAAAAACAGCAGAAGCCCGTAGAAAAGCCGGAGAGTATAAAAGCTGGAATTAAGATTTGACACATTCTTCCAGAAAATTTTATGAGAAGTTTGGATTTGAGTTTCCACCTTAAAAGGCTCCCTTATTCTCAAAGGGCTTGCCAAAAGCCCCTTACACAGTCGACCGAAGTCTTCTGCTTACTTTTGATTGTTACTTATTTTGCATATTTCTCTAAAATCTGTCATAGTTTACCCAGTCCGGAGACCTAATATCTCTAAGTACTACGCTGCGATGAGAGGAAACTGCGCCCCTATATGTTACACATTTTTTTTACGTGGAAGTCTAACCACGTTTATTTTCTGTATTTTAACACTTTAAGCTTTTACCCATAGCTAAAGCGAGGCATATTAAGATATAATTAAACACACTATATAAAAATCCCCGGGAGGTAAAAAATTTATGTGGCTGTTTTTAGTTTTTGTAACGCTCGTATTTGGAGTACTGGCCGGTTTGTATGCTTGGACTGTATTTCAGAAATTGGCCGCCTCACAAATTAAGCATGAGCGCGTTGCCGAGTTATCAGACATCATTCACAAGGGAGCTATGGCCTTTTTAAAGAAGGAATATACATGGCTTGCTCCGTTTGTATGCGTCGTTGCGGTTTTGCTTGCTGTCTCACTTGGTGTAGGCCAAGCATTTGCGTTTATTCTCGGAGCTGCGTGCAGTGCTACGGCTGGCTGGATTGGAATGTTCGTAGCTACTCAGGCTAACGGTCGCACGACAGACGCTGCTTCTGATAATTCAAACGGTAGTGCTGCCGGTAATGCTTTAGAGGCTGCATTCTCAGGCGGAAGCATTGTCGGAATGGTAGTCGTTGGTTTAGGTTTAATAGGTTTAGCGATTGCATATTTATTCTTAAACGACGTAGCCAGTCTTACAGCTTTTGGTATGGGTGCGAGCAGCATAGCGTTATTTGCGCGTGTCGGTGGTGGTATTTACACGAAGGCTGCGGACGTTGGAGCTGACTTAGTCGGAAAAGTTGAAGCCGGTATTCCTGAAGATGACCCGCGTAACCCTGCTGTTATTGCTGATAACGTTGGCGATAACGTTGGTGATATTGCCGGAATGGGTGCGGACTTATTCGAGAGCTATGTTAATTCAATTTTAGCGGCTATGGCTATCGGTGCTGTCTATTCATTCACGAAAGACGGAGCGCAATTAGGCTTATGGGGCATTGGTTACCCGTTATTCTTATCAGCATGGGGAATTTTTTCGTCAATCATTGGCTGTATGATGATTTCCAGAAAAGCTCCTGGCTCAGATATGGTCATCAAGATTGCTCGCGGAATTATGCCTTCAGTTGTTAAGAGAATTGACGAGGGCGACGCTGCATTTGCGTTAAGAGTTGGAACATTTGTCGCAGGCGGTTTAATGATTGCCGGGACGCTTGTATTAAGTTTATTGTTCTTCTTCTCGAATGCCTTTAACGTTTTCTTAGCGGTTACATCGGGTGTTTTAGCTGGTATTTTAATCGGTATCATGACAGAGATTTACACGTCAGGCGATTACAGATTTGTACAGGGTGTTGCTAAAACTTCAGAGACTGGAGCTGCGACGGTTATTCTTTCGGGTATTTCGTTAGGTATGATGTCGACGGGTATTCCTGTAATTTTAATTTGTATTTCGACGTTAATCAGCTATTACTTAGCCGGTATGTTTGGTGTAGCAGTAGCGGCTGTCGGTATGCTTTCGATTACTGGAATTTCGTTAAGCGTTGATGCTTACGGGCCTATTGCTGATAACGCTGGCGGTATTGCTGAGATGAGCGAATTACCTTCAGACGTTCGTAAAATCACAGACCACCTTGATGCAATCGGAAACACAACGGCTGCTATGGGTAAAGGTCTTGCGATTGGTTCAGCGGCTTTAACGGCGTTAGCATTATTCGTTGCATATTCACAGGCTGCCAAGATTGACAAAATCGATATCATGAACCCATACGTTATCGTTGGTTTGTTAATCGGTGGTATGTTGCCGTTTATATTCTGCTCGCTTTCAATCGACGCGGTTAGCAAAGCAGCTTACTCAATGATTGAAGAGGTACGCCGCCAGTTCCGTGAAATCACAGGCATTATGGAAGGAACAGGCAAACCCGAATATGAACGCTGTGTAGAAATTTCGACGCACGCCGCATTAACTCAAATGGTAGTTCCTGGAGTTATGGCGATTGTCGTTCCTGTTTTAGTAGGATTTTTACTTGGCAAAGAGGCTCTCGGCGGATTACTTGGCGGAGCGATTGTAACGGGCGTTATGATGGCGTTATTCATGTCGAACTCAGGCGGAGCTTGGGACAATGCCAAAAAATATATTGAAGAGGGACATTTCAACGGTAAAGGTTCACCCAACCACGCAGCAGCAGTTATCGGCGATACAGTTGGCGACCCGTTCAAAGATACCGCAGGCCCGAGCTTGAATATTTTAATTAAGTTAATGACGGTTGTTGCGTTAGTTTTAGCACCGTTATTCTAGAATTTGCGTTTTAAATAGTTTAAGTGAGAAATTATTACGGAGGGCTTTTAATTCGAGGCTCTCCGTTTTTTATATAGCAAGCAATTTTTTAAGAACGTGCTATTATTTTTCGCGAATTTATTTTTACAAGGAGTTTTTTATTTATGCAAATCTCTTTCACAAAAACTACTAATCCGAAAATTATGCCCCCTGTTGATAAATTAGGGTTTGGCTCAGTTTTCAGCGACCATATGTTTGTAATGGATTACACGGATAAAGATAGCTGGCACAATTTTAGAATAGTCCCTTATGGAAATATCGAAATTAACCCTGCCGCAAGTTGTCTGCATTATGCAAATGAAGTTTTTGAAGGTATGAAGGCTTATCGTTGGGCTGACGGTTCAGTACATCTTTTTAGACCATATGAAAACGCTAAACGTATAAATATTTCTGCTGAACGTATAAGCTTGCCGCAAATTCCTGAAGATATTTTTGTCGAGGCAGTTCGTGAAGTCGTTAAAGTCGATAAAAATTGGGTGCCTTCAGGAGCAGGGACTTCGTTATATATCAGGCCGTTATTATTTTCAACAGACCCCGAATTAGCTTTACACGGTATTCATCAAGCGATGTTTATTATTATTCTTTCACCGAGCGCAAGCTATTTCGCTGAAGGAATTAAACCCGTAAAAATTATGCTCGAAACCGAAGACGTAAGAGCTGTACGCGGCGGAACTGGTTATACAAAATGCGGCGGTAATTATGCTGCCAGTAATAGAGCCGGCGATAAAGCACTCGAAAAAGGTTATTCGCAAGTTTTATGGCTAGACGGCGTTGAACGCAAATATATCGAAGAAGTCGGCGCGATGAACGTTATGTTTAAAATTAACGGGACTGTTGTTACTCCGGCGTTGACTGGTTCAATTTTGGGCGGTATCACTCGTAAATCATGCCTTGAATTATTAAAACATTGGGGCATTCCTGCGGAGGAAAGATTATTAAGCGTTGACGAGTTGATTGGCGCGGCAGAAAGCGGAAAATTAGAAGAGGCTTTCGGTACGGGAACTGCGGCTGTCATTTCACCGATTGGCGAGCTTGCTTACCAGGGCAAAAAATATACGGTCAACGATTTCAAAATCGGTACTGTCGCTCAAAAATTATATGACGAATTGACGGGCATTCAGTGGGGAACAAAGCCAGATCCGTTCGGTTGGACAGAAACACTTTAAAATTTAAAAATTAAAAAAGCATGTCCATAATTTTGCAATCGTATGCGAAAATAAATTTGACACTCAGAATTACAAGCAGAAACCCAAAAAACGGATATCATGATTTAGTGTCGCTGTTCTATAAAATTCCGTCGGGTGAAAATGTGATTTTAGAGCCTGACAAAGATTTAACGCACGATGAAATTTATTCAAACATTCAACTCTCGGGAGAAAACACAATTTTAAAAGCGTTGAGGCTCTCCCGTGAGTTCTTCCCTGAAAAGAATATCCCTTACATGCGCGTAAATTTATTTAAAACCATTCCGGCCGGTTCAGGTTTAGGGGCTGGCAGCGGTAACGCTGGAGCTGTGATAAATTATTTGAGCGCACAATATAAAATTAACGAAGCCGATAAATTAGAACTTGCTGTTAAGACAGGAGCGGACGTTACGTTTTTTTGTTGTGATTGTCAATGCGCGTGTATGTTTGGTATTGGTGATGAATTTTATCCGGCGGACATTTCAGATTTACACGGAGTGATTTTATTTCCGGCTTGGCCTGCTGAAACGCAAAACGCTTATAAATTAGTTGACGAGGCTTATAAAAATAATTACCCTTTAAACGAACTTGACGCATTTAAAGAGGTCGGCGATATCTTAAAAATTTTTATCAAAGAGCAACATATAGGTTTATTACCAAATGATTTCAGCGCGATATTATTCCCTGTTCATGATGAGTATAAAAATATATTCAGCTTGCTTAAAAAATCCGGAAGTTATGCATTTGGCGTTACCGGTTCAGGGAGCGCGGCCTTTGGATTATTTCATGAGCCTGTAAAAATCGAATTACCTGAATTTATAAACAGCGTTTTATATTTTTAAAAAGTATACATAATAAAAAGCGACGTACCCTCAATACTTCGTTAAAAAACTACTAGTTGGAGTACGTCTTCATTCATCATTGTCCTGTTTAACAGGCCCTCCCGCAATATTTCAGCGAGGAATAAATTCGATGTCCCAAAAGACATTGAGGTCTAATTATAACAGATAATCTTTTTTATTATAAATTAACGCAATAACTTCAAGTTCACCGTTTGAATTATTTTCGAGTGAGTGCCAGCCGCCTACAGGTATCGTACAAATATCGCCGGCCTTTACATGAGTTTTAATGCGTTCGCCGTCCTGTGATGTTCCTTCGTAAAAATCTCCCTCACCGCTCAAAATATAATACGGCTCTGTATCGTTTACGTGTTGATGCCAACCGATATATGAGCCTGGTGCTAAAAATACATGTGCGTATAATCTGCCGTGTCCGTTTAAATCTTCTTTAGGGACGATTTCACAACGGCGCGCTTTACCTTTTCCGCCAGCAAGCCCCTCAACTTCAACATATTTTTCATGACGTACCATTTTTAAAATAATCCTCCGTTTTTTGAAAAAGCATTATAACTCAATTTATCGCGCCAAAATTTATTATTATCCAGCAATAAGACTTCCAAATTTTTTAAGTTGGAGATGAATTGCGTGTAATATAATATTTTTGGTGCTAAACATGACAGAAGGCTAAAAAAGTTTTTTATCCGTTATTCAGTGAGGACAATTTGTCTGTACCGCCTGAAAAACTCGAACGAAATGAATTGGCTGAAGCTCTTAACGTAGAGTTCTCACCGTTGAAAGGCGTTATGCAAGTTCGGAGGAGGGGGGCAATAATATGAGCTGAAAATGTTAAAGGAACTTTCTTAATGAGAAAAATTAGCAGATTACAAAATTTTGTTAAAGTAAATAGTAATGTAACAGCAGAAAACAATTATTCTAAAGTGGGCAAATATATTTTTCAAGGGAGGCGTTTTAACCATGCTACCCCTGCTCTAGATGTTGTCTTCTAATATTGAAAATAAGTGAAATATTAAGGTTTCTTGAGCATAACTCAAAATCGGTGTCCGCTTTTCATTTAAAATCTAGAAATGTTATTCTTACATCGCTTGTAACGTCAAAACTTAAAAGCGCGGAGTATGTGTAAAAATCTTTATTCATAATCATTGTTCTCCTTAACGATAATTGTTATTAAAAGGCTTTCAAAGCTTGCAAATTTTGTCGCATCTAAAAACACAAAAGCTGTCTATTACGGTATGATTTCATATGTATTTTCTCTCGTTTTGTTAATGCTTAATTTGCCATACAATTATGGTCTAGTTCAAGTGGGATTATTTTCAATAGCCATAATTACAGCCTGCTCTAATCCTTACCAAAATCAGCCGTAAAGCCCTCGACTTTAGTCGTAGGGATATAAGGCTTTGAAATTTTAATCTGTTCTGATAAAATCATCATTGTCGAGCTGGGG
>CAJODZ010000008.1:0-11974 GCA_905233645.1 uncultured Synergistales bacterium | reverse complement strand
CGACCATTCGGAGGAGAATCTGTAAGACACTCGCAAGGGTGCAAGGTTCGTTGATACCAGAATCCCCCGACTTTAGTCGTGGGGAGTACGTCAAAAAATTTGAATGCTAATTATTAAAATATTCGCCCCCGCCAATTTTAATGACGAGGGTTTTTGTTTTTTTGGAATTGATTATTTTTCTAGAAATTCTAATAAAAGCGGACTTAAAATTTTTATGTACGTGCCTTTCATTCCTAAACTACGGCTCTCAATTAAACCTGCACTCTCAAGCTTGCGTAACGCATTTACTATAACACTGCGCGTTACTCCGACACGGTCTGCTACTTTGCTAGCTATCGCTACCCCTTCAAGGCCGTTTAATTCGCTCACGATGTTTTTCATGCTTTCAAGTTCAGAATATGACAACGCACGCACAGCCATTTCAACTGATGACCGCGCTCGCGAAGTCTGTTCTAATAATTTTGCGCGTTCGTTAAGCATTTCTATTCCGACCAGCATTCCTAAATATTCAGCTAGTAATAAATCATCAATCAAAAACGGCGTGTGAAATCTTACTAACATTATTGTCCCTAAACGTTCGGCACTAGCTCCAATTATTGGAACGTACATTAAATGTTTTTCGGGCTTCTCTTTTTCAACAGGATATGCGTCATCAAATAAAAATGCGTCTTCATCATGAATTTCAGAATCTCTGCAACGGTTCATTCTGATTACAAATTCTTCAGGCATGACACCGTCTTTAAAACTTGCTGATAATGCTTTCGAGGCGTATTCAGGCAACCAGTTATAACCTAATAATTTGCCGGACTTATCGACTATGTAAACATTCGCTGTTGAAAATTCTGAAAGTAATTTCGATAAATGAGAATAATTTAACGGCGCACCCTCTTTTCTTGCTTGAATGGCTCGTCCAACTTTGCGCGTCTTAGATAATAAATCTTTGAGTGCGTGATTATTATTGCTTTCAAATAAATCAGGCATAATCTCTCTCACCGCCCCTACAGTAAATAACGCCGCAAATCACGATTTTCAACAAGACCGCTTAATTTTTCACGTACCATTTCCGGCGTAATTTCGATTTTTTCAGCGTCCATATCGGAAACATTAAAGCTTATTTCTTCAAGTAATTGTTCCATCATAGTATGAAGTCTTCTCGCTCCGATGTCTTCCATTTCTGAGTTCATTTTGTGCGCTAAACGTGCTATTTCGGCTGTGGCTTCGTCCGTGAAAGTTAACTCTGTGCCTTCGGTTGATATTAACGCTTTGTATTGGCTAACCAAACTGTTTTCAGGCTCGGTCAAAATTTGTTGCAAATGTTCCGCGCTCAAAGGTTCTAACTCGACACGAATTGGAAAACGTCCTTGCAATTCCGGTATCAAATCCGACGGCTTAACTCCGCTAAACGCACCGGCCGCTATGAATAAAATATGGTCAGTCTTTACAGTCCCGTAACGTGTCTGAACGCTAGACCCTTCAACTATCGGTAATAAATCTCTTTGCACACCTTCTCTGCTGACATCAGGGCCGTGCGAACTTCCGTTTTTAACGACTACTTTGTCAATCTCATCGAGAAATACAATGCCTTCCTCTTGAGTTATCTCTAACGCTTCACGCGCCATAGCTTCTGTGTCAATTAACTTTTCGGCCTCTTCCTGCTGCAAAATTTTTAGAGCGTCCGTAACTTTCATGCTGCGTCTTTTTGTGCGCTTAGGTAACATTCCGCCGAGCATCTCTGTTAAATTTATTCCCATAACTTCCATACCTGGCGTGCCGAAAATCGGGATATTATTTGAAGTGTCGTTAATCTCAATTTCAACATCGCGGTTATCTAATTTACCATCACGCAACATTTCTAAAAGTCTTTGCCGGGTTTTATCGTCAACTTCAGGAGCGGCGGGCTGTTCTTTTTTATCTTCGTGTTCTTCCTCTGAATTTTCATCGTCGTCCTTGTCAATTTTAAAGACACGCATAAAATCAGGCATCGAAATTTTTTTATCACGTCTAGGATACATCGCGTCTAATAATCTCTGTTCGGCGCGTTCTTTTGCTGGAGCTTGGACACCTTCAATCATTCGGCGGCGTACCATTGAGACTGCAAATTCTGTTAAATCGCGTATTATCGTTTCAACATCGCGTCCAACATAACCAATCTCCGTAAATTTTGTCGCTTCAACTTTTATAAACGGAGCATTCGTCAACGTAGCAAGTCTTCTAGCAATTTCCGTTTTACCGACACCAGTAGGCCCGACCATTAAAATATTTTTAGGCATAATCTCATGTGCAACTTCCGGAGGCAAACTGCGGCGGCGTAATCTGTTTCGTAATGCTATTGCAACAGCGCGTTTAGCTTTGTCTTGGCCGATTATGTAACGGTTTAAATATTCAATAATTTTTGCGGGAGTTAAATCGGATTTAATTTTATTCATGATTTATTCAAGTACCTCGACTGTAATATTATTGTTGGTGTAAATACAAATCTCTGATGCTAATTCAATCGCACGGCGGGCAATTTGTTCAGGGTTCATATCTGTTGCTTCACGTAACGCTCGTCCTGCCGCTAACGCAAATCCTGAGCCTGAACCTATCGACGCGACATCACCTTCAGGTTCTAAAACATCACCAGCACCGCTTAATAATAAAGTCATATTTTTATCAGCAGCTAACATCATCGCTTCCAAACGTCTTAACGCTTTATCAAGCCGCCATTCACGAACAAGTTTTACAGCACCTTTCATTAAATCGCCCTTCTCCTGTTCGAGACAGTCCTCAAATTTTTCAAGCAATGTCATAGCATCGGCAGTCGAACTGCAACAGTGTACGAACTTTACGCGCTCCGGATTTTATGACTTGACTGCCTAAAGTTACCTGACCGTCACCAGCCATAGCAACCCGTTCGCCGTTACGTACACAGATAATCGTCGTACCGTTAAAAATTTTTAATACACTCCTTTTAAAATTTATAAGCTCAAAATTTTTGTCTAATATTTTCGCAATATTATCGACTTTTATTTATTTTTTGAACATACGGAATTTAACGATAAATTTTATTCGTAAACTCATAAAAATTTAAAAGCGTTTACATTTTTTAAAACATGTGATTAAATTTGCGTCATGAATAATAAAGAATTAGTTTTATACGCTCTCGAAAAAAACAGAGGCAAATTTATTTCAGGTGAGTATTTAGCCGGTTTAGCAGGGATTTCAAGAATGGCCGTGTGCAAAATTATCAGCAATTTAAAAACTCAAGGCCATAGAATTTCTGCTCAAAACGGGAAAGGTTACATTATGGATTTAAAAAGCGACGTTCTTTCGGAAAAGGGTATCACTTCAAATTTAAAGCCCGACACAAAAATTAAGCGCGTAGTTTGTCTCGATGAGGTAAATTCGACAAACACTTACGCTAAAAAAATCGCTCTCGATGAAAACGCTCCGCACGGAACTTTAATCACAGCTAATAAACAAACAGCAGGCAAAGGCCGTCGAGGTCATTCATTTGAGTCGCCGCCCGGAACTGGTTTATACATGACGTTGATTTTACGCCCGAATTTTGACAACACCGGAAAATTTCAAATGATTACGATAGCTGCGGCTGTAGCTGTATGTTTTGCGGTTGAAGATTTAACTGGACTTAAGCCAAAAATTAAATGGGTCAACGACGTATATTTGGGCGATAAAAAAATTTGCGGCATTCTAACTGAAGCGGTGAGCAATTTTGAGAACGGCGAGATTGAAAGCGTTGTTACAGGGATTGGCGTAAACATCTCGACTAAAAAATTTGATGACGCTCAAAACGCAGGCTCAATTTTTGAAAGCGCGGGCAATAAAAAAATTAAACCTTTCGGGCGTGATGAGTTAGCGGCAAAAATTGCGGATTACTTGATTGATTTCGCTGATGATTTAGAAAACCCGAATTTAATCAAAGCATATCGCCACCGTTCATTCTTATTAGGCCAAAAAATCAAATACATTCGCGGCGACGTTGAATACCATGCAAAAGCAATTTCAATCGATGACAGCGGCGGGCTTGTAGTTATTGATGATGATTGTAATAAAGAGATTTTGCGCTCGGGCGAAGTGTTTTTGATAAGACCGGAAAATTAGAAAGGAGCTTTTATAAATATTATGACTAAGAAAATTATTATGTGTGCATTATTTGCGGCGTTAATTGCTGTCGGGACGAGAATTATTATTCCAACGCCGTTATTGCCATTGACTTTACAAACTTTGATGATAATTTTATCAGGCTTAATTTTAGGAGCTAAAACAGGAGCGTTAGCGGTTAGTGTTTATGTTTTAGCTGGTTTAGCAGGTTTACCGGTATTCACTCAGGGCGGCGGCTTAGGTTATGTAGTGCACCCGACGTTTGGCTATACGATAAGCTTTATTTTAGGAGCATGGCTCGCAGGATTTTTAGCTGAGAAATTGAAGCCAAGTATTTTAAATTTATTCTTATCAGGATTTGCGGCGATAATTCTAATTTATGCGATTGGTATTCCGTATTATTATGCTGTCGCGCGTTGGCACACTGGAAATATTTTAGCGGCCAAAACTCTTTTAATGTATTTTGTGTTAATGCCGTTGCCTGGAGATATTTTAAAATGTTTTTTAGCGGCGTTAATTGTTTATAGATTGAGAAAATTTTTCCCCGCTGTTTTTAATTATTAAATCTTAAAGCATAAAAATTTTTACACGCAAAATAAAAAACTCCCCCAATGATTAAGCTTAAAAACTTTTTCAAAGGGGGAATTTGCATATTGGTGCGTTGTGTGCTTAGAATTTATTATTTGACTTGATTGGCGTTGATGAATTTTTCAACCTGCGGATTTGCGTGAGCGGCCAAACTCTTTTTATATAAGTCGATTGCGTCTTTGACACGGCCTGATTTATATAATGCGTTTGCCTGTTTAATCAAAGCGTTCGCCTCTTCAACAGCTTCACGTTCTTTTTCAGTCTTTTCGACACGAGATAACCATTCGCGAATTTCACTCGATGGAGCAATATTTTGAGCTTTACGGTATAAAGATATTGCTTCAGCAATTTTTCCGGACGAATATAATTTGTCGGCTTCCTGAATTAAACGCGTAGCGTCATTTTTCGTACCAATTCCAAAATCTTCAGGGCCGCGCAAAATTACATCGTTATCAAGTCTTACACTGCGCTCAAGCTGTTGAACACTTTGCTCAACTCTGCCGTCGTCCCATAAATTTAAACTCTCTTTATAACGCTTTAACGCCTCTTGAGGGTTTCTGCGTTCGAGCTGTCTGCCTTCGTTGTATAAAGTTTTTGCTTGACGTTCACGACGGTTTAAAACGCTTTGAATTTCGTCGATATGTTGTTTTAATCCAGCGTCGGGGTTGCTCAAAACGCTTGCGGTATATTTGCTCATGGCCTCTTGTAAATTTCCGTCGCGCTCGAATTTACTGCCTTCGCCGGCGTATTTATCAGCATCAGCAATTTTTACAAGGCGCGTTCTGATTTTGTCCATGCGTGAGGAGATTGCGTCATTTGAAATTAAAGCGATACTCCTTGCATAATATTCTAAAGCGTCCTCAAACATCTGTTCGTTATCATAAGCTGAAGCGGTGTCGCGTAACCATGTTGCTTCCTGTAATAAAATTCTTTGCTCGTTAACTTTTTGCTCGGCCTCCTGAATATCAGCATTCCCTCTATCGATAGGCCATATAATTTGCGCTGTACGTAAATTTTTTAAAGCGTCGTCAAACGAACCTTTAGCATTAAGAGCGATAGCGTCCTCACGTAATTTTTGAGCGCGTGTAAATCGTGAATAATTAAGTGTCATAGCCTTTAAGCCGTTGTTAATCTCAGTATCGCGCGGTGATAAAGTCAAAGCCCTGTTACCAGTAGCGACGGCGGCAGAATAATTTTTTGAGTTCCATAACTCCTGCGCTCTTTGCCATGTTTGCCAAGCTTCGCGCTCTCTTGCAGAATCTTCAAATGCTGAAACAGGTAACGAAATTTTTACAACGCTCTCGCCGTTTCCTAATTTAGTGCCTGATGAATTGAACGCTGTAACACTGATTTCGCTTTCGCCGACTTCTGAACGCAAAATATAAATATCGTCATGGTCTTGGCTTAATAATTCCGTTGCTGCGTCAGAAACCCATTTAAAACTATGTTCACCCTTAAATTCAGGCATTAACTCAGCGCGTAATTTAATTGGTGTTTTTTCAACGAGGACATCCGGGGCTAAAACATAATTTGAGCGTTTAGCTGTATCCCATAAAGTTAATTGGTCTTCGATAACGACAGAAATTTTAACCGCAAATTCTTTGGGGTTCACCATAAATTCACTGCTGCCGACAGAATTTCCATTACGGTCTGCGACGACTGCGAGAACTCTTATAGTTTTAGTATCCAAAGGAATAAAAGAACATTCGCGTCCGCCTGAACGTAATGCTATTCTTGCCGGGTTTAATCCGGTTGTTGGAGTGATTGACCATTCAACAGAACCATTTGACGGAATATCGCTTTCCCTTACGGCTAAAACAACCTGTTCACCAACGTGAGGGTCACCGTTAATAATAATAGTCGGTGTAGCCGCAAAAATTTCACAAGCCATAATGTTTAAGATTAAAAGGGATAATAAAAATCTAGTACGCATAAATTGATAAAGCCTCCTGAAAACTTTTTGAGAATTATACAGGAAAAATAGAGCTTTTATCACAAAACGAAGTTTTTTAAAAAATTTTTTACGAACTTGTTTTATAATATTAGGCGTTAAAAATAAAAACACTGACCAAATAAAAAATATCCCCCGTTTTTTGCAACTACACTTACAACTACGAAAAAGCTTTTATAAATTTAGTCGTTAACTTTTTTAAAAGCATGTTAATTTTTAATTAAGTGTATAAATTTTTTATAAGCATTTTGCAAATTTTAAGTCTGACCATTTAAAAATATTAGCTTAAAAATTTTTAATTTTAAGAAGCAAGAGCTATGTTAAAATTTTAATCAAATTTTTGCGCGGAGGTTATTAAATTTTGAACGATATTTTTGATTTCATATCAACTTCTGCAAAAATCTTAATTTATCGCTTGGAGGTTGCATATTATCTATCATGATACTAATTCATATATCAGGCGGCATGGGAAATCAAATGTTTATGTATGCCGCAGGGCTTTCGACAGCTAAAAGGCTTAACACAGAATTATTTTTGAGTACACCACTTTCACGCAAGACAGGCGAAGAAGCCGATCTCATGAATCGTGATAATCGGGCTTACTGCTTAGATTGTTTTCCAAATATAGACGAAAAAGAAGCAAGCTTTAAAGATGTTATTCATTCTTCGTTCTGGTTAATGGTTAATTTTTTAATTCACCGTAGAAAAATTGAAATGCGCGATATCTTTAAACGTCTCTTGCGTAAAATCATGGCTAAATTTAATCTGGGATATTATGCTCAAAATCCAGAAAAGTACGGCCAAAGTTATAACCCTGAATTTGAAAAAATTCCAGATAACACGCTCGTTTGGGGAGTTTGGGAATCAGAAAAACATTTTAAGAATATCGCCGGCCTCGTAAGGCAAAAATTTACGTTCGATGAAAAATGCTTCGATAAAAAATTATTGGCGCAAGTTCAAAATTGCAATTCGGTCGCTCTCCATGTAAGACGCGGAGATAAAGCTATTCTCGATGTTCATACGCCGTCAACAGATGAATATATAAAGCTCGCTGTTGAAAAAATTTACGAACTCACAAAAGAACCGGAATTTTTTGTGTTCAGCGATGATTTAGACTGGTGCAGGGAGATTTTGCCTAAAATACGCGATATAAATTGGCACTTCATCGAAAATCAGACACCACCTCAAGACATGGCCTTAATGACAAAATGTAAGCATGTGATTGTCGCACCGAGTACGTTTTCATGGTGGGGAGCTTGGCTGAATGATAACCCTGACAAAATTATTATCGCGCCTAAAATGAGCCGTTGGGGTAAAGTTCAGGAAGGTAACCGGGATTTGTTGCCTGAAAATTGGATAAAATTATAAACAATAACAAATGCCCTCAAAGTTTTAACGGCGGGGGCTTTTTTTGTGCGTGTGTAATAAAATTATCGCCGAGTATTTTTAAATGAAGGAGATTTTTTATAAATGCACAACCCAATTCAAGTTAATAACGATACATGGTGGACGGGCGTAAATGATTTTGAGACGGACTTATTTGAAAGTTTATGGCCGTTGCCTCAGGGAGTTGCGTATAATTCGTATTTAATCACAGGAACAGACGCAACCGCAGCGATTGACACAGTTAAAGGCCCTTATTTTGACGAGTACTTTAAAAAATTAACGCAGGCTCTCAACGGACGCAATTTAAATTATTTGGTCGTTAATCATATGGAACCCGACCACGCAGGTTTAATAGCTCAATTAAAAAATTTATGGCCGGATTTGAAATTCATCGCTAATCAAAAAACAATCCCGTTATTAAAAGGCTATCACGGTATCACTGAAAATATTTTAACCGTGAAAGACGGCGATGCTTTAGATTTGGGCGGCCATGTTTTGAAATTCGCTACAGTCCCGATGTTACACTGGCCGGAAAGCATGGTGACGTTCGATGAGACAACAGGCGTATTATTTTCAAATGATTCGTTCGGCGGATTTGGTGCTCACGAGGGCGGAATTTTTGACGATGAAAAATTACAAACGCGCTGGGAAGACGAAATGTTACGTTATTACGCCGCGATTGTTGCAAAATATTCAAACGTCGTTCAGGCAGCTTTGAAAAAGTTATCGGGCTTGCAAATCAAAAATATTTTCCCGTCGCACGGAACTCTATTCAGAAAGAATATCAGCACAGTTATAAATTTATATGACAAATGGAGCAGGCAGGAAGGCGAAAAAGGCGCGGTCGTCGTTTACGGAACAATGTACGGAAATACTAGACTTATGGCCGAAGCCGTTTGCTCTGGTTTAGCTAAGGCGAAAATTTTTGACGTTCGTTTATACGATGCTTCACGCGTTGACATGTCAATTATTTTGCGCGATATCTGGAAATTTAAAGGGCTTGCGATTTTGAGCTGTACTTATAACACGTTATTATTCCCTCAAATCGAGAGCTTATGTTCAAAATTATTAAACAGAATGCCAAAAAATAAGGTCTTAGGTATCGCAGGCAGTTACAGTTGGAGTAAAGGTGCTTTGACAGCTTTACAGGACTTTGCGGCAAAAATTAAGTTGCAAAAAGTCGAACCCGAAGTTGAAGTTTATACGACCCCGACAGCTGAAGATTTAAGCAAATGCGTCGAAATGGGTTTAAAAATTGGCGAGGCTCTTTAATTCATGAGTGAGTTCGTTGTATTACCTAAACGCAAAAATGAAGCCTGGATTTCTGAATTTAGCACAGAGAATTTAAAATTATCGCTGCGCATCAAAAATATTATTCACGTCGAAAAGACACCGTATCAAGATTTGTTAATCGCGGACAGCTACGAATACGGGCGTGTTTTGTTGCTTGACGGGGCTTTCCAATTAACAGAGCGCGACGAATTTTGTTACTCTGAAATGATGTCGCACGTCGCTTTATGTTCACATGTTAATCCCGAAAAAGTTTTAATTATCGGCGGCGGAGACGGTGCTATTTTGCGTGAAGTCATGAAACATCAAAATGTAAAACGCTGTGTCTTAATTGATATAGATGAACGCGTAATTGAATGTTCTAAAAAATACTTGCCCCAACAAAGCGTAGCGTTTAATGATTTAAGAGCCGATGTAAAATGCATGGACGCTAATAAATTCATTCAGGACGCTGGCGAGAAGTTTGACGTTGTAATTATCGACAGCACCGACCCTGTAGATTTTGCGGCTACGTTATTTCAGGCTAAATTTTATGACGCTGTCCGAAAAATCATGAACGATGACGGAATGTTAGTCGAGCTTACAGAATCGCCGTTCGTTGATTATAAAGTTATGACACAGGCAACCAAGCAAATGCGCGAAGTCTTCCCGATTGTTAAAAATTATTGGGGAGCTGTTCCGACGTATCCTTCAGGCATGTGGACGTACGGTATCGCTTCACTCAAAACAGACCCAAGCTTACCAGTTCGGGAAGTCCAAAATACGCGCTATTACACGAACGAAATTCATAAAGCAAGCTTTATACTGCCGCCGTTTCTGAAAGAGTTATTAAGCTGAAAATTTTTCAATAATCACGCATTAAAATAAGTGTTCCCGTTTTAAATTTAAATTTGACGGGGACATTTTTATATTTATGCAAATTTTTCAGGAGGTATTTTTAAAATCATGAGTTTGAAAAAGTTTTTGGCGGTAATAATTTTTATGATGTTATTTACGAATTGTGCTTATTGCGATTTTGGAGGTTATTCCGGCGGTTCTGAGAGGGGCGGAAGCGGAGGACGGGAAGGAGGCGGCAATGAGCATTCAAATTCTGAAGGGTATTCAAATCGCGGAAGCAGACATGATAACGAACGCACTAGAAATAATTTACGCGCTAACTCAAATAATGCTCCGGCAATTCTAAATGAACGCGATAAAAAAACAGATTGGGGCGGCGTAATTTTTATCGGTTGTGCGGTTGGGGTGTTCGGCTTTTTAATAGCACGTTCCAATAAACGCAAGCGCAAAAATAATTTCATGGATACCAGCGAAAATTTAAAAACTATTTCAGAATATTGCGCGCTTAATCCTGATTTCGACCCTCAAAAAATAATTACATGGGCTAACGCGCTCTACATTAAATTACAGGAGACATGGACAGCCGGAAATATTGAGCCTGTTCGAGACAATTTAACGCCGGAATTTTTTAATATTATGCACAAACGGTTAAATGCTCTCATCTCCAAAAATCAGACGGATTACACCGATGATATTACTATTTTGCAGACGAATTTAAAAGGCTGGCAACGCTTTCACAACAATGATTATTTGATTTTGCAAATCCGGACGCGCATAAAATCATATATTCTCGATAATCAAACAGGGCGTTTAATCTCCGGAAGCAAGACCGCTGAAAAATTTATGTTTTACGAATGGACGCTCACGCGCAAAATTGCAGATATTCTCGATAAAAATAATGATTGGGTAATTTGCAATATCCAAGTTCCGCAAAAAATCTAACAAAAAACAAAAAACGGGAGAACTTCTAAAAGCTCCCCCGTCGTTAAAATCAATTCTTATTTTTCCAGCCGTTCCGTTTTCTGCGCACAATTCCCCTTTGAATAAACACACGATTTCGAGAACTGCCGGTTTTAATATGTTTCGGCTATATCCTAGAATACAACCTGGGTTCTAAATCTAACGACATCGTCTTGGTTATCGTTGCCGTCTTCGCCGTTATCAGCATGTAAGTAGTTCAAGCCCATTGTTGTGCTCGGATTAAGTCTGTACTGAACGCCTAAACCAACTTCTGTCATAGTGTCGCGTTTGATATCGTTGCCATCTTCGTCTGCACCAATAACATCGTCCATCTTATAGCCATAGTAGAAAATGTGCGTTGTCCAGGTTTCGTTCCACTCCTGAGCTAAAGCAACTCTCCAGTACTTTAAGTCTTCACCTAAACCGTTAGGCATTACACCGTTGTTACCTGTATCAGCAGCTGCAAAAACGCTACCACCAAAGCCCTGATAAGGTGTGAAGCCTTTATC
Source organism: uncultured Synergistales bacterium (assembly GCA_905233645.1). GTDB lineage: Bacteria > Synergistota > Synergistia > Synergistales > Aminobacteriaceae > JAFUXM01. The sequence continues at coordinate 352 of CAJODZ010000008.1, read as the reverse complement.
AAACTGGCCATACTCTAACCATAAGCTTGTGTATATTAAAGCCGGTTGCGCGACATCAACGATAATTGCCCAGTGGTTGGGGTCGTTATCAGCAGTTGTATCATACCAAGTGTAAGCATTATTGTCCGTTATATTCCACGCCGCGTAGTCATTTCCACGATCAACACGGTCAACAAACTCAGTATCAATATCCTGATGATAGAAAATACCCTTTAAAGCAATATTCTCATTCCAGTTAAATCTCAAACCAGCGAAAATCGTCCAGAGATGATTGAATGCTGTACCAGTTTTTGTGTCGTAATATTGACCTGTAGCCCCGTAATAAGCTCTGCCATCTTCTTGAACTTCACCG
>CAJODZ010000007.1:35743-41519 GCA_905233645.1 uncultured Synergistales bacterium | reverse complement strand
CTATAACTTTCAGCGCACGCAGGTTCAGGAACATTATTAAAACCGTATCTGAAAAGACCTTCAAAAATATTTCCGATGACTTTTGAACCGTCAAGAGCATTATTTATGGCAGGGTCAATCGTTCGAGGGTCAGCACCTAAATTATATGTGAGCGTATCTTGTGCGGCGTAAGACACTCCGGTAAAAATTAACAACGAGAATATTACTGCTAAAAATTTTTTCAAGTTAAAACAACTCCTTCAAATTTTTAAAAATATTTTAATAAAATCATGCAAAAGGACACGCGCAATAATGATTATTAGAAATTTCGCGCAAAAGTGGTCTTAATTTTTCACAATCGCTCTTACAAAATTGACAGCGCGTATGAAAATTACAACCGGTCGGCGGATTTAAAGGGCTTGGAATTTCACCGGCTAACTTTATAATTTCGCGTTCATCGGATTTAATCGGGTCTGGCATTGGAATAGACGATAATAACGAGCGTGTATAAGGGTGTTTAGGATTTTCATATAACTCCGAACTTTCAGCAAGCTCGACAATCTTCCCTAAATACATTACTGCGACGCGCGTGCTAATGTGTCTGACCATTGATAAATCATGCGCGATGAATAAATACGTTAAGCCCAATTCTTTTTGCAAGTCCTCTAACATGTTTACGACCTGAGCTTGAATTGAAACGTCTAATGCTGAAATCGGCTCATCGCAAATTATAAATTCAGGTTCAACGGCTAAGGCTCTCGCAATTCCGACACGTTGACGCTGGCCGCCGCTGAACTCGTGAGGGTATCTGTTAGCGTGTTCTGAATTTAAACCGACGCGGCGCAATAAATTTATCATTCGGTCTTTGCGTTCGTCCTTTGGGATTTTGTGAATAATCATCGGCTCAATAATAATATCTCCGACTGTCATTCTAGGATTTAACGAGGCGTAAGGGTCTTGAAAAATCATTTGCATTCTTTTACGAAAGGGCAATAATTCGCGCGAAGACATGTTTGTAATATCGACACCGTTAAAAATAATTTGTCCTTCCGTTGGTTCATATAATCTAATTATTGTGCGTCCGGCCGTAGTTTTTCCGCAGCCGCTTTCACCAACCAGGCCAAGCGTTTCGCCTTTTGAAATATCAAAGCTAACGTCATCGACGGATTTAACAGTACCGGCACTCGTATCAAAATATTTGCGCAAATTTTTGACTTCGAGCATTTTTTGAACATCAGACATTTTTTAACGCCTCCTCTTTTTCGAGTAACCAGCATGAAGCGCGGTGAGTATCACTTAAAATTTTTTCAGCGGGCAACTTTTCCAAACATATTTTCATAGCTTGAGGGCATCTCATAGCAAACGGACAACCTTTCGGAGGGTTTAATAAATCGGGCGGCTGGCCTTCAATCGGGATTAAACGCTCTTTAAAATTTTCGGGGTCTGGAACTGAACGTAACAAACCATGCGTATAAGGGTGAGCCGGCGAGTAAAAAATTTCGTGTCTTGTCCCTTGTTCAACAGCATGGCCGCCGTACATAACTAACACTCTATCAGCAACACCGGCTATTACTCCTAAATCATGCGTGATTAAAATTATTGACGTATTAAAATTTTCGCGCAGCTCCTTCATCAAGTCTAAAATTTGAGCCTGTACAGTAACATCTAATGCGGTCGTCGGTTCATCAGCAATCAATAAATCCGGATTACAAATCATGGCCATAGCTATCATAATTCTTTGACGTTGACCGCCGCTAAATTCGTGTGGATATTGTTTCATTCGTGTTTCAGCCGGAACAATGCCGACACGCTCTAAAATTTCGACAGCGCGTTTTTGATAATCGCATTCAATTTTATGACGCTTCAAACTCTCTTTAAGCTGATACCCGACGGTCAAAACAGGATTTAAACTTGTCATAGGGTCTTGGAAAATCATAGCGATATTTTTGCCGCGAATGTCTTCAACTTCATTTTTAGTTAAATTAGTAAGTTCGCGCCCGTTAAATTTTACAGAGCCGCTAATAATTTTGCCGGTCGTGCCTAATAATTTCAAAATTGAAAGCATAGTTACACTTTTCCCAGAACCGGACTCGCCGACAATCCCTAAAATTTCGCCGTGATTTAATTCAAACGATACGCCGTTCACTGATTTAACTTCGCCGGCCTGTGTGAAAAATGATGTATGCAAATCTTTGACTTCTAACAGCATTTTTAAATCACTTCCTTAATTTCGGGTCAAGCGCGTCTCTTAATCCGTCGCCTAAAAAGTTAAATGCCAATATCGTAATTGAAATCGCTGCCGCCGGAAAAAATAATTGGTACGGATAAATCGCTAACATTCCCATTGCATCACTGCTCAAAACTCCCCAACTTGCCATAGGTGCGCTAACGCCTAAACCTACGAAACTTAAAAACGCCTCTGTAAAAATTGCGCTTGGTATTGAAAACGTAAGTGTAACCAAGATTGCGCCCATTGAATTAGGAATTAAGTGCCGTAATAAAATTCTTGTGTCCGACGCTCCGAGAACACGTGCCGCGAGTACGAACTCTTCATTTTTTAAACGCATTACTTCAGCACGCACCATACGAGCCATTGAAGCCCAATACGAAATTCCGAGCGTTATAAAAATACTTTGAAGACCAGGCCCGACAACGACCATTAAAAGTATTACGTAAATCATCACCGGAACGCTGTAAATAACGTCAACAATTCTCATCATGATGTTATCAACTCGACCGCCAGCAAAACCAGCAATGCCACCGTAAATTACTCCGATGAATAAATTGATAAGGCTTGCTAAAAATCCGACAGCTAATGAAATTCTTGCGCCGTATAAAACTCTTACAAACAAATCGCGCCCAAACATATCTGTTCCGAACCAATGTTCAAAATTCGGCGGCTCGTTTGCAACCATAAAATTTTGTTCATCATATTCATACGGTGATAAAAGAGGAGCAAATATAGCAAGCAGTAATATAATTAAAATTATCGCCAAACCTAAAATTGCAAGTTTATCGCGTTTTAATCTTGTCCAAGCGTCTTGCCAATAACTTAATGAAGGGCGCACGAACTCATTATTATTTAAATTAGCGCGTTCGCTTTCTGTTAATGCCTGAAATAAATCTAACTCATTCATTTTAATTTAATCCTCGCGTCTACGAATACTAAGCAAATATCAACGACCAAATTTAAAAATACGAGCAGTGCGCTGTAAAAAATTGTTACGCCCATAATAGTCGTATAGTCGCGGTTAGTGATACTTGTTACGAAAAATGTCCCTAATCCGGGAATGCCGAACACTTGTTCAACGACGAAGCTCCCTGTTAAAATTCCTGCTGTCAAAGGGCCAAGATATGTAATTACGGGGATAATCGCATTTTTTAAAGCATGAATATAAACAACGGTGCGTTCTCTCAAACCTTTTGAATAGGCTGTGCGAATATAATCCTGCTGCATAACTTCAAGCATTCCCGAACGTGTTAATCGCGATATAAAAGCTGTCGGGTATCCTGCTAAAGTTATTGCCGGCAAAATCGCAGTTGACCAGCCCTCCCAAAATCCAACAGTAACGAGACCGTATTTATACGCGAAAAAATATACAAGAGCCGTAGCTATTACAAAATTAGGGATAGTAATTCCGAGCGTAGCTAAAATTATTGCGAGCCTGTCCTGCCATTTGCCGCGGTTTAAAGCTGAAATAATTCCTGCCGGAATACCGATTAACAGCGAAATTATTAGAGCAATGCTCCCGACCATGCACGACGTTGGAAAACTTGAAGCGATAATCTCGTTGACGGTCATCCCTTCATAACGGTAAGACGGCCCCAAATCGAATTTAAGGACGTTCCACAAATACCGGCCATACTGAATATAAATTGGGTCATTTAATCCGTAGCGTGTCATCATTTTTTCAAGCACGTAAGACGGAATAGCGCGTTCATCAGTGAAAGGGCCTCCAGGGATTGCGCGCATCATAAAAAACGTAAGAGTGATTACGACGAACAAAGTTAATAAGCTCGCGCCAACTCTTTGAAGAATATATTTTTGCATTTGAAATTAGATCAACTCCTGAAATTTTTTGATAATTTAAAATTTTAACGCATAATTTATTTAAACGCGGCCATGTTAAAAAATATTTGACGTTAAAAAAATCATATTGTAAATTTTTAGCCTGTAAATTTTGAACATATTAAAAATTTTGGAGGCGCAATGATGAGAACCCTTATAACATATTTTTCAAAAACTGGACGAACGAAGAAGGCCGCTGAACAAATTGCTGAAATAATAAATTGTGAAGAATTGTACGAGATTAAAACCGAGAAAGTTTACCCGAAGAATTATTTTATGACATTGATAGCAGCGCGTCGTGAATTTTCAAATAATGAGCAGCCTGCTTTAATAAGTGAGCCTATAAAAAATTTTGATGAGTATGAACGGATTTTGATTGGTTTTCCAGTATGGTTTTGGACTTGTCCTATGGCGATATTAAGTTTTTTGAAGACGTATGATTTCAGCGGAAAAAGTATTTATCCATTTTGTACGAGTGGTTCAACTGGTTGTGAGCGTGCAAAAATTACGATTGAGAAAAATTGTGCTGGCAAAGTTTTTGACGGAATAAAAGCCAACAAAATCGACCGTGAGAAAATTTTAGACTGGCTAAAATAAGTGCGATAAAAATTCCAAACGTTTGACAAAAATAAAAACATGCTGTAAATTTCGGCCATGTCGAACCCGAATGATAGCAATTCAAATTTAAAGACGGTAGCACAAAATCGCAAAGCGCGTCATGATTATTTTATACTTGACTCTTTTGAATGCGGGATTGTTTTAACCGGAACGGAGATTAAGAGCGTAAGAGCAGGGAATTTAAATTTAAAAGATTCTTACGCGATGCTTGATAACAATTTAGAAATCTGGTTAACGGGAATGCATATATCGCCGTATGATAAGGGGACGTATTACAATCACGACCCTGAGCGCGACAGAAAATTATTATTACACAAGCACGAGATAATTCGATTACGTAGCAAAATTCGTGAGAAGGGATTAACTTTAGTTCCATTGTCTGTGTATATAAAGAATGGTCGTCGTGCAAAAGTTCAATTAGCGATTGTGAAAGGCCGTACGGCGCATGATAAGCGTGATTTAATTGCTGAACGGGACGCAAAACGTGATATAGCGCGAGCGTTTCGTGATAGAGGGCGCGAATAATTTTTTACATTTCAAAATGGGGGCGCTAGGTTTCGACGGCGTTAGGAGGGTCTGACGGAGCAGGTCGTGGGAAGTCTGTAACAACACGTAAAACTATCGGGCACGACAATAAACGTCGAAGATAATTATGCATTAGCGGCTTAATTTAGCCAGCTACGCCGAAGGATTAAATCCTGCTGCAGATTTACCGGAGGTGTCATAAAATGCAGTTGCTCTGTTAAAGCCGGACTTTACGATAACGGAAAAGATTAGAAGTCTTGGGAAGATTTGGTTGCCTTTTGCCTAAAATCTAACGACAAACAATAAAGGGCTAAACCTGTAGAGCTGTCTCGATTGGCCAACGTCGGACGGGAGTTCGATTCTCCCCGCCTCCACCATTTGTAAAAATCCAGTTATTTTCACTAATTCTCACAAGCATTCAGAAAGTATCAAAAATCCAGTTCACATAATTATTTACGCAGTGTTTTACGTTTTGTGAATTTCTCAGGAATTGTCATAGAAAATCATTAAAGCGCAAACACAACCGTAGAAAGAACCGTGGAAAAAAATCAGCTTGAAAATTTTCTACGGTGAGTGCTCAAACAT
>CAJODZ010000007.1:0-35717 GCA_905233645.1 uncultured Synergistales bacterium | reverse complement strand
AAACCCAAAAGGGAAAAAATACATGATACGAGGTGAGCGCGGATTATATTTAAGGATTGATACAGCAGGACGTAAATATTGGATTTTGCGCTATTGGGAAAATAAAAAAGAGCGTCAAATTTCGCTAGGCTCATATCCTGATTTATCGCTCAAAGACGCAAGAATTAAACGTGATGAAATTCAAAATGCCCGTTCAAATGGAGAAAGCCCGTTTAAAAAATCGCAAACTTTTTCAGAAATAGCTAATGAGTGGCTAAAAATTCGTATGGAGAATAAAGCTGCTAATTATCTTGACACAATTAAATTTCGCCTCAATAAATATATTTTGCCCGCTTTTGGTGAAAAAAATTTGAGTGAAATTACAGCCCCCGAAATTTTAAATTTATGCCTAAAAATTGAAGCGTTAGGTTATGACGAAACAGCCCGCTGTGTAAAAGTTTTAATCGGGCAAATTTTCAGGTTTGCAATAGCTTCAGGGTTAATAAATTTTGACCCGACAATAGCTCTCATGGGAGCTTTAAAGCCGCGACAAAATGAACATTATGCTACTATGACAAAGCCTGAAGAAATAGCATTACTTATGAAATCCATAAAAGCATATCCTTATACAATTATGCGTTGTGCAATGTTATTTTCGATTTACACAGTTGCGCGGCCTGGCGAAATTCGCTCCGCTGAATGGTCAGAAATTCAAAATGATTATTTGGAAAATTCCGGCTGAAAAAATGAAAATGAAACGTGTTCATATTGTCCCGTTGTCAAAACAAGTACAGGAAGTTTTAAACGAATTAAGGCTCTTAACCGGAAAAGGACGTTATATTTTCCCTTTACCGAGAAATAACGGGCGGTGTTTGTCTGAAAATGGCGTTAGAGTTGCGTTAAGGAGCATAGGATTTTCAAAAGAGCAAATAACGCCTCACGGCTTTCGCGCAATGTTTTCAACAATAGTAAATGATCACGGATTTAATCGCGACGTTATAGAAAGACAATTAGCCCACGCTGAATTAAATCAAGTTCGTAACGCCTATAATCACGCTGAATATTTATCTGAAAGAGCAAATCTTTTGCAATGGTGGGCGGATTATTTAGAAAATTTACAATTTTAAATAAATAAGGGACGTGAAAATCCCCTATTTGTTTGTAACAAACTTGCTAATTCACTTTGACTTAATCCACGCTGTTTTCTTAATGTTGCGATTTGCTCATAACGCAATTTTTAGCCTCCTTATTTTGTATTTTTGCCTTATATCTTGTAAGCTAAAAACATTATACATTGCAAAATTGCAATAATTTTAAAAAGGAGTTGTTATATATGTTAGAAATTAAGGACAGAATAAAAATAGCTCGCGAAAATGCGAAAATAAAACAAAGCGAATTGGCTGAAAAACTTTCTATAAATACTTCAACAGTTTCTCGTTGGGAAAATGGGCATAGTGTACCGACTAGTGATACATTAACTCAAATAGCGCGTGTTTTAAATACAAGTGTTGCATTTTTATCAGGTGAAACAGACAAGATTGCAAAGCAAGATATTTCGCAAACATACACACAAGCAGACGAAACAACGATAAACAATAGTCAGCCTGTAATTAAAGACCTTGACGGCTTCACGTTTTGGGGGAATGTACTTGATAAAGCTAAAAATGTTATAGAGCGCGGAGACACGAACGAAATATCAATAATAACGTCATTAGTTAAAAGTGCTTATGATATGTTGACCAATTCCAGACGTGCTGAGCATTCTGTCCTGTAGTTGCTGTTTAAAGGAGTTGAATTTTTATGGAAGAATATACGTTAAAAGAATATATCGACGACCAAGTAATAAGATTAGAGCAGCTCGACGATTTTGAAGCCAGAGGATTTAAGGTTAGACCAAATTAAAGCGGTTGTTGAAAAGGCTGTTACTGACATGAAGAAAAAAACAGACTTAATTAACATGCGGCTTGATTTGATGAACAGAGATATAAACTCACGCTTTAAGGCTGTAGACACAAAAATTGACGCAGTTAATACCCGTATCGACAGTGTAGAAAAGCGCATAGACGATTTCAAGGACGCGCAAAATCAAGGTTTAACGCGTTTAGGTTTAATCATAGCGTTAGGCGTTGGACTAATTCAGGTTATAACGGTGTTTGTGTTGCAGTTCTGGAAATAATTTAAAGGAGCCAATTTCGACGCGTTTAAAATTTTGTCGTTATTATTGATATTTCGTTCGTGTCTCCGCGCTCTATAACATTTTTAGCTTTATCAAGTACATTCCCCCAAAACGTGAACACAAACGTAATTTTTTGTGTGAGTGTTAAGGCTCTATCACCTACCATTTTATTAAATCTTTTTGTGATAATTTGTATAATCGTTTCTATTTAAAAAATCTTCGTACGCCAATTTAATGCCGTCTTTTAATTCAGTTTTGTAATGCCAGCCCAAATTATTCGCTTTACTAACGTCTAAAACTTTTCGCGGCGTTCCGTTTGGTTTTGAAGTGTCCCATAAAATTTCGCCTTTAAAATTTACAACATCCGCTATTATTGCTGTTAATTTTTTTATCGTAGTTTCTTGGCCTGTTCCAGCATTAACAGTTTCGTTGCCAGAATAATTATTCATCAGGAAAATACAAAGTTCTGCTAAATCGTCGGCGTATAAAAATTCTCGTAATGGTGTTCCATCGCCCCAACATGTAACGGATTTTGAATTATTTATCTTTGCCTCATGAAAACGTCTGATTAAAGCCGGTATAACATGACTGTTCAAAGGGTGATAATTATCATTTAAGCCGTATAAATTGCATGGCATGACTGAAATATAATCCGTGCCGTATTGTCTGTTTAAAAATTCGCAATATTTTAATCCAGAAATTTTAGCTAACGCGTAAGCCTCATTCGTTTTTTCAAGCGCACCCGTTAATAAATATTCTTCTTTAATCGGTTGAGGCGCCATTCTTGGATAAATACATGACGAACCTAAAAACTCAAGTTTTTTGCAACCGTTACGCCAAGCTGCATTTATAACGTTCATTTCTAAAATCATGTTGTCATATAAAAAATCAGCGAGCGCGTTTGAATTAGCAGCTATTCCGCCAACATGAGCCGCCGCTAAAAATACATACTCAGGTTTTTCATCAGCAAAAAATTTTTCAACGTCGCTTTGTCTTGCTAAATCTAATTCAGAATGTGTACGTGTGACTAAATTGTTATAGCCTTGTCTTTTTAATTCACGTAATATTGCCGAACCGACCATTCCTCTATGACCAGCTACATAAATTTTTGAGTTCAAATTCATTTTTAAAAATCATCTCCGTGAATTATTATAGCGGCCATGAAAAATATAAATATTAAATATTCTTGTACAGAATGCGGAAATATTACGACCACTAGAACGGGGAGATGTCCTGTTTGCGGTGCATGGGGAACGTTGGAAGAAGTATATGAAAATTTGAATGACACTAAAATTTCACACTCCGGCAAATTTTCACACGCCCAAAATAATATAATCAGCGCGTTAAACGTAAAAGCTCCGCCAAAAATTTTAACGGGCATTCAGGAATTTGACCGCGTTTTAGGTGGTGGGCTTGTGGCTGGCGGAGTTGTTTTAATTGGCGGTCAGCCTGGAATTGGAAAATCAACGCTCTTATTACAAGCCGCCGGAAGCGTTGCCAAAAATCAAAGTGTTCCGGTGTTATATATTTCAGGTGAAGAGGCGGAAGCTCAAGTTGCATTAAGGGCAGAACGTTTAAAAGTTTTAAGCGACAAATTATTTTTATCATGCGGACAAAATTTAAATGACGCGCTCGAAAATCTTGACAGTCAAAAATTTGCGTTCTTCGTTTTAGATAGTGTTCAGGCCATGAACTTTGATGATAATTCCGGTTGGCCTGGCAGTCCTCTTCAAGTAAGAGCCGTTGCTCAAAAAATCATAGATGTTGCTCGCTTAAAAAATATTCCAGCGGTGATTATCGGTCATATTACGAAAGACGGGAAGATTGCGGGGCCGATGTTATTAGAACACATGGTTGACACAGTATTAAATTTTTCAGGCGAATACAGAATGCTGCGTGCAATCAAAAACCGTTACGGCAGCACAGAAGAACTCGGAATTTTTGAGATGAGTGAAAACGGTTTAAGCCCTGTTGTTGATAAAAGTGGTTTATATTGGAACAGGGACGATGCTGCTGTTGCCGGTGTAGCGATGACGATAGCTCTTGAGGGGAATACTCCTTTAGCTGTTGAAATTCAAACGTTAGCCGCAAGGACTGTTTTCCAATATCCGCGCCGAACTTCGAGAGGAATTGAGTTAAATCGCTTTCAAGTTTTAACAGCAGTCGTTGAACGTCGTTGTAATATAGCTGTCAACAATCATGATTTATATATAAACGTTGCCGGTGGTTTACATGTTCAAGACCCTTCAGCTGATTTACCCTCATGCGCTGCGATAGCGTCTGCTTTAAAAAATATTGCTCTTCCTGCCGGAACGTGTTGGCTTGGTGAAGTTGGGCTTGCTGGCGAAATAAGACCTGTTACGAGAATTGCAATGCGTTTAAAAGAAGCGGCGCGTTTAGGTTTCAGCACGGCTGTAATTTCGTCAAAAGAGAAGTTAAATTCAGATTACGGCCTCAAAAATATTATTCTTGCTAAAAATTTACCGGAGGCTTTAAATTCGATTATCGCCAAATCAGTTTGATATAATAAATTTGAATTAAAAACAGTCCTTTCAAAAATTTTGCAACTACGTTTACCACTACAAAAAAGCTTTTTAAAATTTAACAGCCGCAAAATTTTTAAGCATGTCGATTTTTAAACAAAGTGTTAAATTTTTTACGGGCGTTTTTGAAAAATTATTAAGTTTGTAAAGCGTAACAGCCTGAAAAAATAATCAATTATTCTAACAACGCTGTTAAATCTTTTTCGCTCATGCCCTCTCTAATTCCGAAACGTGTTAATACAAAATCATATTTAGTCGGGTCTTCAGGGCAAATCTTTTTAAAGCCGTCTGTAATTTCGAGAGCCGTTTTTAAATCAGCCGTCTTACGTTGTGTTAAGCCTAGTGCCTTTGAAATTTTATATATGTGAGTATCAAGCGGAATAATTAAATTTTGAGGTTTCAAAATTTTCCAGCCGCCCGGATCAACTTCATCATGACGAACGAGCCATTTTAAATATAAAAATAACCTTTTACACGCACTGCCATTTTTAGGAGCTGTGATTAAATTAAAAGTATTCGTATGATTTTGAGTAAGTTTATCAGCAAAAATATTAAGTCCGTCTAAAAAATTATTATTTGATTTTGAGATACATGTGCTTAAAAAATTTTCGATAGAGCCATTTTGAAGGAGCACTCTTGAAATATTTTTCAGCAAATTATTTAAATCCTGAGCAGTCGTAAATCTGTGTTTAAAATTCTCAGGGATGATTTTAAAATTATTGCATGTTAATAAAAATTCGTGAGGATATTTAGTTAATTTATCGAGAACAAATTTCACGCTTTTCATAATTTGAGCAACCCGACCATATGCTAATGATGATGCTATTAAAGCAATAATTTCGCGGTCAGCGGTTTCGTCATAATCATATAAAAAATATAAAGGGTCCGGGTTCACAAGTCCGCGACGCGCATAAACATAATATAACCCGTTTAAAAAAGCTTTTAATTTTTCTGAGTTCATGTCCATAAAAAAATGGCAGATACTTAACGTACCCGCCTAAAAATAACAAGGTGTGCAAATATTAGCGCGAAGCTAATTCACGGTCAACTATATAAATGCCGCGTTTGTCATCACCTAAAAATTCAAGTTGGCTAACAATGCTGCCGGTGTTGTCTTCTTCTTCCATTTGCTCGTCAACGTACCACTGCAAGAACGAAATCGTAGCGTAATCTTTTTCGGCTGTGGCTTGTTCAACGAGATTATAAATTCTTGACGTTACATACTGTTCATGAGAATAAGCTGTTTTGAAAACTTCGAGAGCGTTAGCGTAATTATCTTTGGGCTTTGCAATTTCAGGAATTACGACACGCGCACCACGTTCGTATAAATAATTTATAAATTTTTCAGCGTGTTCGATTTCCTCAGCATGTTGCTTTTTCATCCAATGAGCCATGCCCTTTAAGCCAGCGTCCTCGAAATATGCCGACATGGCCAAGTAAATATAAGCTGAGTCATATTCGGCCTTAATCTGTTCGTTAATCGAATTGACCATTGAATCAGAAATTCTCATTCTTAAAATTCCGCCTTCCATAAACCGTGTTTGTTACAATATTCGCGAGCTACTGAACCTGCTTTTGCACTTCCAAATTCTGCGGCTGGCTCTTCACCTGGTTTTAAAAACTGTCTGCAAACTCTCTCACCGTTAATAACTTCGATCCACTCAATATAATGGTCTTCAGCCATTGGGTGAGCGACGCTGCCGACTTTGACTGTTTTGCCTTCAAGAACGGGGACGTGCTTCTCTTTTGCTGCATCAGTTGTATTTTCGCGTAACTGAACCATAGGCTGGCCGCAACAAGTTAATTCTCCGCCGCCGACGCTCATGACTTCGACTACATTTCCGCAAACTGAACATTTAAAAACATCAAGCTTTTTCAAAATTTTTACCTCTCCTCTTAAAAATTGCGGTTTATCTTAGCAATGCTATAAAATTTTTTACACGAACAAAATACGGATTAAAAATAATTATTTCGCCCAAAAAGTTACGCCGCGATGAGAACCCTCATAAAAATTTATAATGTGCTGAATTTCAGGTATGTAAGAATTTATATTCTCTTTGGCTTCGTTAAGGGCTTGCGTGAATAATTTGCCTGATTTGTACAACGATATATAAAAATCAAGAATTTTGCGCCTAACTTCTTCATTGAGGCCGCCACGTTCAAGACCAACCTTATTTAAACCCGTGAGCCTTAATGGTTCGCCTGAAGCTAACGTGTAGGGCGGAACGTCTTTTACAACGCGGTATAATCCCCCAATCATGCAATAACTGCCAATTCTTACAAACTGATGAACTCCGGCCATACCACCAAATACAACATGGTCGCCAACTTGAACATAACCAGATAAGCCAACTTTATTCGCAATCGTAACGTTATCGCCAACTTTTACGTTATGGGCAATATGAACGCTGTCCATGATAAAACAATTATTGCCGACGCGAGTTTCATTGCCTTCACCTGTTGCACGGTTAATCGTAACGTTTTCACGGATTAAATTATTATCACCAATAATTACGTGCGTTATTTCGTTGGAGTAGCCGTGGTCTTGAGGTTCACCGCCAATGGCTGTGTATGGGTGAATTATGCAATTTTTGCCGATTTCTGCATAATTTCTAACGGTAACGAACGCTATTAAATTTGTTCCGTCGCCGATTTTAGCTTTTTCTTCGATGTAGCAATAAGGGCCGATATTTACATTGTCTCCGATTTCAGCACCTGAATTTATAATTGCTGTTGGGTGAATTTTAACGCTCACTGTTTTTTAAGCCTCCTCGTTATTATCTTTATCACCAGATTTATTATTTTTATCGCCTTTTTCGAGAGTTGAGCCTGTAATAAATAAAAATTCTGCTTCCGCAGCTACTTCATCATCAACGTAAGCAACAGCCTTCGCACGCCCATATAAACCGCGTAATTTTAATAATTCTGCCTTCGTAACTAATTTATCACCAGGTCTCACGGGCTTTCTGAAACGTGCTTTATCGACACCGGCTAAAAATATAGTTTTGACTTCATTATTTTGAGCCATATACATAGCAGCCATTACCGAAGCAACCTGTCCCATGCTTTCAAGAATTAAAACTCCGGGCATAACAGGTTCACTCGGAAAATGTCCAACGAAAAACGGCTCGTTAATAGTTACGTTTTTATAACCGGTTGTGTGAGTGTTATCGCATTCTGTAATTCTATCGACCATTAAAAACGGATAACGCTGCTTTAAAATTCCCATTATTGCTTTTATATCCATTGGCATTTGCATTTTTTAAAACATCTCCTTGATTTTCTCAGCTAATTTTAAATGTAATTCATGGCCTGCACGTAATGCAAAAATATGCGCGTTGATTGGCCGTCCTATCGAAGCTAAATCGCCCGTTAAATCTAAAATTTTATGCCTAACAAATTCATTATCCCATCTAAGACCGTCTTTAGCCTGAATTTTTTCACCGACTACAATAGCATTCTCAAGTGAACCGCCCATTGCAAGACCGTGAGATTTTAAATAATTTATATCGCGTTCATAAGCAAATGTTCTGGCGCGCGATAAATCTTTTAAAAAATTATCCGGTGTTGCTGTGTAATCAAAAATTTGCGCTCCGATATATTCATATTCAACGGAGTAATTTATAAATAATTCTTTATCATCAGGGAACGCAGCGACAAATCTTTTTTTATCGTCAGTCGAAATTATTACGGGCGTTTTTAAATTCAAAGGTATTATTTTTTCGTCATTGTTAGTTGAGTTGTTCAAAATGGCTTGTGAAAGAATATCCGCGCAACCGTCAAGAGAAGGCATTTCGCCCCCATGAACAGTAATTTTTAAATCTTTCCAAATTCCGCAACCAGTAACCGCCGCTAAAACATGTTCGCACGTTCTTATTTTAGAGCCGTCATCAAAAATATAATCTGAACCGCGCTGTGTCCCGTTCAATTTAAATCTGTTAATCGGCAATTCTTGATTATCATCGGCTGAACGCAAAATTATAAAATCCGATTTAACCGGCTCAAGTTCTAAAACGCACTCTTTGCCGGAATGCAAGCCCAAATTTTTTAACGTGATTTTATTGTTTAGCAATCTCATTTAAATCATGCTCCAAAGAATTTAAACGCCTGAATAAATCAGGAAGCCTTGATGCCAAAATCAAAGCGCGTTTACTATCATTATGAGGCCGTGCCGGGAAACCTGAAACGACCGCGCCAGCTTTAATATCATTCGTAACACCTGTACGCGCCGCGATAACTGCTCCAGCTCCGATTTTTACATGGTCTGTAATTCCAGCCTGAACGGATATTGTTACGTTGTCTTCAATGATTGAACTTCCTGCAATTCCGGTCATTGAACAGATTATGCAATTTTCGCCGATTACAACGTTATGACCGATTTGTACGTGATTGTCGATTTTAGTGCCGGATTTAATTTCGGTATCGTTTAAAGTTCCTCTGTCGATTGTTGTACAAGCTCCGATTTCGACGTTATCACCAATTTTCACGCCGCCGTTTTGAGGAATTTTAATCAAGCCTTTTTCAGAACGTTCAAAGCCAAATCCATCACAGCCAATTACAGCTCCGGAATGAATTAAACATTTTTCGCCGACTTTGACATTTTTAAATAACACTGCTCCAGGCTCAATAACGCTTTCAGCACCGACAACGCAATTCTCACCAACATACGCGCAAGCCCCAACATAAGCACTCGAATTTACGACCGCACTTTCATGGACAAAGGCTTTTTCGTGAACGCCGGTTAATTTATTATTTTCGCCGTCATTCAAAATATTTAACAACGTTGGTAATAAAGCTCTCGGATTTTCGCAAACTATACCGTTACGTTTTTCGCTGAAAAAGTCTTCGGGCGCGGCGATTAAAATTTCCTCGTCAAGATTTTCTAAAAACGTTTTGTCCCAAATTACGCATAAAGAATTTTTATCAGCATGTTCCGGTGAAGCAATATTTTCGATTACGCGCTCTTGATTGCCTTTGATTTTGCCTACGCTTGAAAAATCAGATAACTTTTTCATACAATCTCCCTCCCTTAAATCTTTATAAATACCACAGGCCGCGAAGCCCAAAATTATTTCCGTCGGAGTTATTAAAATACAATTCTATTGCAATATGTTCATCAAATTGATAACCTGCGGCACTCTCATGTATTTTTATATCAGGATACCAACGCCACCAAGCATAATAATTTTTTAAGCGTTCCGTTGAATATTTTGCCATTAAAAAATATTCGCTGTCTCCCCATTGAAAACCAATACCGGCGCGAAAATTTTTTACAGGCTCAAAATTTACACCTAATCTGAATAACGCCTCAAAATCATTTAACGCTAAATTTAACTCAGAAAATATTTCAGGATTAAACTCTAAACCAGGTCTATATGAAAATAACGCTCCAAATTCCGGATAACGCTCATCAATTCCAGCATACGCCGCAACCCATAAATTAAATAAGAATTTTTCACTGTCAACGCTGGCCTCAAGGCTTGAAATAGCTGCGGACTTGAACGAGATTTTGACATTGCCTTTCATGTTTGTAACAGCGTTACGGTCTTCTAAAAAGTCGCGTGAAAAAATTTCGATTTCGTTTTTGTGAACATCAGCCCATTTTACAGGAATGCCTATTAAAGGATTTAACGCCGGAATAATTTTAGACTGCAAATCATTTCTCAACATGGCCGGTAAAATTCGTGAATGTAATTCAGGTTCAACGGCAATTATTACGGGTGTTTCAGGTCTGAACAAGATATTTATAACGGTGTTTTCATGCGAAATAAAAATCTGTTGCGAAAATTCCCAGCCGGGCAAATCTTTTTTAACAAGAATGCTTATTTGTTCGCGTAAAGCCTCGTCTGCCCATGTGTAAGCGTTTTGAGGCAAATCCTTCACGAGATTTAAAATTTCGCTGTCCAGCCCTTTAATATCATTTTTAAACCATTCGAGCGCAAATTCTCTTAAATCCGGCAGGATTAAATTTATTTTGGGCGTGATTATTTTACTTTGGCTTGATTTAAAAATAACTTCGGGCGCGGGATTAACTTTAACGTCATAGCCTGTAAATAATCTTGATGCTACGATTTGCAAAGTTCCTTCGCGGTCGGTGTTGGGGTTGTCTGGAATTTCGTTCCAAACCGCCACAAGCCCACGCTCAACGGCAGGATATAACCAATCGGGAACGCCCTTAATAATCATACCTCTGGACATTCCCTGAATTATTAAAATTATAAAAACGCTCAGGCTAGAACATTTCACCAAAGCCAAAATAAGTCCTGTTTTCGTATTCGCCCTTTGCATAATCAATACGGATACTACCGAAAGGAGTTTTAACGCGCGCACCTACACCGTAATCATCGTGAGAGTTGCCGAAATCCATGCTGCTGTCAGCGTTACCGATATCATAAAACACGACAATCGTAAACATTGAATTTATAGGAAGGCGCAATTCAAAATTACCCATATACATATTAGAGCCTTCAAAAGAACGTGAATTATAGCCGCGTAAAGAGTTCATGCCGCCGAGTGAATATCTTGCAAAAGACGGTAATTCATCTTCGGTTGATGAGCCTATTCTTAAACGCGCAGCTAACAGTAAAGGAGCGTCATCATTAAAATTGCTTGGTAAGTCTAAAAATGTTGAAAGCATTTGATTTAATGCAACGTAAATTCTGGCCTGCGTCCAATATTTTAAATAGTGATACTCGCCGCCAAACGCCTCAAATGCTTGTTCTAAAGTCGTATCCCAGACAAAACCTTTAGGGTATGAGCTGTACGGGTCGCGTTTGTCCCAAGTTAAATTTAATTCAGCAGTCTGGTTTACGCCGTCCCAAGTAGTTAAATCGTCGATATAACCAGGTATTGCGTTATGAACATCGCTGTATTCAGTGTCTTCGTGCCTGAATGTCAAATACCAGCTCCAGTCCTCATTTGTAAATTTTTTACCGAAGCCGGCGAATAACATTGTGCTTTTTTCGTCAAATTCAAACTGTCTGAAACCATTTCTATAATAATATCTGTCATCGTAAGTCCTGTAACGCGCGCCCAATCTCCAACCAAATGTGTGAGCGTCCATGTAAGAGCTTGAAAGCGTTGTCCAATAACTAGCCTCGTCGCCCTCTTCAAAACCGATTTCAAAGTTATAGCCTCTACCGAATAAATTTGTATCGCTGAAAGTTAAACCGCCACTCAAACCGCTCTCACTGCCGTAACCTAAATTTAAACCGATTGTTGCTGTACGTTTTTCCCTGACGGTCAAAATTAAATCTACGGTTTCATCATTACCCTCCGGAACGTCAAAAGCGGTGTTTACGTCTTCAAAATATCCTAAACCCTGCAACCTGCTTAATTGATGTCTAAAGTGAATAACGTTGAAAATATCGCCCTTTTTTAATTTGATTTCACGGCGGATAACATACGTTTTAGTTTTGCTGTTACCCTGAATAATAATATCTCCAACACGCGGCTCTAAAATCGTAATGTCAATATTACCGTCGTTACTTACTTGAACGTCCGAAACGCGAACCATTACATAACCGTTTTTGTGATAAAGCTCCTGTATTCTGTCCAAGTCGTTTTTGAAAAATACGCGGTTAAAAACTGTTCCGACCTGCGAAAAAACCTCTTTCATGAGCCGTTCTGTTGAATATTGGGTATTACCTGAAAAATTTATGCTTTGAATTACCGGATTTTCCGTTACTGAGAAAATAACATTCATTCCGTTTTCAGCCGGTGTTAAATCAACGTCAACGTATGAAAAGAAGCCTTGATTGTAAATCGTGTCGATATCTTTTTGAATTAAATCACGGTCTAAAATACTTCCTGGCTTAGTTTCGACGACGTTTAAAATATAATCCGACACTATTTGCTCGTTACCTGAGACGCTCACGGAATTTATAGTGATGCCCGAATTATCAGCAGCGTAAACGTTTTCACAGGCAAGAATAAAAATCAGTGTGAATAAAATCAAAATTTTGCTGGTTATATTTAAATTATTATTCAAGTTTTAAAATCTCCTCTTAAAAAATTATTTAATATTTATCACTGAATTATTATTTTTTAATGCGCGTTCACCGGTTTGCATAAGATAGAACACGCTATCATAAAGAATTTTTTTATTATTGCTTTCAGGTGATTTAATTTGAGCCTTATTCGTTGTTGTTATTTGATTAGTTGTTGACGTTTGAGATTTAGCGGCTGATTTTTTAGGTGTTAAAGCACTTTTTTTCTTAACCGGAGTTATTTTAGCCTGTTGATTTTGCGGTTGAGTTTGAATTTGTGTCTGAACAGGTTTTAAATTTTCAGCCGCGGTGTTATTTTCAGCAACATTTTCAACGTAATCATTAGCCGTATTTTTAATAGGATTATTCGCTACGACCGGCAAAACATCTTTTTTGAGCGGCACAACCATTAACATAACGATTAAAGCACTTAAAATTAAAACACCGCTAAAAGATTTAGGCATGACATTAAAATTAAAAGCACTGAACGAAAAACCGGATTTTTTAGCAGGTTTAATAACTTTTGCCCAAACGTCTTGTCTTAAATCCTCTAAATCGGCCTTTGCGCATTCAGCTTCGATTAAAGCATTTTCCATAGCACCGGATTTATAAGATTTTACGAGGCGGTCGAGCCATTTATTTATGACAGCAATTTTTTTTTCAACGAGCATAATTCTTTATACGCCCCCTTCAAGCCCTAAAATATGTCTAATTTTATTGATAGCACCGCGTTTTAATCTGTAAACATGACTGATGTCTAACTTTTTCTCGACAGCAACATCTTGAGGTTTTTGCCCTTCTAAAAATAATGCTTTGACGACTTCAGCCTCACAGCCTTGTAATTTATTTAAACTGCGTTCAACGTCCAGCCAGTCATCATTATATTCATAACCGTCAAAGTCGCGTCCTGCAATTTGTATCCACTCGTCGGGAATTGGCACAGGAGCTTTTTTCTCGTTACGTTCAAGCATATTTATAATTCGGCCATGAATTTTATAATACGCAAACGTTGCAAATTTATAACCGCGCTCAAGCTCAAATTTATCAACAGCCTGAATTAAAGCGAGCATACCTTCCTGAATAATATCCTGTTTTAAATTATTATTCGGAGCATAAATCTTATTTGCTATCCAAAAAACAAGAGGTCTATATGCAATAATTAGCTCTTCGCGAGCATTTAAATCTCCTTGAGAGTTTAATAGCCATAAATTTTTTTCGTGTTCTGGTTCGAGCAATTTTAATCATCACTCCAGACAGGCAAATTTACACCAGCTTCACCGGCTCTTATATGCAAATCGTCATTTGAAAATATCAGCCAAGGCCGTCCGGAACGCATTTCAACACCGGACATTGCACAATTAGAGATTTCGTTATTCCAAACTTTATGCGGATTAAAACCCAATAAGACAGCATACAACGCACGCATAATTCCACCATGAGAGACAACGACTATATTTTTCTGCGAACCGTCAAGAATTATTTTTACAGCTCTTGTCAAACGTGCAAATAATTTTTCCCAAGTCTCAGCACCTGGAGGCATGTTAAAAAACGGGTCAGCCCTCCATTTAGAAAATAATTCACGCTGTTCTGTCTGAAGAGCTTCGATTGAATGCCCTTCCCATGTTCCAAAATTTATCTCTTGCAATTCCGGCAAAGCTATAACATCGGCTTTTGAAAAACTTAATTCAGCAATAGTGTGAGCCGTAAATAAAGCGCGATCAAGTGGGCTGGAATAGATTATCTCAAACGGCCAAGACGATAGACGTTGTGCGAGAGCCTTAGCCTGTAATTTTCCTGTTTCAGTTAATTGAACGTTAGTTTTGCCCTGAAATTTAAATTCTTTATTCCATTCGGTTTGTCCATGACGTGCTAATAATATTCTTCGGGAGCTTGCCACGCTAAATAATCTCCTTTCAGTTATTAACAAACATTAGCATGAAATTATAGCATTAGCCAAAAATCATGCCCCCGTTTTAAATTTCCGGTGTAACTCTTATTGTCGAAGGATTAGTATACGTTACAAGCGCGACTGTACCTGGCACGGGTCTAACATATTTGCGCTCGGTGTAATCTATTTGAACTGAATTAGAATTTTTGCCCTTTGAATGTCCAGCAGCAATCGAGGCAGCAAATTTTAAAATATCAGCTTTGTCGCTTTCAAGTTCAGAACGTTTAACGCCCTTTATAATCACATGAGAGCCGGCCAATTCATGAGCGTGTAACCAAATATCTTCAGGCCGAGCCTGTCTTAAAACGAACCTGTTACCGCGAGCCGAAAGTCCAGCTAAAATTATTGCTCCGTCAATTTCATAAACTAAATGCGGCGGTTCTTGATGTTTATTCTTTTGCTGACGGGCTTTTTTAAATTCCTGTTGAGGCTCTAACCATTCAATAACGTCCGTTGCGGCTTTGTCAAATTCTTGCGGCGAAGACAGAGCTTCTAAAATATCGTATTGCTCCTGAATTTCCTGAATAGCTGATTGAATAGCGTTAATATTGCTTTGAATGATATCGGGATTACTTTTAAATTTGCGGTACTTTTTAAAATATCTGTCCGCATTTCTCGATGGTGTTAAATTCGGGTCAAGCTCAATATCAAAAATCTCACCGTCCCAAGACGTTAATTTAACTTCTGTTGAATAAGGCTGAATTTCGTTGATGTGAGCTAAAATCGTCTCGCCTTTTTTACGGAATACTTCAGAATTTTGGCATTCAGTTAATTGTTTTTTGAGGCCGTCTAAATGTCTCTCACGCGATTTAACAGCACGTTTTAATTTTAAATCAATGTCATGTAACTTCTTCTCGCGTCCCTTGTTTAATAAAACATCAAGCACTCCGGCACGAGCAGCACTAATCGGGTCATTGCTTAAAATTTTTGTTTCAGGGAATGTAAAATCAAAACGTGTTAAATAATTTTTATTCGTAATAATTTGACACGGCGTATCTGAAAAATCATGATTTGTATCAGAAATTTTTATAACGGCTGATTTCCAGGCTAATAAATCATGTTCGCTCCAGTGGTCTTGAATTAAACGTGTTAAAGGCCGCCCAACTCCGATTAAATTTTTAACGTTCTCAAAATTGAAAGCATTATCACTTTTTAAATCTATTCCCTTAAATTCCGGCGGTGTGTTATAAAAATGTCCGGGCAAAATCGTTCTGAATTGATTTTTATCGGGGGCTGAATGTTTAGCGGCTTCATAAATTTTTTGATTTTCATCGAGTAATATAAAATTTGCGACCGGCTCTGTAACTTCCAACACTAAAAAATATTTTATGCTAACGCCAGCGGCTACACGTCTGATAACATGAAATTTAATAATTCTGTCGTGGTTAAGTTGCTCAATGTCAAAAATCTCACCGCCGCGAAGTAATTTGCTTTTTAACGCCTCAACAAGTGAAGTCCTAGCATTTGAAAAATCTTTAAGTGCCGTTACGTCATCTTCACTTGCAAAACAACACCCTGCCGCGCCTGAAGTCCAAGATAATAATAAATATTTGTCGTTTAAAAATTTTAATGCTGTCCATGAAAACCCGCCCTCTATTTTTGAAATTCTTAACGGTAAAAATTCTTTGAGGGCGGGTACTAAACCTGATATAAATTCCGGGCCCAACGCCATTTTTTAAAAATTTTGCTCCTATTTAATATTTAATTAAAAATTCAGAGCTTAATTTTAGCGTAAAAGGCTCAAAACGTTTTGCGGCATTTGGTTAGCTTGCGAAATCATTGCCTGATTTGCCTGCATTAAGATTTGCAATTTCGTAAATTCCATCATCTCTTTAGCCATATCAGTATCACGAATATTGCTGTTTGCTTGAGTTAAGGCTTCGGCTTCCTTCGTAATATTGTTAATGTGATATTCGAGACGATTTTGCGACGCGCCTAATCTTGCCTGTTGGGTAGCTACTTTATCAATCGCATTGTCAATAATAGTAATTGCACGGGCTGCATTTTCACGATCCATAACGTTTACTCTGTCGATACCTAATGCATTTGAACGCATATCGCCAATCGTAACCATAACGTCATCGCCCTCGTTTGAGCCAACCTGTAAAACCAAAGTGTTATCGCTCAAATGAAGGGTTGTTGAAGTCTCAATGCTTGTATCATAAACATAGGCTTTGCGGCGTTCGTCCCACCAACTTGCTGAAATTCCGTTCATAGCGTCAAATTCAACATCAACATTCGGATTTATAACGCCTATTAAACGATTGCCTGATACTTTAACGTCTTTTGCGATTTCCTGATTAGTATGAGCGTCATAAACACTTACTTGATATTTTGACTCTGTAGCTTCTTGAATAGTGTTGAGTGAGAAAGCATTTAATAATTCTTCACTGGCACTGCTAATCGAAATTTTGCCCGCTTCACCTGGGACGATTGTTCTAAAAATGAATGTTCCTGGAACAGAATCGCTCGTTGTGTCTGCTAAATTTCCAGCTGATTTCGTACCTATAAACTCTACAAAATGGCTGGCATCATCAACGTATTTAGCTTGACCCAATCCGTTAGCAATGGCGTTATTCAATTTTTTGGCTACTTCGTCTAAAGTATCGCCGCCGTAAATCGTAACGTCTGTTTTTGTCCCGTCGCCCTGTACAAGTGTTAAAGTTTGCGGGTCTTGTAAAATGAAGTTTCCGTTAGCGTCCCAGAATTTATCAAGGTCGCGTAATTTGACTTCACCCGAAGCAGTTTGACCGACATACGCAGAATCAAACGTTGCTATTGTGCGGGATGAGGCAAGAACTTCATTATTGTCGGGACTGTCCCAAACGTTTTCGTCAAATGAGATTACAATATCACCGGTCGTAGCTTCGCCAGTATCAGCATTAACGTAAAAGCTCTTAAAATGAATATCACGGCCAGCTAATTTTTCACTTTCAACACCAAATTTTACGGAATTTTCAAAAGCTGAGCCTGTTTGCCATGATTTATCCCATTTCGGATTTAATGACCCTTCGAGGGATATTTGCTGGTCAACTTCGCTGCTGTCATCACCTGTCGCAGTGCTGGCATCAACAACAACGTTATAAACGAATTTATCGCCTTTTGAATATAACTTTGCCATATCAGCCGAATTTAGCTGTAAACTCAAAGCACCCATGCTAAAAGCGTCGTCTTCAGCACTTGTAAAACCAACAATCGAAGTGTTAGCCGCTCCCTCATCACCAACACCAACAACTATCTCGTCGGCTGTAGCTACTTCATTGTGTCCGTCTGTCGTTAAAATATTGGCTGTAGCTTTTAACGTAACAGTTCCGGCAACCGTATCAACGCTCGTTACTTCAAACAAAATGCTTGCGTTACCGTCTAAATTATCTGGAGTAACGTTAATTTGCATTGAGCCTGTTCCTTCTTCGCCGACAACATCAGTTAAAATCGTAACTTCTGTCCCGTCCTGTCCTTGGTCAAGCCCTGCCTTTTCAACAGCAAAATCACCGCCGACAACTTGAAGTGCCTTCGTTTCACCTGTATCTGTACGGTAAGCAACAGCCCTGAAAATTCCGTCAGCATCGCCAGCATCAACACCGTTTTCGTCCGTGTTCCAGTAAGCTTCAAGCTTATAACCTGATTGTCCGGCTAAAGACTGTGCTTTTGTACCGTTTAACTGATTCATTAAGTTGTCTTGAATACTTCTCGTTGTATCGCCAACTTTGACTTCATACTCGGCTAAAACATTCGTCCCGTCGGTAATCTGAACAACTCTTGAAGCAGCATCATTTAATTCACTCTCCGTAACAGCCGTGTACATGTCATCATTTGATGAATTACGTGAAGCTTGACCTACTAAACTCGACTGTGAAAACGCTTTTTCAATTCCAAATGAACCAGTAACAGCCGAATTTTCACTCGAAGGAGCTTCACCTGAAACATTTACACGATATGAGCCTGAAGGAACATCTTTTACAGCGACAATATTTACGCCAGCATGTTGGTCGACGACTTCATTTGTTAAAACGTTCGAGTGCTTAATCTTGAAAATATCGCTCTTCTGGACTTGAGCTTTGCCAGGGTCGGTCTTAGCAGTGATTACAAAATTCCCGTCGACCGAGTTTTTCTGGCCGAACTGGTCAACTTGACGTAAACCGCCCTTGATAATAGCTTTGACGTTCTTATTGCTCGAACTCCATAAAACAGCCTGGTCACCGTTTAAAATCTTCTTTTTATTGAATTGCGTAGTGTTGCCAATTCTGTCTATCTCGTCTTTTAACTCGTCAATCTCGGTTTGAATATAGCTGCGGTCTTGTTGAGTTAAAGTATCGTTAGAAGCCTGGACAGATAACTCACGCATACGCTGTAAAATTGATTGCGTCTCATTTAAAGCTCCGGAGGCTGTTTGAATTAAGCTAATACCGTCCTGCGAGTTATAAATAGCCTTGTACATGCCGTCAATTCTTGAGCGCATTGTCTCACTTATGGCAAGTCCGGCGGGGTTATCTATTTCGGCCACATCAGCACGCAAGCCGCTTGACAATTTCTGCATCGAACGTCTTAAATTTACGTCCGTGCGATTCATTGTGTTCAGAGCCTGCATAGAAGCCATATTGTGATAAATTACCATTGACATTTTTATAATCCTTCCTGATTATTATATATATAATCCATTATTTAAACTCAGTTTCAAATTTTGAACTAAAAGCCCCGATTTAAAATCGCACGAATAAAAATAATTTATCGGGGCGTTTTTGTTTCTATTTCATGCTCTGATATCGAAACCGTTACGCGAGCTTTTGCTTTTCTCAAGCCTTTTGTTAATTAAAGCCGCATTGTCAATCACGTTATCAGGCGGTATCTTTCGTACTATTGACCCGTTTTCAGAATTTATTACCCTGATTTGAACTATGCCGGCATCGTCTATAACTTCATGCTCTAAATAATACAAGGCTGCATTCTTTTCAAGATATTCTGAAAATTCCTTTTGCGCAGTGCTTTTTTCGTCAGTCCCGTCAGATAACCCGTTCTTATTGGCACTTTCAGATTTGCTTTTACGTTCAGGTTTTGGAGGGTCACGTTCAGCACGGCCAAAAGTTTTCGTCTTGATAATCTGCCGGTTGTCAGGGAAGAGCTGAGGAACGGGGGCGTTTTCATGGTTCATCCCGCTCACCTGCCTGCTTCCGCTATTCACACACGCAATTTAAAAACTAAAAGGGGAAGAAGACTTTTTGCCCTCCTCCCCACCGGTTAAATAATTAGTTCAAATTACAATGTGTGATTAAAAATTCAACGGGTTAAATTAACTTAACGAATAAGGCTAAGGACGTTCTGCGGTAACTGGTTAGCCTGTGAAAGCATCGAGTTACCAGCCTGAAGCATGATGTTAAGTTTTGTGAACTCCATCATTTCCTTCGCCATATCAGCATCACGAATACGGCTTTCAGCAGAGGTCAAGTTCTCGCTGGCTGTCGTCAAGTTGTTGACCGTGTACTCTAATCTGTTCTGGTAAGCACCGATTTTCGCAC
The DNA here is from genome assembly GCA_905233645.1 of uncultured Synergistales bacterium. Classification (GTDB taxonomy): domain Bacteria; phylum Synergistota; class Synergistia; order Synergistales; family Aminobacteriaceae; genus JAFUXM01. Next base: position 15,570 of record CAJODZ010000007.1, on the reverse strand, counting down.
GCTGGGTCGAAACTTTATCAATCGCGTTATCAATAATCGTAATCGAACGCGCGGCCATGTCTCTGCTCATTACGTTTACGCTGTCAAGGCCAAGAGCTGTGGAACGCATATCGCCGATATTGATAGCCATATCTTCACCTTCGTTAGCACCAATCTGTAAAACAGTCGTGTTGTCTGAAAGGTGGAGTGTCGTCTCGCTCTCTACGCTGTCGTTATAAACATACGTCTTGCGAACGTCGTCCCATTTTGAGGAAACACCGCTCATCGCGTCGAAAATAACATCAACGTTAGGATTGACTACACCAACGAGTTTATTACCAGCGATTTTTACGTTCGTAGCAATAGCGTCGTTTGTATGAGCATCATAAACGCTAACGTTATATTTTGACTCTGTAGCAGTCTGTAACTCATTGAGTGAGAAAGCGTTTAATAACTCTTCGCTGTTACCGCTGAGTGTAATTGTTCCTGCTGCGCCCGGTACTGCTGAACGGATTACGAATGTACCGCTGACGGAGTCGTTTGAACTGCCTGTTAATTTCTGGTCTGCCTGTGAACCGACAAACTCTACGAAATGATTTGCATCATCAACGTATTTGCCCTGTCCAAGTCCGTCCGAAATGGCGTTATTCAATTTCTGAGCAACTTCGTCAAGAGTATCGCTTGCGTATAACGTTACATCAGCTGTTTTGCCGTCGCCCTGTACAAGTGTAATCGTCTTCGGGTCGTCAAGTAAGAAGTTACCCTGAGCATCCCACATTTTGTCAAGGTCGCGTAATTTCGTATCGCCTGTAGCAACCTGTCCGATATAAGTTGAGTCAAACGTTGCAATATTGCGCGGGCTTGTAAGAAGTTCATTTTTCTCAATATCAAATGTGTAATCATTGAATGATACTGTGATATCGCCTTCAATAGCTTCGCCTGTTCTCTCGTCCAAATAGAAGTTCTTGAAGTGAACATCTTTGCCTGCAACTTCGCTCGTCTCAATACCATACTGAAGGACTTCACGTGTTGCGCTTCCGCTCCAGGCTTCATCCCAGTTCGGGTTTAACGTACCGTCGATTTTTATTGTCTGGTCAACTTCACCGTCTTCACCGCTGCTTGCTTCTGTAGCTGCAAAGTTAACGACAAATTTATCGCCCTTCTGGAAGAGTTTAGCCGCGTCAGCACCCATAGAATCGCTAAGCTGAAGGTTGAAACCGCCTGAGCCTCCTTCCTGGTCTGCTGTGTCTGCCGCATGTCCGATAAGGCTGATTTCTGTAGCATTTGCTGAGCTAAGTACGATATTTTCCTGAGTTGTCGTCTTATTCGTTCCGTTTGTGGTTGTGATATCAGCTGTAGCCTTTAACGTAACTGTACCGGCTGTTGTGTTGACATCTGTAACCTCGAATAAAACGCTGGCGTTACCGTCCATATTTTCAGGAGTAGCTGTAAGAATTAACGGACCGTCATCGCCTGTAAGCGTCGAATGAACTTCAACATCTTCGCTTGCACCGACTGTATCGCCTTGGTCAGCCTGAAGCGCATCTACAGCTCCGCCCTCGATATTGAGTGTCTTAATCTCGTTTCCGTCTGTACGGTAAGCTGTAACAGTGAAGATACCTGCCGGGTCGCCGTCGTTGTTCTCGTCGGTGTTCCAGTAAGCTTCAAGTTTGTAGCCGCTCTCACCAGCGATAGCCTGAGCTTTTTCGCCGTTTAATTGGTTCATTAAGTTCTGTTGAATGCTTTCAGCAGTATCGCCGACTTTGACTTCGTACTCAGCGAGTGTATTTGCACCGTCGGTAATGCGGATCATCTTGTTTTCATAGCCGTCGACATCCGTAGCTGTTAAAGCTGTACGTAAATCATCGCCACGAGCTGAACTGCCAACGATTTTTGAGTATGCAAGTGAAGTATCGACACCGTAAACGCCTGTTACCTGGAAGTTACCCTCAAGGTCAGGAGCTGCGCCTGTTACAGAAACGTTATATGAACCTGCTGGGACATTGTTAATCGAAACATCGTCAACGCCTGTAGCTGTATCAATAACTTTGTTAGCCATAACGTTGGGGTGTTTGATTTTCATAATGTCTGTTTTCTGGACTTCAGCTTTACCCGGGTCAGCCGTGATTTTGATTTTGTAGTTACCTTCGACTGATTTTTTCTGGCCGAACTGGTCAATCTCACGTAAACCGCCGTTAATGACAGCTTTTGTCGAAAGGTCGTTTGAACTCCAAAGAGCCGCCGCATCACCGTTTAATAATTTCTTTTTGTTGAACTGTGTAGTATTTCCGATACGGGTAATCTCTTCGCGAAGTTCGTCGATTTCGACCTGGATATAACTTCTGTCCTGTTGGGTTAATGTGTCGTTAGCCGCCTGGACTGAGAGTTCACGCATACGCTGAAGCATTGAATGAGTTTCACCGAGTGCGCCTTCTGCTGTTTGAATTAAGCTGATACCGTCCTGAGCATTGCTTACCGCTTTGTCCAAACCACCGATTTGAGCACGCATTTTCTCACTGATAGCAAGACCTGCCGCGTCGTCAGCTGCTGAGTTGATACGAAGACCGCTGCTTAATTTGGAGATAGCCTTTGAGAGATTATTACTCGTGTTATTGACTATGTTATAAGCACTTAAAGCAGACGGGTTGTTGTTAATAACCATTGACATTGTACAAAACCTCCCTGTAATTTTTTAAAAATAGTCCGTTCCTTCCATGAGTAGGGACTTTTCCGAATAGTTGTCCGTGAATTGCGACAACTCCGCCGTTACATTAAACTTGAAATACTACAGCTCCCGAACGCTCGCGCCCGCCCGTCGGCAAATTTTCAGGAATAAAAGCTCCGGCTAACGCATGTTTCAAATTTTATAACCTTCGCGAAAAGGTTTTTTTCAAACGCAATTTTCAAAACCTAAGCCCCAAAAATCACGTTGATTGCAAATTTATTATAACAATTTCAAAAACCGTCTATTACTTTACATTTGCATTTTCGGATTTGCCAAAACATAACTTTAATAATTGCATGAAAATTTTAAAACTAATTTTTTAAAAACGGGAATGCGCTAAAATTATTTCAAAAAGGTGGTGTTAAATCATGGCCGAGATGTCAACAAATAATTATGTTACGAGAGATTTGTGGGACGAGAGTTTAAAGCGTATGGAAAGTATGATGACAGCGAATATTGCGGAACATAAATCGATTGCTGACAAAATGCGTGCTGATATTGCCGAATTAAGCCGTGATGTTAATAATCAGATATCAGACATGCGCGGCGAAGTTAAAAGTCTGAATACACGCATTGACCAACTGCAACATTTTTATTATTGGGAGTTAGCGTGGTTTTCAATCGTATTAGCCGTAATAGCTTATTTTGCGCACAGTTAAAAAATTCCCTGTGCCGTAGTATTTATGAATGGCGCAGGGGGTTAAATTTGATTTTTTAACCAGTCCAGCCAAGTTTTACAATTTCGGCGTACGGAATTTTCCCAACATTTTTATTTTCTTCAACGATATTTTCTTCCTGAGCTTTGATTTTTCTTTCCTGATAACGTGTTTCGAGATTATTCCAAAAATATGCTGGCACACCTAAAACTTTTTCAAGACGATTTGCTATTTCATGTGATAAACTAACTTCACCGTCTAATAACTGGCTTATGTAATCTTCAGATACCCCCATTTGCAATGCAAATTCTTTTTCTGTCATGTGATTATTTTCAAGCTGCTCTCTTATTGTCCAACCTGGTGGCACTGCGATTATTGTTCTACTTCTAATCATGCGAACTCCTCCCCTCATTTAAGGATAGTCTACGATTTGCTCTATAAGAACGGATACTGTAACGTTGTCTTCTTGAATGAATACAAGCCTGTAAGGTTGCACTAAATCCATTGCATATTGTCCTCTTCTGTTGCCTTTTAATAAATGACATCTGCCAATGTTATATTTAACAAGAAAATCGACACTATCAGCCGCGCTTAATTCAGATATTCTCATTTGTATTTTATCGGCCATATTTGAACCGTATGCTTTTTTAGTTTCCTCCGCGTTTTCGCAAATTCTTTTCAGCTTTGTTGTTCTATAATGAATTTGCAACGAACAAATCACCTCTCAAATACTTATAATTTACCTATTGTTATTTTAAACGTAATGAAGCAAAAAAAAACACGACCTTTAAAATTTTTACAAGCTCAAAAATTTAACACTTTGTTAAAAAATCGACATGCTTAAAAATTTTGCGGCTGTTAAATTTTAAAAAGCTTTTTTGTAGTGGTAAACGTAGTTGCAAAAAAAACAGTCCCCCGATTTTTGAAAGGACTGTTTTATTATTTGAAAATTGTGCGAACCTCTCACGACTAAAATCGCGAGCTTCGAAAGGATAAAAATCCTCGTTCAAGAAGTTTGACTTGCACCCTTATTCTTGCAGGCGTATTCACTTCGCCCCTACAGTATAGCCCCAAACGGGACACAACTTTACTTTTTAAAAAAATTTTAACACACCGCGTCTTTTATGAGAATTATAAACCATAAATATATCAAAAAATTTGCGCTTTAAAAATATTAGGCTCGTTATAAAAATTAAAATCGCACCAGAATTTAATAATACTCCGTTGCAACCAGAAGAAGAATTTTCTGTAACTCCGCCGCTCGTAGAAATTTTAGCTAAACAGGTTACTGCTCCGCCTAAATCATTCGCTGAATATGATGCTAATAAATTTCCGTAGGGGTCAATAAAAATAATTTTTCCTCCCATAACAGCGCATATAACTTTTAAATTATTATCGTACAAAATTTTATAATAAGAACTGTTATCAGCCGTCGAATATAAATATTCAAAATTCCTCGAACTATCCATGTGATATATCGCGTCGCCCGAAGTCATCTCGCTTATAAAATAAATACCTCTGCTTTCATCGCTGCACATTGTGTTAATGCTTCCGTATTCGTCCTGGCTGATTATTTGCGTTGTGCTGTTGTACCTGAAATAATCTAAACCGTGCTCGTTGCCAATGTAAATTTCAGAAAACGCAGTCATCGCCATGTCATTAGCATAAGCACTAACATCAACACTGATATAACTTGCCGCTTCGGTTAATTGTCCGTCAAATTGTTTTAACGTGCCTTGCAGGTCTGTGCTAACCGCGTTCCTGTAAAGACCGTAAATATAATAAGAATTAGCAACCGCCGTTTCTAACATCATATTTTCATCAGGGAATAAATAATAATGACGCGGCTCTTCTGTGTAACCGTTGACAATCGAAAATTCTGCTAATGCTCCGTTAGCTCGTGAGGCAACATAAAAACTCCGGCCATTGTTCGCACTCAAAATAGCACTCGTTCCGCGAACTCCAGCTAAATATCCCTCGTAAAATGGTTTTGATAGATTATTAGTATTAAACATAAAAGCATAATCACCTGAAACACTCGAACTGTAATTATGCTCGACTAAAATTATTGCAGGGTTTTCACCGTTGTTATATGACGATACAAATAAATCTGTTTGATAAATTTATAACAATATCGCCGCTCGAAAGTTTTGTCGTTTCGATTACACCAAATGTCCCGTTTTCGGTCGTGTAAATAAAATCAGCGAATGCGTTTCCAGTAAGTGCAAATATAAAAATCAAAACTAAATATAAAATTAAATTACGTCTAATCATTGAAAAATTTTTACTCCTTTGCTTATATCTATATCATTTAACCGTTGCCATTGTCCTTTTGACTTTGGTAACAAGTTTTTTATTGCCGGAACTGTAATATAAAATCGTCTTGTCAAAATTCCCCTTAGCGCGTTTGTTGCAATTAGCTAAAATCTCAGTCCCGTAATAAATATGGGTTAAATAGGCCGCTCGGTTTTTTAATGCCAAATCTTTTCGCGACAGTCTTTGAATGAGCTTTCCAGTGTATTTGCATTAAACCGTAATCGCCGCCCTTTGAGACTGCGTTATATCTAACAGTACTCTCATTAACGATTAAGGCCGCTACAACATAAGGGTTCTGCTTAAAACGTATAGCCGCCGCGACTGCCAATCTTGCATATAAATCAGCATTTGATTTTGACAATTTCGGATTTGCACGCATGAATAAAGCTGATATCTTTTTTGATGCCGCAGACGCAGTTTCAGCACTTGCCGTTTGATTGAAAGCTAACGCTAAAAATGCAATTACTATCAAAAAGAGCGCGTATGAAAATTTTTTACGTGTCATTCTCATTTTTTATCAGTCCTCAAAGTTTTTAAACCAGTCTCGCCGATAACGTCTTCACCCTTTTTATATAATAATTTGGCTTCGTTCCACGTTCCGTCTTCATCAGGCGAATACACTCCCATTGCTCGGCGTAAATCAACTAAGGCAACGTACATATTTTTGATTGCGTCGAGATATTCTGTCTTAACTGATTGATAAGCCGTTTGAGCATTGATTAAATCAATTTGCGCCCCCATACCTTCAGCGTACATTTAATTCTTAATTCTTCTTCGGAACGTTCGACCTGCCGTTTTTTATCCTGTTCAGAGGCCGCCGCGTCCTTCCAGTTATTTATAGCTAAAGCTATGTCTAAACGGGTTTGCTCTTTTAACGCCTCTAAACTAGCTTCAGAAGCTTGGACAAGTCTGTCTGTATTGAGAACGCTGTATTTAGTCTTTTTGCCGTCGAAAATTGGTAACGATAAATTCAGCGCACCCATTACTTCGTGATTATTAGGCGTTGTCGAGGTTGAAGGGTCTGACCATAACGTCGCGTTGAATGCAAACATTAATGTTGGCGAAAGTCCTTTTGAGGTTAATTTTCTGACAATCTTTGCACGCTCAACGGTCAATTCTGCTGCTTTAACATCGGGGCGAAGTGATAAAGCGTCCTCATAATTTAAATCAATGTCAAAATCCGGAACTCTTAATTCTTCATCAATAGGTTCAACATCAATCCCGCCCGCTAAATATGACAAGTTCGCTAATAAATTTTGATAAGTCGTTTCAGCGTTCTTAGCTGTTGTCTCTGCCGCTACGACTTGAGCTTCGCTTCTGACAACGTCTAATCTAGGCACTAACTCTTGATTATATTTTTCAACAGTAACGCGATGATTTTCGGAACGTTGTAATAAAATTTCCCGCTGTAATTTAACATTCTCACGCGCTAAAACTGCAGACCACCAAGTTTGCTCGGCTGTCGCGATTAAAGAGTTTAAATTTGTATTAAAATTCGCTCTTGAAATTTCATAACCTAAAATATTCTGTTGCTGGTCGAGTTTAAACACACCTACGATATCGATTGGCTGTGTCAATGAAATAGTTAAATTTCCGGCGGTGTAATTTGATGTATTCGGCGTGTCTGAAATCCATGAGAAACCGCTACCGCCCGTTACGTTCATGCGATGTAATCCGACTGAAGCAAGCACAGAATAATAATCAGCCTCAACGGATTTAACGCCAGCTCTTAACGAATGATTATTAAGCAAGATTTCACGAACGTATTGTTGTAAATTCATCGGCACGGAAGCTTGAGCTGTGTTGTTTGAAAAAATTAAAGCTCCGGCCAACATTGTGAACGAAATTATTTTTAATTGTCGCATATAAAAAATTCACCTTTTAACATTCAATATATATAAAACCTGAAAGAATTTTTGAAATTATACTATAGCTGATAAACGCATGGCCAAGAATATTTTTCGCTATAATTTCGCATTTGAAAACGGAGATGAATTTTTAAAAACTATGCAAGATTTTAACGTGATAATAATTGGCGGTGGGGCTGCTGGTTTAATGGCGGCTGTAAGGGCTGGCATGTGCGGTCAAAAAGTTTTAGTGCTTGAGAAAAATCAAGGGCTTGGCGAAAAATTATTATTAGCTGGACGCGGAAGATGTAATTTTACAAACGCCGAAGAAGATTTAAATTTATTCCTTTCAAAATACGGCGGCAATGGAAAATTTTTAGAACACGCTTTTAAAAAGTTCAGTCCAGCCGATACAGTAAAGTTTTTTGAGAGCGAGGGCGTTAAAACAATCACTGAACGCGGCAAAAGAGTTTTTCCAGTTGAAGGCGGCGGCCAAAGAATTTTAAATATTTTGCTAAAGCTCTGTAAAAAATATGGCGTTCGGATTTATCGTGAAACACCTGTACAAGCTTTAAAAGTTCGTAATTCTAAAGTCGAATGCGTTATCACTGAACGGGACGAGTTAAAAGCTGATAAATATATTATTGCAACGGGCGGACGTTCATTTCCTGAAACAGGCTCGACGGGAGACGGTTATAAATTTGCTGCACAGGCCGGACATAAAATTATTAAGACATATCCTGCGCTTGTACCTGTGAGAACTCGTGAAACATGGGTAAAAACGGCGAAAGGCTGTAATTTGCGTAACGTTCGTATAAATGTAATTTTAGACGGCGAAAAAGTTGATGACAGATTTGGCGAAATGGAATTTACAAATTTCGGGTTAAGCGGGCCGATAATAATGGATTTGAGCGCAAAAATTCCTGATTGGGACGGCGATTTAATTTTTGAACTCGATTTAAAACCAAGTCTCACGAACGAAATTTTAATCAACAGAATTAAACGCGAAATTAAAAATTATTCAGGCCAACGGAGATTTAGCGGCTTAATGCGTTTATTAGTGCCTGGAAAATTATTACCGCTGATATTAGAACTTTCCGATATTCCGAACGATAAACCGATTGAATATATTTCAGACGAGGAGATTTTAGCGACAGTAAATTTATTAAAGCACATTCAATTTCACGTCAATGGATTATGGAGTTATAGAAATGCATTAGTAACGCGCGGCGGAGTTGATTTAAATGAGATTGACCCCGAAACAATGCGTTCAAAATTATGTGAGAATTTATATTTTGCTGGTGAGACTGTTGATTTAAACGGGCCTTCAGGCGGATTTAATTTACAAATGTGCTGGTCAACTGGTTATTTAGCTGGGAGTGTTTAAAAAATTTAATTTGGTGGGCCTGCCTGGACTCGAACCAGGAACCTTCCGGTTATGAGCCGGTGGCTCTGACCACTTGAGCTACAAGCCCGAAATTAAAAAGCGTGTGAATTATATTTCACGAGTTAATTTGCGTCAAGCGTTCAGGGATTTTCACGCGCTGTTATTTTCAAAATATATATTATAATTTGCAAATACTTCGCCTTTAAGCGGGGGGTAATTCTCGAATTAAAACTTGTTTATATTTTTTATTTATGAAAGGACGATTTTAGACCATGAAAGAATTTAAGTATGTTATTACAGATCCCGTAGGTATTCACGCAAGACCGGCCGGAGAACTTGCTAAAAAAGCTAAAGAGTTTAAAAGCACAGCAACTTTCATTAAAGGCGAAAAATCCGCAAAAGCTACATCCCTTATGAAACTTATGGGCATGGGTATTAAGCAGGGCGACGAGGTTTTAATTCGTGTCGAAGGTGAAGACGAAGAAGCTTGCGCAACCGCGTTAGAGGCATTTTTAAAGGAGCATTTCTAAAATGCAGAGCTTTAACGGCAAAAAAGTCGTAAGCGGCATTGCTATCGGTAAGATTAAAATTTATAAAACTTCAACTTACGAAATCAATACTGCTCAAAATTTTGACCCCGATAACGAAACTAAACGCTTTGAGGACGCTCGTCTAATTGTTCAAAGACAACAGCACGAATTATATGAAAAAGCACTCGTTACTACTGGTCAAGACACCGCCGGAATTTTTGAAGCTCATGAACTAATGCTTGACGATGAAGATTTAATCGAGGCTTGTAAAGATTTTATTAACGATAAATATTGCGCTGAGTATGCCGTCCAAACGGGTTTTGATAACGTTGCACAAACTTTCAGCGAAATGGAAGACGAATATTTTAAAGCCCGCAGCGCAGACGTAATTGATTTAAAAAATTCTATGCTTGATGTTTTGTCAGGACATTCAGGCGAGAGTTTACAGGCTAATGAACCGGTAATACTCGTTGCTGAAGATTTAGCCCCGTCCGAAACTGTAAAGCTTGATAAAAATTTACTGCTGGGTTTAATTACCCGTCAAGGCAGTCAAAACAGCCACACAGCAATTTTAGCCCGAAGCATGAATTTACCGACGTTAATTCAGTGTCATGAAATAACTGATGATTGCGAAGGCAAATTTGCGATTTTGGACGGTTATAACTCATGCGTTTATATTGAACCCGATGAAAATATTGTAAAAGAGCTTACCGCTAAACACGAGGAAGATATCAAAAAAGAGAAGCTCTTGCAGGAATTAAAAGGTTTGCCGAGCGTTACTAAAGACGGCCGCAAAATTCGTGTTTATGCAAATATCGGCGGCATCAAAGATATTAACGCTGTAATCGAAAACGATGCGGAAGGTGTCGGCTTGTTCCGTTCTGAATTTGTATATTTGGACAGCAAGACAGACCCTGATGAAGATACGCAATTTGAAAGTTATAAACGTGTTTTGCAAGATTTATCACCGCGTCAAGTTATTATTCGTACGTGTGATATCGGAGCAGACAAACAGGTTGATTATTTAAATCTCGAACATGAGGAAAATCCTGCGTTAGGTTTTCGTGCGATTAGAATTTGTTTAACGCGTCCGGAATTTTTCAAACGCCAGTTAAGAGCATTATTAAGAGCGTCGGCATTTGGAAATTTAGGAATTATGTTCCCGATGATTATCAGCAAGAGCGAATTATTACGTTGTAAAGAGATTTTATCGGAATGCCAAAAAGAATTAGCCGCTGAAAATGTTAAAATCGGTAAATTTGAGATTGGCATAATGATTGAAACTCCTGCGGCGGCGATTTGTGCTGATGATTTAGCGGAAGAAGTTGACTTTTTCTCAATCGGAACGAACGATTTAACACAATATACGTGCGCAATCGACAGGCAAAACGCAAATTTAGAGCCTTTCTCAGATACTCATCACCCAGCTGTTTTAAAGTTAATCAAAATGACAATCGACGCAGGACACAGGCATAATACTTGGGTTGGCATTTGCGGTGAGTTGGGGGCTGATTTGAGTTTAACGCGTGAATTTGTCTCAATGGGAATTGATGAATTATCGGTTAACCCAAAAAGTGTATTGCCTTTACGCGCAGCGATAAGGGATTTAGATTTAAAAGAACTTAAGCAAGAAATACCGGTTGAAAATAATAATTCAAAGCCGGGATTTTTTAGGAGGTTATTTAAATAATGTTATATGGAGCTTTAGAAGCTGGCGGCACGAAAATGGTATGTGCTACCGGCAACGAGTACGGACAAATTTTAGAGCAAACGTCTATCCCAACGACAACACCTGAAGAGACAATGCCTAAAGTTATTGAGTTTTTCGCTGATAAAGAATTAGACGCGATGGGGATTGCATGTTTCGGCCCTGTTGATGTTCGTGAAAATTCTGCAACTTATGGAAATATCTTATTCACTCCAAAAATCGCGTGGCGTAATTTCCCGATGGTAAAGACGATGAAAGAAGGCTTGAAAAATATTCCCGTTGGTTTTGACACCGATGTAAACGGCTCTTTATTGGGTGAAGTTACATGGGGAGCGGCTAAAGGTTTAACCGACGCAGTATATTTTACAATCGGTACAGGGATTGGCATGGGAGCAATTTCCGGAGGCAATCTCGTTCACGGAATGTTACACCCTGAAGTCGGCCATATTAAAATGTCGATTTTGGAAGGTGATAATTTTGCTGGTATATGTCCTAATCACGGTGCTTGTTTTGAAGGTATGGCTTGCGGGCCTGCTCTTGAAAAACGTTGCGGCAAACCTGCTAAAGATCTCGCTAAAGACGATCCGGTTTGGGAAATCGAAGCCGGCTATATTGCTCAAGCTATAACGTCCGTAATTTTTACGCTTAGTCCCCAGAAAATAATTCTCGGCGGCGGTGTTATCGGACAAAAACAATTATTCCCGTTAATTCGCAATAAGACACTTGAAAATATTAACGGCTATATTGATACGAAAGAGTTGCGTAATATTTCAAACTATATCGTTCCTGCGGCTTTAAATGGCAATCAAGGGATTATGGGTGCTGTTAAGCTTGCTGAAATGGCGCTTGCTTAAAATTTTAATGTCATGATTAAAAAATTCTCCCCTGTTAATTTTAAATAATATATGGGGGAGAAAATTTTTTGTTTTAAAATTATTTATTATTAAATAAATTCGGGAGGGAGAATTACTTTGGCAGAAATTAAAGATTTAAAAAACGCCGCAACAACTTCCAAAAATCAAGATTTTAGAGATATGGACGTTGATTATTTAGGAGAAGAGCATATAAATTTAGTGTTCACTCTTGGAAATGAGAATTTTGGCGTTGATGTAAATATTGTCAGCGAAATAGTTAGAGTTCCGTCATTTATAACGCGCGTCCCAAATGCACCGATGTATATTAAAGGCGTTATGAACTTGCGTGGAAATATTGTTCCGGTTTTCGATATGCAGTTAAAAATCGGAATGATGCAAAGCCCCTTAACAGAAGAAGCGCGTATTATCGTTTTATCAGTCAAAGAAGTAATGTTCGGGATAATCGTTAATTCTGTTACGGAAGTCAGAACAATTTATGATACTCAATTAGAGCCGGCGACAAAATTGTCATCTGCTGTTGATAAACGTTATGTCTTATGGGTAGCTAAACCGGCTGATGAACGTTTAATTTTGTTATTAGATGTATCGAGCTTATTTGAGCTTGACCAAATTTTACAGGAGGATAACGAGTAAGTTTTGAGGCAGTTAAAATTTTTAATTGTTGCGCTGTTTTTGCTTGTGCTGGTTGCAAACGCTCAGGCCGCTACGGTTTTATTCAAGGGTAATAATCAAATAGGCCAAGTCGATAGCATTGAGCTTGACGGCGTAACTTATGTTTCACTCGAAAATATTGCGGATTACATGGGTTTTAAATATTCGCAAACTAAAGACGGCGTAATTTTAAATAAAGGCCGTGAAAAATTGCGTGTCGTTTTAAAATCGGCTGGTGCTTGGCGCGGTAATTCTTTAATTCCGTTATCGTCAGTGCCTTTTGAGAAGGACGGTGCTTTATGGCTCGACACTTCAAGTGCGGTTGCATTGTTCCAAAAATCAGCAGGCAAGGGCAAAAATAATATTTTACGGTTTGGAAAAGTTACAAATGTCCCAATTAAAAAAGATGTCGAGATTGAACCGGCCGCTACACTCGTTGAAAATGACACTCCGGAAATTCCGCAAAGCCAAAATATTATTAACACACCTGAAAATAATAATTCTGAAAGCGTAAATCTTGACGACATGTTAAATCAACAGCTTGCTAAAAAAGAGGCTCGTCATCAAAAAAATGATAAAGCCCCCGTTCAGCAAATAGTTTTCGAAGCTACGGATAAAACTCAACAACCGAAGCACGAAACTTTTGAACCTGATAAACAAGCTAAAGATATTAACGCAGTCTATTTCAGCGGTGAGTTAAAATGGGTGCGCTGGACAGTCTCAAAATCGGGTAATTTTAAAAAAGTCCTGGCCGTTATCAGCGTTTCAGATAATGCTAAACCGTCTGTTACGATGCAGGATAATGACATTCATATATTTTTTAAGACGCATTCAGAAAATTTAGAGGGCGTGCCTTCACCGTTTGAAAATATTAAAGCGAGCGTTAAAACTGATTACGGAATTTCAGAACTGATTTTTGAAAATGACGCGATTAAAGTTGAAAAATCTCTATTAAAAACTCCAGACAGAATTATTTTAGAGTTTATATATCCGGCTGATAAAGATATTAAACGGGTTTCGCAGCCGCTAAGCTTAAATTTAAATTCAAATGCAAATATTTCGAGCCATCAAAATTTAATCATTCAGCCTGAAGAGGATTTGCAATCACAAAATATTACTAACGCATTCGATTACGGCTATGATTACGAGGAAGAAGAACATATTACTCAAGTCATGGCCGCGTCAAAATCTAAGGCAAAAGCTAAACCAAAGTTAATCGTTATCGACCCTGGACACGGCGGCAAAGACCCTGGAGCTAGAGGCAATGACATTATCGAAAAAGATATAAATTTAGCGATTGGGTTAGCTCTTGGAAGAATTTTACGTTCTGCCGGTTATAACGTAATTATGACAAGAGCGACGGACGTTTATTTAACATTGCAGGAACGGACGGATATAGCTAATAATGCTGAGGCCGATTTATTCGTGAGTGTTCATGTAAACGCTTTGCCTAAGAAAAATTCGATGTCCGGTTTTGAGATTTATATAATGGCTCTTCCGACTGATAAAGACGCTCTCGAATTAGCCAAAATCGAAAACAGAGAATATATCGAGGGTAAAGGTTATGACGTTGAAAATGTTGACAGCCGCACGGAATTATTATTAAAAATTTTAGGCGATATGCAACAGAATAATAAAATTAGCGAGAGTTCAAATTTTGCGGGCGTGTTATTTAATGCTGGAAAGCGTGCGGGATTACCAATGAGACGAATTGCGCAAGCTCCGTTTTTTGTAATCAGGGGTTCTGGAATGCCGGCGGTGTTGCTTGAGACTGGATATCTTACGAATGCGAACGAGGCTAAAAATTTGGCTGACCCTGTTTATCAAAATAAGATTGCTCAAGCTATGGCCAACGGTATTGCGAATTATTTGAGAAAATAATTTTTTAACGGAGGATTAAGTTTAATTATGCCTCAGATACCACAGAAAAGACCTTTGCGCACGCAAACTAATTCAAATTCAACGCCTGAAAAAGATAATACACCTTCGCCACGTGTGAGCCGCCCTGTTAGTTCAAGTACAGTCCCCGTTCATTCAGCTTCAGTTCAACGCCACCGTGTTGCAAATTCATCACAGGGACGCAGACAAGTTCCAAGACGACCCCGACAGCCTGAAACTGTCAGCAAAAAAACTCCGTTCATGCTGAAATTATTATCATGGCTCGGAATTGTCTTATTATGTTTTGTAATTGGTTATATGGGCGCGTCGTGGTTACTTGAATTTTTCAACAGGCAGTTATTATTAAAACCCGAAGGCATCATCGAAAATCAGGAGGATTTACAAAACCTTCAAGCTAACGAACAGGAACGCGCTCAAATGTCTGTCTCAAATGCTCAAAGCGTCTCGTTAAATTTGCATTACGTCAACGGAGATAATATAGCTGATATCAGAAAGAATTTTCCGGTGAGAACTCAAGAAGATAATATGAAGGCCGCATTTGATGAGATTATTTTGTTAAGTCAAATTCCAGGCACTGAGAAAATGAAGTTGCTTCACGTTTTCAAAGACGGCGACAGCGTATTTTTAGACGTTCCGGAACAGTTTGAAACTATGATAAATTCTTTGGGCGAACGCACAGGATTATTATTGATTACGGGAATTGTTCAGACTATGCAGGAGAATTTCCAACCGGTTTCGCAAATTAGATTTCTAGTAAATTCAAAACCTCCTAAAAATACCGGAACAATAAATTTGAGTACAGCTTGGAAAATTCCGGAAAGTCCGCAAAAAGAGGCCAGTCCGTCTGAGCTAACGGGCTGGCCCTGGTTATGATATATGCTGATACGCGAAAAAGACGACGTGCGCTGGCAGAGGAGAGATACCGGCATCTTAATAAGCTGAAACCTTTTATGGACGACGATCAGCTAAAAGGATGTGTGTCTGCTGACGACGCTAT
>CAJODZ010000006.1:13463-36931 GCA_905233645.1 uncultured Synergistales bacterium | reverse complement strand
ATTTTCTTATTTTTCATTTTTTTACGTCGGCGGATTTCACCCCAGCTCGACAATGATGATTTTATCAGAACAGATTAAAATTTCAAAGCCTTATATCCCCACGACTAAAGTCGAGGGCTTTACGGCTGATTTTGGTAATTTTTTATCACAGAGGCAAGTTTTGTATAACGCTATTTACGAGTTATTATCTCTATACGTTAATTTAAATTTCAGGCTATATAAAAAGTTTTTAACGTATAATTTAAGTATATTTAATCCGGTGTATTTTAACGTTAAATGATAAAGCTTACGCACGACACGATATAACAGCGATTTTTTCTCAGATAATTGTTTCAATCTATCAAGAGCACAAACATCACAAAGAATATCGATAATTTCGTCAGGTGATTTATTTTCGCCCCAAGCAGTTTTTAAAAACGTTTTCCAGTATAAACGGTCTGAACAAAAGCCTTGATTTTTATTCCATGATTTAGAGCTGAACGAATGAATAATACAATTTGATAAATTTTCAGCAAGCTTATATTGACTAAATTTGGGGTCAAGAAATTCAATATCGCCTGCAAAAATTCCGTTAATAGCGTCTTGGTCAACACATTGATTTAAATCGCGCCAACGTGCAAACCACTTTATAAACTCATTAACAAGATTACATTTAGCGCGAATACGTTTTAAATCCATTACTAATATGCCTGATGAGACGTAAGTATCAACGCTACTGCCAATGATTTTTAATTGCATTTTGCGTTCAAGCGGTGCTCCGTCAAAAAACATGAGTGAATGAGCTGCGGCGAGACTTTTATTTTTTAAATCGACCGTCCATAATTCATAAATATCTAAATCGACTAAAATATCGCAATCTAAATAAATAACCCTGTCAATTTCAAGTATATCCTGTATAAAAATTCTATTGTCCAGCCGTATAAATAATTTTCGACGGCGTTTTTGATTTTGTCTCTGTAAGAGCTGACGTCATGAAATAAAATTTGTTGTGAATATTTTACGGCTGTGTTTAAAAATTTTTGACGATTATCTTGTGTTAAAGTTTCATCATGCAATAAATGAATTATTACAGGGTGATTTGTGTTTTCAAAAATTGAAGTCATCGTAACGCCGGCATTCTGTGAATAAGTGCCTTTCGGGTCATAAACAGACAAAACTACATGAACTGTTTCTAAATTATTATCTGGCTTTAAAGCACAATTATGGCCTGTGCTGTGCTGTGCTGTGCTGTGAAATTTTCAGCTACGCTGAGCATATTGTCAACCCCCATTTATATGATTTTGTATTTTATTATATCACGCTAAATTATATCAGGCTGAAAAATTTTTATTCCTCGTCATCGTTCTCGTGTGTAATTCTAATTCGTCCCTGTCCCGAAATTTTCAAGTGATAATAATTTTTAGCATCGTCAATATCAGAAATCGAAATCGTAAAGCCCGGTGTTATTGTTCCTGTTCTTGCGTTGTAAGTTGTGCTGTTGATATTTGCTTTGAGTGTGAAAATATCTTGCGCATTAAAAATTTCTTGGGAATTATCATTTAAAAACATGGCCGTAATCTTTTGCGTGTAAAAATCAAATTTGATATTAACGTTTTTCGCTCGCGCTGTCTTAGTTAAATTCACTAGCCATAATCTTAAACGTTCGGCCTCGCGTTTAGGAACATGCTTAATTTTAAAACTGCTCACCTGAAAATACACAAGGCCGCCGATTATGAATAACGCAATTAAAATTTCTACAAGCGTAAAAGCTTTTTTAAACGTTACTATTCGCGTAAACATCTTTGATTTTTAAAATCATGTTAAATTTAATTACGCCTTTTGAATTTTTTTCAGAGTGCAAAATTACTAAGTTTGAAATTAAATCGCTCTCATCAATTCCAGAAGTCATAGCAACTAAATTTTTCTCGTCTGATGTTTCAGCGTTGACTTGTGCAAAATTCTCGTTATTGTCGCGGTAAAACGTGATTTTTAAAAAATTTATTCCTGCTCCGGCGTTAGCCTCTAGCACTTCTAAAACTTCATGTACAGGAATTTCGCCGGCCATAAAATTTACAGCTTCGTCTATCTTTTGGCTTTCTGCCTGTAATTCAGCGTTGCGCGTTTTTAATTTTTCAAGCCTTGCCTCGCTCGTATTAAGCATTTGGCGCAAAAAATCAATTTGAGTGTTAGCCCTGCTGTAATTAAAAAATGCCATGCCGCCAGTTAATAAAGCAATTAAAAAACACGAAGCCATTAAAATTTTTAAAGCAAGAAGGGTCGATTTAGACGGTGCAGGATTTTCAGGAGCTTTTTTGATTAACTCGACTTTTTCAAATTTTTGAGCTTCACCTAAATTTTCATCAAATTTTTCACGAGGCCTTAAATCCATTTTTGTATCCGAAAATTCACGCATGGCCAAACTTTGAGCGAGTAAAGCATTATTATCGTCAGTGATTTTTATAACGCCTTTAACTTTTGCGCTTGGCTGTTTAGTCTCGACGATTTTTACGACTAATTGAATTTCTGGTTTAGTTAATTCGCGTGTGATATCCCTGATGAAAATCATTTTGCCGTTAGAAGTAGCAATCGCAGCATTTTTAGTGATTGCCATAAACAATTCATCGTCGGTCTTGGGCAAAATACGATACAACGAAAAATTTTCAGGTTCGACCGCTAAGACTTCAAGCCCTGTTTTTTTCGCGATGTCTAAAACGTTAGTGATAGCATTTAAATTAACAGCCGCCGCAAAAAATATAGTCTTATTTGGCAAAACCATTTTAACAGCGTCAAAAACAACATCTTCAATTTTTAAGTCATGAAAATATTTTTCAAAGTCAAATTCCAGCGCGCCTCTAACATCTTGAGCGTCCATATCGTCTGGAAATTGTACTGGCGTTATAAAAGCGTCCGGTACTCCTAAAACGAACGGCTTAGGCTTTTTAGCTTTCAACTCTTTAAAAGCACTTTCGAGCATGTCTAGATTTATTCTGCTGTCACGAATGCAATTTTCGGGCAATAATATTTTTTCGGTACGTAAGATTTTATGCTCGTCTTTGTCGTCAATCTCTGTATAAATTAAAACACCGTAATAAATTGCTAAACCTGCTGACATTTTTAAAACACCCTCACTTTGAAAATCGTAATTAAATTATTAAATCGCTCCGTTATTCCACATGTCCTGCATTGTTATAAATTCATAGCCGCGATTTTTTAAAGCTTTTATAATTTCGGGCAATGCTTTAACCGTTTCAGGAACACCCGAATGCATTAGTATAATTGCTCCAGGTCTGGCACTGCTCAAAACTAAACGTGTAATCTCTTCAGCCGGACGGCCTGTATAATCTGCGGTGTTTAAATTCCAAAGACCAAGTTTTAATTTTCTGCGTCTCATTGCATTAAAAATATTTATCCCGAATGAACCTCCCGGCGGACGTAAAAATTTTGTATCAGGAATATTCAATGCTGTTAAAACTTCGTCGACACGTTCAGCTTCGCGCTCAATTTTTTCGACCCATAGCCTGTATAATTTGGGGTGCGTGTAAGTATGATTAGCTATTTCATGGCCTGAGTTATATAACATGCGTGTAATATGCGGGTATCTTTCGGCGAACTTACCAACCAGAAAGAATGTAGCGTGTACGTTATTTTCGAGCAAGACGGCGTTTAGGGGCTGCATTGTATTTTCACGAGGGCCGTCATCGAACGTTAAAACTATTTCGCGGACAAATGGATTACCAGACGCTATGCCATATTTAGCGCGCTCATTTGAGATAACATACCATTCAAGAGATATAAAAATTGCAAGCGATAATAACATTATTTTTTTGACAGTCATAATTTGGAAATTATAGCAAAATTTTTATATTAAACCGTTTTAAAACAGAGGCACTTTGATATAATGAACTCAATTTTTAAACAGTCCTTTTAAATTTAGGGGACTGTTATTTTTTACAACTACGTTTACCACTACAAAAAACCTTTTTAAAAATTAACAGCCGCATAATTTTTAAGAGTATCGATTTTGAAACAAAGTGTTAAATTTTTTTAGGCGTGTTAAAAATTCTTTGCGTAATTTATAAATGAGCATTAAAAAAGCCGCCGTCCCTAAAAACAGCAGCTTTCAAAAATTTTTAATCTTGCCCGATTTTTAAAAAGTTAAATTATTTTTCGCGAGCCATTCTCTAATCTCATTGCCTAAATTTGCGCCGCCAGAATAATGAATTGATAACGCTTGGCCTAACGCGACATTCGGAACTAATTTTGCGATAGCAGTTAAACTTTGACCAAACCGGCCGCCGCCGTGTGAACAAAATGGAATAATAGTCTTGCTTTCAAAATTATAATTCTCTAAAAAACTTGCTACCGGCATCGGAATTGAAGCCCACCAATTTGGATAGCCTAATAAAATAATTTTATACTCATCGAAATTTTTGACGCGGTTTTTTAATTCCGGTCTTACTTGAGCGCGTTGGTCTTTTTGGGCTTGGTCTAAAACGGTGTTGTAATCGCTCGAATAAGATTTTACGGGTTCAATCTCAAAAATATCAGCTCCCGTAATTTTTTGAATGTGTCCTGCAATTCCGCGCGTCGTTCCACTCCATGAGAAATATGCGATTAAAATTTTTCCGGTGTCAGAATTTGGCGCAGCACTTACACTCGCAATAATTCCACTTCCAGCGGCAGCGTTACGGGCAACTCTTAACCCAATGTTAAAGCTAAAACCGTCCTGTCTCATTGCCGCGCGGTAAGCTGAACGTAAATTTTTGCCAAAATCATTCCAAGCACCGCCCCTGTAAATTTTTAATGTTCCGCTTTCTGAGCCGGTAGGATTATTTTTCACACTCGTGTTATATTGGCTGTACCAATCCCAAACCCATTCTCCAACGTTGCCGTGCATGTTATACAAACCGAATGAATTAGGCGAGAATGAATTTACATTTACAGTTGTGCCGCGATAAATTCCTGGCTTAGTTTTTAATTTGCCCTGTCTGAAATAATTATTTTCGATTTCATAAGGATAATGGCCGTAATAATTTGCTTCTTCGGGGCTGATTGAAGTTTGTGTGTTAAAAGGTGTTTGAGTTCCGGCGCGGCAGGCATACTCCCATTCAGCTTCTGTGGGTAATCTGTAACCGTTGGCTGATTTATCCCATTCGACTTTATTATTTTGTTCAGGGAAGATTTTATAAACCGGCGTTAAATTTTCGGCCAAGCTTTTTTTATTGCAGAAGTCTACAGCGTCGAGCCATGAAATATTTTCAACAGGTAAGTCCGGATTTTTAAAGTTTGAAGGATTTTGGCCGGTTAATTTTTCAAATTCAGCCTGCGAAACTTCAAACGGTGCTAAATAAAAATCATTAACTTCAACTTCGTGCAGATTTTCATCATGAACTCGCCACGCTTCATTTTCAGGACTGCCCATATTAAATTTGCCGCCCTTGATTAAAATTAAATCATCAGCCGACGCGCTCGAAGCTATTAAACAAATTAACAACGCTAAAATAATTTTCATGGTTTAAAAATTACCTCCTAAAAATTAAAAAAGTATCGAAAAACATTTGTGTTAGAATTTGGCAATTATTATAAGCTTGCTTAGTGTTTTTGCTGGCTTTCAAGGAGGGATTTTTTGTTATGGCACGTAAATTTTTAAAGGGCGTTTTAATTTTTATAAGCGTTACACTTTTTGCAAACATGAGCTTGGCTGAACAAAATGATTTAGGAGGTCTGACACCAGAGGCCGCACTTGAGTACATGCAGAAAAACGCGGGCAATTTAATTTTAATAGACGTTGCGCCGACAAGATGGTTTGAGCGTGAGACGTTTAACGGAGCAATTCACATTCCAGAAAACGAATTAGACGGTGCTGAAAAAGATAAACGTTACTCAGAACTCCCGAATGATAAGCCGATATTATTATTTTGCCGTAGAGGAGTAACCGTTTTAAAAGCTTATCCGCACGTAAAAGATTTACGGCCTGATATTCCTGAAATAAGTTACATAGCTGGCGCTCCATTGTTTAAAGATTATAACGAATGGCTTATTGCTAAAGACGAAAATTCAGGCAGTGAAAATAATTTCGCTTCAACGGGTAACTTAGCTTCTAGTGCAGATACGGACGAAGATAAATAGATATTTTTAAATTTTTTAATTCAAGAGATTTTTAAAAGGAGCAAAATTTTTTATGACAAGTAAACCAATTTTTAAAGGCGTTGCCTCAGCTTTAATCACTCCATTAAATGAGAATGGCGTTGATTATGCTTCAATGGATAGTTTAATTGATTGGCAGATTGAAAAAGGAATTAACGCGCTCGTAATTGCAGGGACGACCGGTGAAGGTTCAACGTTGCATGACAAAGACCACAGAGACGTAATCGCATGGTCTGTTAAAAAGATTGCTGGCCGTGTTCCTGTTATAGTTGCTACCGGCTCAAATGATACGAGTTACGCTGTTTCGTTGACACAGTTTGCCGGTGAGGCTGGGGCTGATGCTGCATTAGTTGTTACGCCTTACTATAATAAAGCGACGCAGAACGGTTTAGTAAAAATGTATTCAACGATAGCGGACGCGTCAAAAGTACCTTTGATTTTATACAACGTTCCTTCAAGAACTGGAATTAACATTGAGCCGGCGACTTACGCAAAATTAGCAGACCACCCGATGATTAGAGGCATTAAAGAAGCCAACGGCGATATTTCAAAAATTATGAAGACGGCGCATTTAGTTGGTAACAAACTTGATATTTATTCGGGTAATGACGACCAAATTGTTCCGATTTTATCAGTGGGCGGTATCGGTGTAATTTCGGTCTTATCAAATTTAATGCCTGCTGAGACTGTTGCGATTTGCGATAAATTTTTCAACGGCGATGTTAAAGGTTCAGCAGAATTGCAATTAAAATTACTTCCGTTAATAAATGCGTTATTCAGCGAAGTTAATCCCATTCCTATTAAAGCCGCTATGGCCAGAATTGGTAAATGCAAAAATATTGTGCGCCTGCCTTTAACGCCAATGGAAGAAAATAATTTTGCAAAACTCGAAGCCTTAATGAAAGAGCAGGGACTTATTTAATCAATCATGAAAATTATTATAAACGGTGCAGCCGGACGCATGGGAAAAATTTTATCGAACATGGCCGGTGCTGAAAAGATTGCCGCTGAAATTGATATTGCGTTAGGAAATAAATTAAGTGATTTAAATTTTACAGGCCATGAATTTTGTGTTGTCGATTTCACAAATCACAAAGCTACGCAGGATTTAATAAATCATTGTTTGAAAAATAATTTGCCAGTTGTAATCGCTTCGACCGGTCAAACTGAAGACGAGTTAAAAATTATTCATGATGCCGCGAAAAAAATTCCTGTTTTTATGTCTGCGAATATGTCACTGGGAATTGCGTTATTAGCCGACGTAGCAGAACGTATAACTCAAAATTTCGGCGCGTGCGATATCGAAATAGTTGAGGCTCATCACAATCAAAAATTAGACGTTCCGAGCGGTACAGCAATTTTGTTAGCAGACAGAATTAAAGAGAGCCGCGATTTAAAATTTAATATTGGCCGTCATGAAAATGGCAAGCGTCCTGAAGATGAAATCGGCATACACTCATTAAGAATGGGCGGAGAGGTCGGGATGCACGAAATAATTTTTGCAACACCTCAAGAAGTTATAACTATCAAGCACGAAGCTAAAGACAGAGCATTATTTGCACGTGGAGCGTTAGCGGCGGCTGAATGGATTGTTAAAAAGGACGCTGGATTTTACAACATGCGTGATTTGTTAGGAGGCAAATAATTTAAAATGGAAGCACAAGAAATTATTAAATATATTTCAGACGCTAAAAAGAAAACGCCCGTAAAAATTTATCTGCGTGAAAAAAGTAATATCGACTTCACAAACACGAACGCAAAAATTTTCGGAGCAGGCGACAAAATTATTTTTGGTGATTGGGCGGAGCTTGAACCTGTAATAAATTCCAACCGTGAAAAGATTGCCGATATCGTAATTGAAAATGATAGACGTAACTCAGCATTGCCGTTAATAGATTTAAAAAATATTCAGGCAAGAATTGAGCCGGGCGCGATTATTCGTGAGAATGTCGAAATCGGATTAAACGCCGTAATTATGATGGGGGCTGTAATAAATATCGGGGCTGTCATCGGTGAAGGCACAATGATTGACATGAATGCAGTTTTAGGCGGACGCGCTACAGTTGGCAAAAATTGTCATATCGGAGCTGGAGCTGTCTTAGCCGGAGTTATTGAGCCTGCGTCAGCAAAACCTGTTGTAATTGAAGATAATGTTTTAGTCGGGGCGAACGCTGTAATTTTAGAGGGTGTTCACATCGGTGAAAATTCTGTTATTGCCGCCGGAGCAATAGTTGTTGAAGATATTCCTGCTGGGAAAGTTGTAGCTGGTTGTCCGGCAAGAATTATTAAAGACCGCGACGAGCGCACAAATTCTAAAACAGGAATTGAAGGGGCATTGCGGAAATTATGATAAATTTTTTGAGCGCGTCTGAGGAGATTAAAGGCGAGTTAATTAAAATTCGTCATCACATTCATAAAAATCCTGAGTTAAGCGCTCACGAATTTAATACAGCAAATTACATCGAAAATATTTTTAAAGATTTAGGAATTGAGCCCCAGCGTCTAACTCAAACAGGTTTTATAGCGCGTTTAAATTTTAAGAATGCCGGTAAAAATATTGCTTTGCGTTCTGATTTAGACGCGTTGCCTGTTAATGAGAGTACGGGCGTTGAATTTGCGTCTTGTAATTCCGGAGTAATGCACGCTTGCGGCCACGATGTTCACATGACGGGTTTAATCGGTGCGGCAATGTTATTAAAAAGATTTACCAACGATTTAAGCGGTAGCGTTACGTTTATTTTTGAACCCGATGAAGAGGACAAGGGCGGTGCGTTAGATTTAATCAAGGCCGGAGCTTTAGAGAATGTTGATGCAGTTTTCGGCGCGCATGTTTCACCAGATTTACCGGCCGGCCATGTTGGATTTAAGTACGGTGCATTTTACGCGGCGGCTGAAGTTTTTAAAGTGATGATTTACGGCAAAAGCTCTCACGCTGCTGAACCTG
Source organism: uncultured Synergistales bacterium (assembly GCA_905233645.1). GTDB lineage: Bacteria > Synergistota > Synergistia > Synergistales > Aminobacteriaceae > JAFUXM01. The sequence goes on along the minus strand of CAJODZ010000006.1, from coordinate 27,861 downwards.
AAAAAGGAATTGACGCATTAAAAACGGCTTGTGAAATTGTGAATGACCTTTCAAAAATTAAAGGCGGTGTACTTTCAGTCTGTAAATTTAATTCGGGTCGTGCTGTAAATATTATTTCGGACAACGCAGAGTTTGAAGGCATAATTCGTACGTTCGGCCTTGATAACCGTAAACGCATGTGTGAACATGTCATGGACATTGTAAAAAATATTTCGCACTTACGTAACACTGAATACGGATTTATTTTTCGCGATAGTTATCCAGGAGTTATTAACGATGACGGAATGACAGAGCTTGCGAAAAGTGCTGCTGAAAAAATTTTAACGCCCGAAAAAGTTCATGTAATAGAAAAGCCAACGTACATGACCGAAGATTTTGGCTATTATTTAGATAAGTGTCCCGGAAGTTTTTATCATGTTGGGGCGGGCTGTAATTTGCCTTTGCACAACGATAAATTTTTACCGTCCGATGAAATTTTAAATATTTTAGCCGCTGTTCATTCAGGAATAGTGTTTGAAGCGTTGAAATAATTTTTTAGCATAAACTCATTAAAATTACGTATTGTAAAAAATTTCACTATCCTTAAAATTTCTTGGTCATAAATGGTTAATAAAAATCAAGATTTTTTACAGGAAGTGAATTTTTTAATATGGACATGAATAAATTAACGCGAAAATCTCAAGAAGCGTTAGCTCAGGCGCAAGCGTTAGCGTCTGAATATAATCATCAACAGGTAGACGTGGAGCATTTATTATATTCACTGTTGCATGATGAAAACGGATTGATTACACAATTATTAAAACGCATGAACGTAAACACTCAAGCGCTTGAGAAAAATATTGCTGATGAAATTTCAAGATTGCCAAGAGTTACGGGCGGCGGAACTGAACAAGGCAAAGTGTATATTACACAAAGATTAAATCGAGTTTTAAACACGGCTGAAGAACGAGCAAAATTATTAAAAGATGAGTACGTATCAGTTGAGCATTTATTCTTAGCGATTTTGAATGATGATAAAAATAATACTCTTAAGAGTTTTGGAATTACTGAGGATAAATTTTTACAGGCTTTAAACGAAGTTAGAGGCTCTCAACGTGTTCAAAGTGCCGACCCTGAAGCGACATACGAGGCTCTCGAAAAATACGGGCGTGATTTAGTTCAGGCTGCAAAAAATAATAAGCTTGACCCCGTAATTGGTCGTGATGATGAAATTCGCCGTGTAATTAGAATTTTGTCGCGTAAAACTAAAAATAATCCCGTCTTAATCGGCGACCCTGGCGTTGGTAAAACTGCTATTGTTGAGGGACTTGCACAAAGAATTGTTCGCGGCGATGTCCCTGAAGGTTTAAAGGACAGAACAGTTTTTGCGCTCGATATGGGTTCGTTAATTGCTGGTGCTAAATATCGCGGTGAATTTGAGGAACGTTTAAAAGCAGTCTTAAATGAGATTAAAAACAGCGACGGAAGAATAATTTTATTTATTGATGAATTACATACGATTGTCGGGGCTGGAGCGGCTGAGGGTGCTGTTGACGCTGGAAACATGTTAAAGCCGATGTTAGCACGCGGTGAATTACATTGTATCGGAGCAACAACCGTTGATGAGTATCGCAAATATATCGAAAAAGATGCGGCTTTAGCTCGTAGATTTCAACCCGTTGACGTTGAACAGCCTACCGTTGAAGACACAATTTCGATTTTGCGCGGTATTCGTGAGAAATTACAAGTTCATCACGGCGTTGTAATTCGTGATAATGCGTTAGTTGCTGCGGCTGTGCTTTCAAACCGTTATATTACAAATAGATTTTTGCCGGACAAAGCGATTGATTTAGTTGATGAAGCTTGCGCAATGTTAAGAACGGAAATTGATTCTCAACCTTCGGAATTGGACACTATTTCGCGCCGAGTAATGCAGCTTGAAATTGAGGAGACGGCTTTAAAACGTGAGAACGATGACGCGTCAAAGGAACGTTTAAAAGTTTTGCAAAAAGAATTACAGGAAGCCCGCACCGAAGCAGACGCTTTAAGAGCGCAATATGAAAGCGAGAAAAAATCAATTTCGGGCATTCGTGAAATTCGCGGTCAAATTGAAAACGTCAAAGCCCAAATCGAAAAGGCCGAGCGCGATTATGATTTAAACAAAGCCGCTGAATTACGTTATGGAAAATTAACAGAGCTTGAAAATCAATTACGTGATTACGAAAAGAATAAAGCTTCTGAAAATCCCGATGCTAAAAAATTATTGCGTGAAGAAGTTACAGAAGACGAAATCGCCGATATAGTAAGCCGTTGGACTGGGATACCTGTAACACGTTTATTAGAAGGTGAGCGCGAAAAATTATTAAAGCTCGATGAAATTTTACATAAGCGCGTTGTGGGTCAAGATGAAGCTGTTCAATTAGTAGCAGACGCAGTGTTAAGAGCGCGTAGCGGAATTAGAGACCCCAAAAAGCCGATTGGTTCATTTATATTTTTAGGGCCTACCGGTGTTGGTAAGACAGAACTTGCACGAACGCTAGCGGAAGCTTTATTTGACAGTGAAGACAACATGATACGAATTGATATGAGCGAGTACATGGAGAAGCATTCAGTATCGCGTTTAGTCGGAGCGCCTCCCGGATACGTTGGATATGATGAGGGCGGACAATTAACAGAAGCAGTGAGGCGGAGGCCGTACAGTGTAATTTTGTTTGACGAAATCGAAAAAGCTCACCCCGACGTTTTTAATATTTTGTTACAAGTTTTAGATGACGGAAGAATTACAGACAGTCATGGACGGTTAATTGATTTCAAAAACACCGTAATAATTATGACGAGCAATATTGGTTCAGAATTTTTATTAAACGGAATTACTAGCGACGGAGCAATATCATTAAGCACGCGTGAAGAAGTTATGAGTACATTGCGTTCATCATTCAGGCCGGAATTTTTAAACAGAGTTGACGATATTGTATTCTTTAAGCCGTTAACGCCCGATGAAGTTCAAGGGATTGTAAAAATTTTGCTTGGCCGTTTATCAGAGAGATTAGCCGAACGCCAAATTGAATTAAATTTTGATGACAGTGCGATTAAATTTATAGCTGAGGCCGGTTACGATTCTGTTTACGGAGCAAGACCGTTAAAGCGTTATATTACACACAACGTTGAAACTAAATTAGCACGTGCTTTAATCGCTGGCGGCATTCATGAAAAAACGCGCGTTAATGTTACAGTCAAAAATGGTGTTTTAGATTTTAGCTTTGAAAAATAATTTGAGCTTTCTGATAAATTGCCGCTCGATAAATAATTTAATAGTGTTTTAGCACACACCTAACAAGACCCTGAGTTTTGTGCTTGGGGTCTTTTAATTTTTATTTTTAAAATAGCGCGTAAAATAATATCTATTCAAATTTTTTAGGAGTGATTTAATTTGCAAAAGGCATTATTAAAAGAAGTTGACGCGTTAAAAAATTCTATGGTCGAAAATTTAATCAGGTTGTGCAAAATTCCGGCTATATCTCCTCATAACGGCGGTACAGGTGAAGAATTAAAAATACGCGAACTTGAAAAAATTATTAAAGAATTTGGCTTCGATGATTATAAAATTGAACGTGTCGATGACGAAAAATCCCCGAATAAAAATCGCCCGTCATTATTTTTAAATTATCCTGGCAAAAAATCTCAGCGCGTTTGTATTTTAGCTCATGTAGATATTGTGCCTGAAGGTGATTTAAAATTCTGGTCGCTCAACCCTTTTAATCCCGAAGTTAGAGGCTCAAGGATTTACGGACGCGGAGTTAGTGATAACGGTAACTGTTTAGTTGCATCGCTGTTCGCTTTAAAAGCCATTAAAGATTTAAATATCGTTCCTGAATACAGCGTTGTGCTTGCGTTCGTTGCTGATGAGGAAATGGGAAGTCATTACGGCTTAGAGCAATTATTAACCCGAAATTTATTTAAGCCCGACGATTTAATCTTAGTTCCTGATATGGGCAATGATGAAGGAACTTTAATCGAGATTGCAGAAAAAGCTATGTTGCGTTTATATTTCACAGTAACAGGGAAACAAGTTCATGCAAGTTTGCCGAATACAGGTTTAAATGCTTGCAGAGTTGCGAATTTGCTTGCTTATGAGGTCGATAAAGCTTTAAACGAAAAATTCACTCAACGCGACGACACTTTTAATCCGCCGTATTCAACGTTTGAGCCGACTAGAAGATTTGCTAACGTCCCAAATACTAATACTGTGCCTGGACTTGAACGTTTTGAATTTGATTGCCGCGTATTGCCCGAAGTTGATTTAAATGAAGCAGAAGAGCTTGTTAAAAATATCGTTGCTAAAATTCAAAATGATACAGGCGCAAAAATTGATTTAGAAATTGAACGCACCGACAGCGCACCAAATACAAAACCTGATGACAAAATTGTTGTTCTAGTCAAAAATGCTATTGAGAAAATTTTAAACGTCAAACCAATTACGGGCGGCGTTGGCGGAGGAACATTTGCGGCATTATTTAGGCGTGCTGGTATTCCTGCGGCAGTCTGGAGCCAAGAATGTGAAAACGTTGCTCACAATCCTGATGAATATACCGAAATTCAATATCTCGTTAATAATGCTAAAGTGTTTGCGCTCGTCATGGCCGGTTTATAATAATTACTTTTAAAATTTGTAATGGAGGTTAAAAATTTAATTATGCCGATAAATTTAAAAGGCCGCAGCTTTTTGAGCTTACGTGATTTTACAAGTGATGAAATTAAATACTTGCTTGACTTAGCCGCCGATTTAAAAGTTAAAAAGCGTTCTGGCATTCGCGGAAATTTATTAGCCGGAAAAAATATAGCGCTATTATTTGAAAAGATGTCAACCCGTACACGCAGCTCATTTACTGTTGCTTGTATCGACGAAGGCGCACACCCCGAATTTTTGGGCAAAGATGATATTCATTTAGGCGTTAAAGAAGACGTTAAAGATACAGCAAGAGTTTTAGGCAGAATGTTCGACGGGATTGAATTTCGCGGCTTTAAAACTGAAACAGTAAACGCTCTCGCGAAATATTCAGGTGTTCCGGTTTGGAATGGCTTAACTGATGATGACCACCCGACACAAGTTTTAGCAGATTTTTTAACGTTAATCGAAAATTTCGGAGCATTAAAAGGTTTGACGCTCGTTTATTTAGGCGACGGCCGTAACAATATGAGTAACGCTTTAATGATTGGCTGTTCAAAAATGGGCGTTAAATATGTTGTAAGCTGTCCGAAAGAATTAGCTCCTGATAAAAAATTAGTTGCTGAGTGTAAATCTTGGGGCGGCGATATAAAAATTATTCATGACCCTAAAAAAGCCGTTAAAGGTGCAGACGCGATTTATACTGATGTTTGGGCTTCAATGGGTGAAGAAGATAAAAAGGAAGAACGTTTTAAATTATTACGCGATTGGCAGGTTAATCAGAAATTATTTGACTTAACCGGCAAAGACACGACTATATTTTTACATTGTTTACCGGCTATAAAAGGTGCTGAAGTTACAGAAGAAGTTTTTGAAGCTCCGTACTCGAAAGTTTTTGACGAGGCTGAAAACAGAATGCACACGATTAAAGCCGTCATGGTTGCTACGCTCGGAGCATAAGTTGCAAGAATTTTACACGGCGTTAAATTTTAATGAGCGTGTTTTAAAAAGTGATTTGAGAATTAAATTTCGCGGTGAGCTTGATTATTTGAATGCCGTAATAATTTTAATGCAGTCTGAAAATCCCGATAACGAAAAATTTAAAAACTCTCTCGAAGAAGTAAGGCGCGTTATAACTCGTTTACAAAAATCACTAACCGCGAATAAAAATTACGGTGAATTAAACATTTTTGGCCTCGATGAAGACGCAATACACGAATTAACACATAATCACGAACGCGGCTATATTTTATTTACGGCTGAAATGGGAAAAACTGCGGCTGAAGTAAATTTATTGCGGACTTTAATCAGGCAAGTCGAAATTACAGCGTGCGAAGCTTTTATAAATACGGATTTCGATTACGCGCATGTATTAAATCGTTTAAGCAGTGCTGTTTATAATTTGATTTACGAATTTTTACCAGCAGGCTATGAAAAATTTTTCAGGTTTAATCGGCCTGAATAGGGGGTTGTTTTTGGTTTAGGAGGTTTGAAAAATCAATCATGAAAATAATGTTAGGGTTAATGGGATTTTTATCGGCTATAGCGTTATGCTTTGTTTTACACATAACGAGCAATGTTTTTATTCCGTTAGTTATAGCGTGGTTTATATTACAAATTTTACGTCCGGCAATTAAAATCGGCGAGCGATTAAAATTCAGACCGTTATTAAATATCATATTAGTATTTGGAATTTTAACGGGATTTGGCTTTGCTGGCTTTAAATTTTTAGCGGCGCAAGTCATCGAATTTGGGAACATTTACAATTTGTACTCTGAAAAATTATCAGAATGGATAATAAACGTAATGGCTGTGTTCGGCATTCCTCCGGAAAGTGTAGCGAATTACGACTGGCTAGAACTTTTAAAGAGTAACGCGCGGAACATTTCAGAATTAGTAATCGCACTTTTCAGCAAGACTGTGATGACGCTTGTATTTTTAATGTTCATGATTTTAGAAGCTCCGTACATGAATGCAAAAATCGAACAAGCTTTCGGACATAATGCAAACCGTGTGAAAAATATTTTAAATACGATTTCTGAACAAGTCAGCCGTTATTTAGGAGCATTAACTTTAATCAGCGTTGCGACCGGAGTTTGTGCCTGGATAGTTTTAATGATATTAGGTGTGAAATTAGCTGCGGGCTGGGGCGTATTGACGGTGCTGTTAAATTTTATTCCAACGATTGGCTCGATTATAGCAACTATTCCGCCGGTTGTTATGGCAATAATTCAATATTCGCCGAGTTTTTTTATGCCGTTATTAGTTTTAGCTTTACTCACAGCAATTCAAGTTACAATCGGAAACATAATCACTCCTCAAGTTGTTGGCGATAGAATTGGCGTAAGTCCGGTTGTGATTTTATTATCGCTTTTATTATGGGGTGCTATTTGGGGAATACCCGGAATGCTTTTATCAGTGCCAATAATTTCGATTATAAAAATAATTTGCGAAAATATTCCTTCATTGCGTTCAATAGCTGTTTTAATTGGGAGCGGTTCTTTTGTATCGAGATTACCTGCTAGAACAAATTCACCTATACAAAACCATACGCCCGAAAAAATTATTGATGCTGTGAAAAAGATTGCTTCGATTAAAACTTCTGATAAAGACGAGCAAAAAGACCGTTCTTAAAAAATTTCAAACGGGAGGTACGCTAACAAAAAAATACTTCCCGTTTCACGTTACGCAAAAAATTAAGACAGATTTAAAAATTCTTTAAAGCCACTGTACGAACTAAAGCCAAGCATGTATAAAGCAAGTATCATCGCAGTATCATTGTCTCTATCTGTAAAACGTCTCGATATTCTTTTCAATTCCGAGTATGCTTTATCCCGTGGTCTTTGTATTGAGTTATTCATGTCCGATAGAACACTGTTAATTATCGAAGGAAGTGCAATACAAATTTTCATAAAAGCGTTCTCTTCTCCAGTCACAATTTCGTAAAAATGGTCTATGCTTACGCGCCTTATCCTTTCGTGTGAAACTTTTTGTCCGTCGACCGTTGTAGACCACGCCTTATTTTGAGAACATGCCGCAATAACCTCAACGAGAAAGCAAACACAATCATTATCGTGCAAAATTTTATTCTGCATTTTTATATATGTTTTGCCAGCAGCAGAGGAGTTCATTGTATTGTGCTTATTTTTCATTTCGACGTACACAGTATGAAAAATACTGTCACCGATTGTATAGCCGTTCGATGGTTGAAAAATGATGTCCCATCCTCCCTCTTGCCCGTTATTAGGAACGCGGCAATTAGCAATATATCTAAAAATGCGCTGGTGAAAATATCCTATTTCGTTTGTATTAGCTTTATCGCGCTGTCTAAAAATTTCTGAGCTTATAATATTTTTCCAGCTGACATTATAAACAGCTTTATCAAAAATTAACTTCACAGGGTCTATTACGTTAGCATTAAATTTTTTTTAAATCATATGGAGTTAATTTTTCGCCGTAATATTCAATCGTTGAGCGTACATGATTTTTAAAGTCTTCTTCAGTTATGAAATCAATATCCCACATAAAATCACTGCCCTTTAAATTTTTGATAGTGCTTTTACAATTTCAACACCAACACGCCGAGCAAGTTCTACGGGTACAGCATTTCCAATTTGTCTATACTGTTCGCTGATAGTCCCTTTAAAAATCCAATCGTCGGGAAAACTTTGAATGCGTGCGTATTCTCTAACTGTAAAGGGTCGTGTTTCATCAGGATGACAACGCTCAGTTTGCTTTTGAGACGGAGAAGTTGTTAAAGTTAAACAAGGCTCATCCCAAGAAATTCTCCTTGCCATTCCGCGACGACCTCCACCGGAATAATAGCTTTTGCCCATATAATTTTTAGCTACGTCTTCAGGTAAATCAACCCAACAACCGCCGGGAGGAACTAATTTCATAACGTTACGCTTATTTTCGCTAAAAGTTTGACCTTCACTTACTGGACAATTTTTTAGAGCATCTCTCAAAGTAGTCCATTTATAATCAGGGCGCGGATACTCAAATAAAAGTGCACCTATTAAGTCGTTCCGAATACCAATAATAAAAAGTCTTTCTCTTTTTTGACCAACACCGTAATAACATGCGTTGAGTATTTTATATTGAATGACGTAACCTAATTTTTCAAACGTCTGTTTTATCGCGATAAAAGTATTACCGTTATCATGGCTCAATAATCCGCGAACATTCTCAAATAAAAAAATTTTAGGATTTACCTCTTTCACACAACGCGCAAATTCTGAAAATAATGTCCCTCTAAAATCATCAAAGCCTAATTTTTTACCGGCATATGAAAAAGCTTGACACGGCGCACCACCACTAACTAAATCAACATTATCGCTATAACCTTTAAAATCGACACAGTGTATATCATTTTCTATAATGTTCCAATTTGGACGATTTATACGTAACGTCTCACAAGCAAGTTTATTATTTTCAACGACTGCAACATTTTCAATGCCTGCCAGTTCCAAACCAAGAGCTAAACCTCCTGCACCGCCAAATAACTCAATAGAACGTATTTTTTTCATGCTGTCCCTTTCCCCATTGATTGTATTTTTGAAATTATTTTACGTAAATTATTATAATTTGAGTTAAATGAGTTAAAAATATTTTGTTGGCTAAGTGATTTTAATTTTGTCTTAATCCAAATTTTGCAAGACCGTCCTTGCTTTTTTCAAGTCTCGATACGGCAAGCGGCATTAACTCAACTAACACACAATCATTTTTAAAACGGATTGCTCCGACTTCGCGTTTTTCAACTTTAAGGGCTGTACAAATCGCGTTTAAAATATGGCCTGTGTTATGAGCTTTGTTGCTGATAAATCTTTTCATGATACCTTTTGGGCGTTGACCTTTATTTTTGCGGACTTCAGGCGGTTGCTTTTTAGGCTGTGCTAATTTTTTACCCGAACGTTTATTGATTTCCCGCGCTAATTCAGTGTCCAGGCTATAACCTTTGCTTTTCGCGCTTAATGCTGATAATAATTTTGCAACCAGAATTTTAGCTTCGGCGCGCGTCAATAAATCTCCTGCCCACGAAACATATTCGCCAAAATTTTTATCGATTGGGGCGGCAAATAATTCCTGTTCAGTATTCTCAAACCATGCTTGCCGAATTTTATCAAGTCCGGGAACATCGCGCCATTCAACTTTAATCTCTGTCCCTTTTAACATAGCTTTAAACCTTCCGGCTTCACGAGGTGATAACAAAATCAAATTTACTCCTTCGTGTCCGGCTCTTCCTGTTCTGCCGCTGCGGTGTATAAAAGTTTCCTGGTCATCAGGCAAACCTAATTGAATTACATGACTTACTCCGTTAATATCAAGTCCGCGCGCCGCAACATTCGTAGCTACTAAACACGGCATTGAACCAGATTTAAACGACGCTAAAACCGCATTACGTTCATCTTGTGTCATATCACCTTGAAGAGCAGCAGCGTTAAAGCCATGGTCTTGTAATTTTTGAGCTATCTCTATCGATTCCAATTTAGTATGGCAAAAAACAAGACTGCGTGAAGGGTGTTCAAATAATAAAATATCGACTAAGCCTTCAAATCTTTTGTTGCTCGGAATTTGATAAACCCTGTGTAAAATATCTTCGTGCTGTTCTCCTTCAGCGTCTAACGATAAATTCAAAGGCTCTTTTAAATATTTGCCGGCTAAAATTCTAACTTCATCGGGCATCGTCGCGGAGAATAACCAAGTTTGACGGTCTTTCGGCAATGCGTTCAAAATATATTCAAGCTCATCTCGAAATCCCATGTCTAACATTAAATCGCCCTCATCTAAAACTATCGCTTTTATATCGTCTGATTTTAGACTTCCGCGATTTAAATGGTCTCTTACCCGTCCTGGAGTTCCAGCAATTACAGCCGCGCCCTTCTTTAAAGTTTTGAGCTGTTGAACAATGTCCATGCCGCCAACAAGTGAAGCAGTGTTGAAATTTAAAAAGCCGCCTAAAAATTCTGCCTCGTCCGCCGTTTGTTGAGCTAATTCTCTCGTCGGAGCAAGTATCAAAATTTGCGGCGTGCGTGTACCTTTATCAAGATTATTTAAGAGCGGCAACAAAAAAGCTAATGTTTTCCCTGAGCCTGTCTTAGCTCTCACGATTAAATCTTTTTCAGAATAATCGCTCGATAAAACACAATCTTGCACGGGCATAGGTTCTTTAAAATTTTTTTGCTCAAGTGCTTTTAATAGTTCGGGGCGCAAATTGTAATTTTTAAAATCTAAACTCATTTTGTAAATATAAAACCTCGTTGTTTTTTAGGAGTTTAACGGCTCTAAACGCCTGAATAATTCTTTTTTGTCATGGCCTATTATTAAAGTCAAAGTCGTCGCGCGTCTGTCAGGCTGTACTAACCGTTCGTTTGTTATTCCGCATAATTCAGCTAAAGCCATCGCGCTTTGTTTCATGGTTTCATCATCAGTAGGCGGATAAATAATGCTGGTCGCAATGTAATCATAATGTCTGGCGTTGCCGGTGTATGGAACTTCAATCCCTATACGTTGAAAAATTTGAGCGGCACGCTTTCCAATTCCTTTTTCACCGTCGCCATTCAAAATATTTATGCTCATGATTTGGTCACGTAACTCTGCTAATTTCTCACTGTTAAATCCCGCAATAGTAAGCTCAGGCGTTGTACTAAGCGTTATGCTTCCAGCTGATAATAACTTCTCTTCAGAAGGCGGCATCATTGCGGCTAACTGTTTTGAAAAAGCGTTATTATCTAAAATCCAATAGCTAATATTTTGAGAATAACCCGTTTTGCCTGGAGCCATGAACATTTTTATGCGGTCAAATGGTAATGAACTGGCAAACTGTAATAATTTCAAAGCCTCCAACGGTGCTAAATCAGTATCAACAGCATTCACAAATTCATTTATTAAAGCAGGGATTTTAGGAATTATCGCAGGGCTTTTTAATTTTTGCATTACGATATTCATAAACTTCTGTTGACGCTCGACACGCCCGATATCTCCTTTGGGGTCATGACGAAATCTTACATAACCTAATGCTGTCTTGCCGTTCATATGCTGCTGGCCTTGAGGAATATTTATAAATAATTTGCCTGAATAATCCGTGTAATTTAACCGCTTCTCAACGTAAATATCTACGCCGCCAATTAAATCAATGATTTTCGGAAAGCTTTTATAATTTATTTTTACAAAATAATCAATCGGAAGCCCTGTTAAATTTACAAGTGTGTCGCGCAATAATTTTATTCCTCCGTAAACATAAGCATGATTGATTTTGTCCCAGCCCCTTTTAGGAATATAAACGCGAGAATCTCTAGGTATCGAAGCAACTCTAACGGCCATGTTATCAGCGTCAAAAATTGCCAGCGCGATAGCGTCCGTTCTTGAACCGCCGTCCACATTATCAAGACCAACGACTAATACATTTACGGTATTGCGAACACCTTTATTAAGCTCAATATTTTTAGGGACATCAACTTTTACGGCTAGGGGTTGAGTTCTTTTATCAGCACTTAGATTTACATCACCTGAACGCTCACCCTTTAACGGCAACTGAACCGGTCTGTTTAATTCTTCCATAAGACGGACAAAAGCTCCTCCGGCAGTCGAAGCGATTATCATAATTACGATAGATATAATTTTAAAAATCCGGAACAAAAATTCTCACCTCTTCTTTATATTTTATACAATCCGTTAGACGCAATATATATCTCAACTAAGTGCGGCACTAAAAATCTTATGCTCATGTTGTTTTTAATGCGTTCTCTAACAACCGTGCTTGAAACTGCGAATTGCGGTATCTCAATAATTTTTAAGTTGCGCAAAATAAACTCAGGCAATTTTTTCAAAGCCTTGACATTCCAACCTGGCCGCGTCGCTGTAACAAGTGTACATAATTCAGGAATGCGCTCATAATCAAACCAGTGAGTAATCGATAACATAGCGTCAAGCCCCGTTATAAAAAATAATTCGTCCGGTTTTATCCCTGCGGCGTTAAATTCTAACAGCGTATCAACCGTATACGTAAATTTTGCGCGGTCAATCTCTGTTCTGGATACCGAAAACTCAGCAACTCCAGCCGTAGCTAATAAAGTCATTGCGTATCTATCTTCAGCGGAAGCGATTTTATAATCTTTTTTATGCGGAGGGTCTCCAGTTGGAACGAAAATAATTTTTTCAATGCCAAGTTTGCTCCTGCATTCTTCAGCTGCTAATAAATGTCCGTAGTGAATTGGATCGAAAGTGCCTCCCATTATGCCAGTTTTAGCCATCGTTTTAATTTAAGATACCGTATCAGGTTCAAAATCAAATTCGATTTCGCCGATTAACACTTTGTCGCCTTCTTTTGCTCCTGCATTCTCTAAAGCTTCCTCAACGCTTAGACGTTTTAAAATTCCAGCGAACTTATTTAATGCGTCCTCTTGTTCAAAATTTATACGCGCAACTGATTTTTCGAGGTTGGCGTGTTCAACTTTGAACGTGTTATTTTGCAGCTTGATAATTTTAACAGGCTCTAACTTTTTATTAACACGTTCAGGCAATTTTTGGACAGTGATTGCATTTAAATTAGCGTCTTCATTTTCGATTTCGGGAGCGTTACGGATTAACGTTGCGATAGTTTTAATAAGCTCAGGAATATTTTCACCGGTCAACGCGCTAACGAATATATGAGGCAAGTGTAGCCCTTCTAAAACTTTTTTATTCTCGTCAATTTCAGGCGTGTTTAAATCAATTTTATTGCCGACTAAGAGGCATGGCCTGTCTAATAATTTGGGGTTATATAATTTAAATTCCTCTCTGACAGAATTAAAATCATCTAGAAAATTTTTCGCGCTCAAATCTATTACATGGACTAATACTCTGGTACGTTCGGCATGTCTTAAAAATTGCAAGCCTAAACCTTTGCCGTCGTGAGCACCTTCAATGAGGCCGGGCAAATCAGCGATTACAATTTTTTCATCATCGACAGCTAGAACGCCTAAATTTGGTGTTAACGTCGTAAAAGGATAACCGGCAATTTTAGGTTTAGCTCCTGAGATTGCCGCTAAAATGCTTGACTTTCCGGCGTTGGGCAAACCGACTAAACCAACATCAGCGATTAGTTTTAATTCAAGCTTTAAAATCTTCTCTTCGCCTTCGTCGCCCTTCTCTGCAAATCTTGGAGCGCGCCTTTCTGAACTCGTAAAATGAGCATTACCGCGTCCGCCCCGACCGCCTTGAGCCGCTATAAAATTTTGGCCTGGTCTTGTTAAATCGGCGAGTAAATTTTTATCTTCGTCCATGATTAACGTACCGCACGGAACAAAAATTTTTAAGTCTTCACCTTTTGCGCCCGTCTTTAAAGCTCCTGAACCGTGTCCGGCGTGTCCAGCTTGAAAGCGTCGGTTATATTCAAAATCTGCGAGCGTTAAATCACCTTTTACGGCCTCAATAATAATATCTCCGCCCTTGCCGCCGTCAGCACCGTCTGGGCCTCCTTTAGGAACAAATTTTTCACGCCTAAAACTTAAAGCCCCATTGCCGCCGCGTCCTGCTTTAACGAAAATTTCTGCTGTGTCAACAAATTTCATACGATTATAAAAAAATAGAGCCGTAAGGCTCTAAAGTCATCTTAAAATTTTTATTCGGCTGCCTTGTTTAACTCTACACCTGTTGAAGGCTCGATATAAACAAATTTGCGGTCACCTTTTTTCACGTACTGGACTTTGCCTTGAACAAGCGCAAATAACGTGAAGTCACGGCCACAACCGACATGTTTGCCAGGATGAACGC
>CAJODZ010000006.1:0-13385 GCA_905233645.1 uncultured Synergistales bacterium | reverse complement strand
GTTGAGCTGCCCTGACCTTTTTTATGAGCAAAAAACTGTAAATTAAATTTGAATTGCATTTTATAAATTGACCTCCGTAATTTTTATATAACCTGAATTTTCAGACGCGATAATTTTTAAAGCTCCTGCTATAGTTTTTACAAGGATTAAAATTCTATCGTCATTGCAAATCTTTTCAGGCCAAACAACTTTTATGATCGGGATATCGGGATTAACTATATATTCATCAAAATTTTTAATATCAATGCCGGCGACTTCGTTTAATCCGAATAACAAAGCTTGCATTAAAGCAGATACAGCCGCACAAATAATATCATTTCCTGCGCTTGCATAACCTGAGTGATTTTTAGCCTCAATGCCTGTTATTAAATTATTGCGATAAAAAATTTTAATGCCGGTCAAGTTTAAATATTAAAAAATTTTTAAGCGTTAATATTTCTGATTATTATCTCAGTATAATACTGTCTATGGCCGCGCATTTTGCGATAACCTTTTTTAGACTTGTATTTAAAAACTAAGACTTTATCGGCGCGAGCTTGTTTTAAAATTTCAGCTGTAACTCTTGCACCGTCAACATATGGTGTTCCTGTTTTAGCATTACCGTCGCCGCCGACGAACAAAACTTTGTCGAAGACTACTTCGGTTTTTGTTTCGCCGTTAAGTTTTTCAACTCTGAACTTGTCTCCAACTTGAGCGCGGTATTGTTTTCCGCCTGTTTCAAAAATTGCGTACATGATTTAAAAAATTTCCTCCTTACGCTGATAAAAGGCCTCCCGCAAAAAATCTCACAGGAATTTTAAAAAGCCTGTTTCAAGCGATTTGCGCCGTATTATAACATTTGTATTGAAAAATTATTTTGTTGTTCAGTCTTAAAAAATATGATTAAAAATTTTTAACACGCCTGAAAAAATTTAACACTTTGTTTAAAAGTCGACACGCTTAAAAATTATGCGGCTGTTAAATTTTAAAAAGCTTTTTTGTAGTGGTAAACGTAGTTGCAAAAATAACAGCCCCTCCAAAATTTAAAGGGACTGTCTCAAAATTAGATTTATTATATCAAAGTGCTTCGCCATAAATAGCAGTTATAAATTTTAAATATTATAATCAGCTAAATTTTTAAAAGGAGCTATAAGCTAGATATCGAAATAGTGTAATAATGTACCCTCTAACCCATAAAAATTGATTGAAAAAAATGAAAAAGGAGGTTAAAATCGAAACCCGATACCCGTAAAGGGGAATCGCTACCGATGGCTAGTCGGGAAGTCAAGCCTCCGGACTGTCGGACAAACTCAAGTAGCTACGGCGAAAGAGGACAGGTTGAACGAGGAATCATCGAAAAGGTGAAATTACACTTAATTACACTTTTTACGTAGCAGAGTAATAATTTAGTCAATGATAAAGTTTGAAACTGATTATCAAGAGGGTTGTCATCCTAAAATTTTAGAGCGGCTATTAACGACTAATTGTGAGCAAACTTCCGGCTATGGTGTTGATAAACATTGTGAACACGCAAAAGAGTTAATTAAAAAAGTTATCGGCAAGCCTGACGCTGAAGTATTTTTTATGATTGGCGGAACTCAAGCTAACGCCGCTGTTATAAAACATTTATTGCGCCCTTATGAAGGTGTTATTTGCGTTCATTCGGGACATATTAACGTTCATGAAGCAGGAGCTATCGAAGCCGCTGGACATAAAGTAATAGCTTTCAGAGGCGAAAACGGTTTATTAAATGCCAGATTACATAGAGAAAATTTTAAATAATTTTTACGCCGATGAAACCAATGAACATATGGTACAGCCAGGCATGATTTATTTGTCATACCCTTCCGAATTAGGAACGTTATATAAAAAATCAGAGCTTGAAAAATTTAAAAATCTCTGCGAAAGATTTGACCTCAAATTATTTATTGACGGTGCACGCTTGGGAGTTGGTTTAACTTCGAGCGAATGCGATTTAACAATTCACGAGCTTGCTAATTTATGCGATGTATTTTATATAGGAGGAACTAAGAACGGCGCGCTGTTCGGTGAAGCTATTGTTTTTCCTGAGCCTGAAAACGTTAATACTAGAAATTTCCGCACTCTCGTAAAACAACAGGGCGGTTTATTGTCTAAAGGCCGTTTGCTTGGTATTCAGTTCGAGACGCTTTTTGAGGACAATTTGTATTTTGACTTAGCTGAACGCACAAATGAACAGGCATCAAAGATTAAAAATGCTTTCAAAAACGCCGGCGTTGAATTTTTAGTAAACTCTCCGACAAATCAGCAATTCCCGATTTTAACTCATGAGCAAATTAAAAAATTGCGTTCAGAATTTTCGTTTGAAAATTGGGATTTCCTTGACGGCGGTGAAAAAATAGCTGTACGTTTTTGTACGAGTTGGGCAACAACAAATGAGAACGTGCAAAAATTGGTTAACGCTATAAAAAATTTATAAAAATTTTTAAGGAGTGAAGTTTTAATTTAAATGCTTAAACGAAATCGTAACCTCGATAAAAATTATTCGCCAGACGGCATAGAACAAAAATGGTACGCTCAATGGCTCGAAAATAATTTATTTGACGCTGAAATTAACCCCGAAGCAAAAGCTTTTTCGATTGTAATTCCTCCGCCGAATGTTACAGGCTCTTTACATGTTGGACACGCATTCGACCATACGTTTCAAGATATCATGTGCCGTGCGAAAAGAATGCAGGGTTATAACGTTTTATGGTTGCCTGGAACTGACCACGCCGGAATTGCTACTCAAAACGTCGTCGAGAAAGATTTAGCTAAAAAAGGAATTTCGCGTCATGATTTGGGACGTGAAGAATTTGTAAAACGCGTCTGGGAATGGAAAAATATTTACGGCTCGCGCATTATCGAACAAATGAAGCGTTTAGGAAATTCTTGCGACTGGAAACGCGAACGCTTTACTCTTGATGAAGGATTATCAAAGGCCGTTAGAACTGTCTTCGTTAAATTATATAAAAAGGGTTTAATTTACAAAGGCAAATATATAGTTAATTGGTGTCCTCGTTGTCAAACGGCTATTTCAGATTTAGAGGTCGAATACAGCGAAGAGGACGGCAATTTTTATTATGTTAAATATCCGTTAGTCGAACAGTGCGAAGAAAAAGAGATTATCGTAGCGACAACCAGACCAGAAACAATTTTAGGCGACGTAGCAATAGCTGTTCACCCTCGCAGCGAAAAATATAAACACTTAATCGGGAAACATGTTCGAGTACCTTTAGGCGGCCGTGAAATTCCTATTATTCAAGACGTTATGGTTGACCCTGAATTTGGAACAGGTTGTGTAAAAATTACGCCTGCTCATGACCCGAATGACTTTTTAGTTGGTTTAAATCATAATTTAGAGCAAATCCAGATTATTAACTCCGACGGAATTATGAATGAGAACGCCGGAAAATATAAAGGCATGACAATTATTGAAGCGCGTAAAAAATCCGTTGAGGATTTAGAGGCTCAAGGTTCTTTATTAAAAGTCGAGAGCATTAAACATTCAGTCGGTCATTGCCAGCGTTGCGGGACTGTTGTAGAGCCTTATTTATCTGAACAGTGGTTTGTAAAAACTAAGCCGCTCGCTGAACGTGGAGTACAAGCTGTTAAAGATGGCCGCATTAAATGGACACCCGAACAATGGGAGCGCACTTATTTTAATTGGATGGAAAATATCCGCGACTGGTGTATATCACGTCAATTATGGTGGGGACACAGAATACCGGCTTGGACTTGTAACGATTGCGGACATGTAAACGTTTGCGAAAATGACCCGACAGAGTGCGAAAATTGCCACAGCCATAATTTAACTCAAGAGAGCGACGTTTTAGACACATGGTTTAGTTCTGCGTTATGGCCGTTCTCGACAATGGGGTGGCCTGAAAATACTCCGGAGCTTAAATATTTTTATCCGACTTCGTTAATGGTTACGGGCTTTGACATAATATTTTTCTGGGTCGCACGCATGATTATGATGGGCTTAGAGTTCATGGACGATGTGCCTTTCAGAGATGTTTATATACATTCTTTAATTCGCGATGAACACGGCAAAAAGATGAGTAAGTCAAAAGGCAATGTAATCGACCCGTTAATCATGATTGATAAATTCGGGGCTGATGCTTTAAGAATGACATTAGCGGCGTTATCAGTTCAGGGGCGTGATATTTTATTATCGTCAACCAGAATTGAGACGTACAGATTTTTCATGAATAAATTATGGAACGCTGCGCGTTTTGCTTTAATGAATTTAGATGACGAAGCTCACGAAATCGATTTAACGCAATTACATTTACACGACAAGTTCATTTTGACCCGTACAGAAGAAGTCGCCGCTAAAACTCTTGAAGGCATAAATAATTTCGATATCGGGACGGCGGCAAGAGGTTTATATGATTTTGTTTGGGGCGATTTGTGCGACTGGTATTTAGAAATGGCCAAGCCCGCGTTAAAAGGTGATGAAGGTGAAGAACGCCGCAAGACTTCAGCCGGAGTATTAGAACATGTTTTTAAGACAACTTTAAAAATTTTGCACCCGTTCATTCCGTTTGTAACTGAAGAATTATGGTCAGCGTTTGGTTACGGTGATGAATTTATAATGCGTACGTCATGGCCTGAATTAAAACGCGAATATATTTTTGACGAGGTTTTAAATTCAATGCGCGTCTTACAAGATACAGTAAGGGCGTTACGAAATTTAAGAGCCGAAGCCAGAATTGCACCGCAACAATTATTAAACAAGGCCGTTATAAAAATCGCTGATGATAATCCTGCCGGTGAGATTTTGCGCAATTCGTTAAATCAAATTCAAAACTTGTGTAAAATCCGCGAAATCATTATCGAAAGTGCAAATAATAATTACGGCGCGTCGTTATCGTCTGTTGTTAATGATTTTGAAATTAAATTACCTGTTGGCGATGTTCTTGACGTTGAAAAAGAGATTGCGCGTTTAAAACAAGACTTATTAACTGTCGAAAAGACTGTTGCAACGAGTAAAGCGCGTCTGTCTAAAAAAGATTTTGTCGACCGCGCACCTGCTGAAGTTGTTGAAAAAGAACGCGCTCGTGTTACGGAAGGCGAAGCGCAAATTTTAAGACTTAATGCAAATATTACCGGCTTGAGTATCTAAATCCTGCCTGTAATTTTCAAGTGTGATAAAATTTTCAAGCTATATGCCCTGCATTGTTCGGGGCAATTTTAATATTATTAAGGAGTGCCTAAATTTCGATTATGAGAACAGAATTGCTAGGGCAAGAGAAGAATATTGTAAAAATAAAATTAGAAATTGAGCCTGAAGAATTTTCAAAAGCAGTAAAGGACGCTATCAGCTCTCTTTCAAAACAAGTTAATGTTCCTGGTTTCAGAAAAGGTAAAATCCCACGCAACATTCTCGAAATGCGTTTCGGTGTCAATGCAATTTACGAAGAAGCTCTTGAAAGAATTATGCCCAAAAACATAAATCAAATTATTGAGGATTATGATTTAGATCCGCTTGACGCTCCGAAATTAAATGTTGAAGGCGGAATTAAAGAGGGCGTAACTTTAAATTGCGAACTTACGTTTGAAGTCAAACCCGACGTTGAATTACCCGACATTGATAATCTTGAAATCGAAAAAGTTATTGCAAAAGTCGATGAACAGAATATTCAAGACCTTGAAAAACGTATAAGAGTTCAGTTTGCTAAAGTCAATCCGGCTGAACATGAAGTGCGTGAGGATAATTTAGTTGATGTTGAATTAACGGTTAGGGTTTTAAATCCCGACGGTTCAGAAGCTCAGGAGCAACCCAGACCGACAAGCACTCATGAAAAAATCAATCTTGCTGACCAAACCGTAAGACAGGCTGTCCGCGATGCATTAGCCGGAAAATCAAAGGGTGATACTGTTGAGGCTGTATTTGATGTTGAAGAGGCTCACACTGATAAACAGTTAGCCGGCAAAAAAGTTAAATACATTATGAAAATCGAGGGCGTGTCTGAATACGAAATGCCGGAAGTTAACGAAGAGTTTTTCAAAAAAGTTTTCGGCGATGACACAACTATAAAAACGGCTGATGATTATCGTGAAAGATTACGCCAGGATATTTTAGATGAAGTAACCAGAACTAGTGATGCAGATGTTCACAGCCGTGCGCTTGAAATGGTTGCTAACCTTTCAAAAATTGAATTGCCCGAAAATATAGTTATCCGTCAAAGAGCCAGAATGCGTGCTGAAGATGAAGCTTGGGCTAAAGACAACGGCGTTGCTTATGATGTTGCGTTCGGTCTTGACAGTGAAGAAGGCCGCAAAGGTTATGAAAGTCTTTTGCATTCAAGAGCTGAAAAAGCCGTTAAAGATGCTTTCGTGATTGAGGCTGTCGGCAAAAAATACGGCGTTCGCCTTGAAAGTTCTGATATCGAAAAAGCATTTGAAGACCAGTCTAAAAAATACGGTGTCAGCAAAGGTATGATTGCAAATTATTTCACGAAGAATAAACAGGATTTTGAACGCTTCACCGATGATTTACGCCTTGAAAAAATCGTTGACGTAATGTTATCGCACATGAAGATTAAAGAAGTCGAAACCCTCAGTGAAAATAATAATAATACTCAAAATAATCAGGCTCAGGAGCAATAAAAAATAATGTCGTATTATATTCCGTATGTAATCGAACAGACTGGACGCGGCGAACGCAGTTATGATATTTACAGCCGTTTGCTGAAGGACAGAATTATATTTTTAGGCTCTGAAATTGTTGACGACGTAGCTAATTCAATCGTTGCGCAGTTATTATTTTTAGAGAGCGAAGACCCCGACAAAGATATAAATATTTATATAAACAGTCCTGGCGGAAGCGTTACGGCTGGTTTAGCGATTTATGACACAATGCAATATATTAAAAGCCCAGTCTCAACGATTTGTGTAGGACTTGCGGCGAGTATGGCTGCTGTGTTATTAGCTGGCGGTGCAAAGGGTAAACGTATGGCTCTTCCGAACGCTGAAGTAATGATTCATCAACCTTTAGGGGGAGCGCGCGGTCAAGCTAGTGATATTGAAATTCAGGCGAAAAATATTTTAAAGACTAAAGAGCGCATGAATAAAATTTTAGCGTCGCACACTGGCCAAGACTTGAAAAAAATCGCAAAAGATACTGACCGTGATAATTACATGACTGCTGATGAAGCTTTAAAATACGGTCTTATTGATAAAATCATTGAAGCGAGATAAATAACATGGCCGGCGAAAAAAATAATAAAGAAGATAAGTGTTCGTTTTGCGGCAAGCCTAGAAATGCTGTTGAAGAATTATTTGACGGGCCTGGCGGTCGTGTTCACATTTGCGACCAGTGTGTTGCGGTTTGCAATTTGATGATGGCTGAGAAAAATAATACTATCGATTTATTTGCTGATTTTGACGATGATAAAACGAATAATTCTCAAGCTCAAAATCAGACAGGCTCAAAGAGTTTTTTTATATTTGACCCAGCTAATAAAGTAACGCCTAAAACAACGCCGAAAGATTTAAAAGAACATTTAGACCAATATGTAATCGGACAATCTGACGCTAAAAAAATCGTTTCCGTTGCTGTTTATAATCATTATCAGCGCGTGAGAAATAATTTGGGCGAGAAAAATCCAGAAGTTGAATTACAAAAAAGCAATGTTTTGTTAATCGGGCCTACCGGTTCGGGAAAGACTTTAATTGCTCAAACGTTAGCTAGAAAATTAAACGTTCCTTTTGCTATCGCTGATGCTACGACTTTGACGGAAGCTGGCTATGTTGGTGAGGACGTTGAAAATATTTTGGTGCGTCTGTATCAGGCTGCGGACAGTGATTTAAAGGCGGCAGAACGCGGAATTATTTACATTGACGAAATCGACAAAATCACCCGTAAATCTGAATCGGTCTCAATTACCCGTGATGTTTCAGGCGAAGGAGTTCAGCAGGCTTTATTAAAAATTCTTGAAGGTACTATCTCAAATATTCCACCTAAAGGCGGACGCAAACACCCTCATCAAGATTTTATACAGATGAACACCGAAAATATTTTATTCATTTGCGGCGGAGCTTTTGACGGATTAGAACCAATTATCGCGCGTCGTGAATTACAAAAATCAATGGGCTTCGGCAGCGAAATTGCTACAAAATCCGGAACATCTGAAATTTTGAAAAAAGTTCAGCCCGAAGATTTAATAACTTACGGATTTATTCCGGAATTAGTAGGGCGTATTCCTGTTGTAGCGACACTTGATAAATTAGATAAGGACGCTTTTATAAGAATTTTGCAAGAACCTAAAAACGCTCTTGTTAAACAATATGCAAAAATTCTTGAAATGGAAGGTGTACAACTCGAATTTACGACTGAAGCGTTAGACAAAATTGCTGAATTAGCCGTCGCCAAAAAAACAGGAGCACGCGGCTTAAGAGCAATTATGGAAGATTTAATGCTCGATATCGAATACGAATTGCCTTCAATGTCAGATGATGAAAAACAAGGCCGTAGTTTAATCATCAATTCAGATTTCGTAGAGCATAAAATTTCGTTTGAAGATTTATTAAGTCCAAATTAAAAACATGACAAATTTTACAGCGCGGCTTGAAGCTACATGTTTCAGGCCGTCCCAATTATTACCGCCAAATTTACCCGAAATAGCTTTCATGGGGCGTTCAAACGTTGGCAAATCTTCTTTAATCAATGCGGTTTTAAAAAGCAGGCTTGCAAAAACGAGTTCAACACCAGGCAAAACACGGAGCATAAATTTTTACATAGTTAATAATAAATTCCGCTTCGTCGATTTACCTGGTTACGGTTACGCGGCAGGCAATAAAGATGACCGTAATCAATGGCAAAGTTTAATCGCGAGTTATCTTGAAAACCGTGATAACTTGAAAATGATTTTACAGCTCGTTGATTTCAGGCATGGCCTTTTGGATAACGATAAAAAATTACAAGAATGGTTAAAAAGTTTTGAGCTTGAGCGAAAAATTTTTGTAGTTTTTACGAAAGCTGACAAAATTGCAAAAGGTAAATGGCGCACGACACTCGAAAATTATTTAAAACGCGGCTTATATTCTTTTGACATTCCGATTATTACATCGTCTGATAGTCAAGCCGGTCTCGAAAAATTAAAAGACTTTTTAATTAAAAATATCGGCGCTGAAAAAGAATGTGAAAGCGAAAATTAAAACGGAGCTGAAATAATATACATCTTGAAAATTCTGGATATCACTTTCAAAAATTTAAACTCATTATTAGGAAGCTGGCACATAGATTTAACGAATGAATTTTTTATAAGCGACGGCATTTTCGTAATCACAGGAGCTACGGGCGCGGGAAAGTCTACAATTTTTGATGCAATCTGTTTAGCACTTTACGGACAAACACCACGTCTCGGAGTAATTCACGGTCAAACGGACGACGTTATGACTAAACATACAAATGAATGCGCCGCGTGCGTTGTTTTTGAAAATGATAAAGGCAAATTTTCATGTTACTGGCATCACGCTAAGAACGGCAATAAATTTAATTCCGTCTATCACGAAATAGCAAAGCTCGATGAAAACGGTGCTAAATGCGAAATTTGTAATAAAAACGTTTTAACTCAAGTTCGCAAAGTTACGGGAATGGATTTTAAAAGATTTGTTCAGGCCATGCTGCTTGCGCAAGGTGGGTTTGATGAATTTCTGAAAGCCGGTAAAAATGACAGAGCAGAAATTTTAGAGCTTATAACGGGGTCGGATATATACAGCGAAATTTCAAGACGGGTTTTTAAACGTTCAAAGGACGAAAGTTTAAAGCTCGATTTAATTAAAAAATCACTTGACGAAATAACAGAGAACAGCGATTTCAAGACCGAAAAAGATATTAAAAGCAAAATCGAAACCGTAAATCAGAAAATCGCTCTCACCGAAAAAAATTTAACTGCTCTTGAGAATAAGAGTTCGGCTTTACAAAATACAAAAAATATTCTCGAAAATATTAACAAAATTAAAAATGAACTCGCTGAAAACGAAAAAGCTTTTAAAAAATTAGAGGCCGACGAAAATAATTTTGCTCACGAAAAAATAAAATTAGAAAACGCCCTCAAAGCTGAAAAATTAAGTCTTGATTTTCAAAATTTGTGTTCTCTGCGTTCAAACCGTATCGAAAAAGAAGCCGGAATTAAAAAATTATTATCAGACAATGAAAACGCTCTCTCTAAAATCAACGTCCTAAAAAATAAGTTGCCGGACATGCTTTCAAAATTACCGGACGATTACGAAGCCGTATATGCAAAATTAGAAAGTATGTTAAATGATTTTGAAAATACGTCTAACAAAATAAGTTCGCTTGATAAAAAGATTGCTGATACGATTACGAAAGGCAAAAACTTTAGAGCAAAATTTGAAGCGGCTGTTAAAAATTGCGATGAATTAAACTCGGTTTTATCACAAAGACGCGCGGAACATTCGGAAAATCTAAATACACTGCAGAAAATTTTAGACGGAATGCCGACAGCAATAATCATCAACGAACGCAATAAATTAAAAGACGGCGAAATTTGTCCTGTGTGCGGTTCGAGTGAGCATTATATAAAGCCCGTTCATGATAAAAATTTAGACAGTGCCGAAGAGATAATTACTCAATATGAAAAATTAAAAATCAAGTCCGAAAAATTGCGTCAACAGGAAATTTCAGCGGAAGAAGATTTTAACAAAGCCGTAAAGAATTTAAATGACGCAAAAGCAAATTACAACGCCTGCGTTCAAGAATACAAACAGCAAAAATCCGAGCGCGATGAAAATTTTGCAAACATGAACACAATTAAAAAATCTATGCTTGAAATATTTTCAAAATATAACATTCCATACGAGCCGGCTTTAAAAAATATTCGTAAAGATATTTCACAGCGTCATGACGAATTTTTAAAACTTTCTCAAGAGCTTGACGCGCTTAACACCAAAATTAAAGAACTTGAGGGCGGAATAGCGACACGTGAAAAAATTTTAATTTCTGAAAAGCAGTCGTTGGAAAATTTGTTAAACAGCCTTTCAGAAAGCGAAAATGATTTTATGACAAAATTGCACAAATTAAATTTTGCGGACGAAGAGGATTTTAAAAGAGCAAACCTTGATAAAAACGAATTAGACAGATTAAAAAAGTTATCGCGCGAACTCGAAGACAGACGCAACTCACTCGAAACGATAAAACGCGACCGTGAGAAAAATTTAAAAGACGCTGAAAAAGCCGGAACAATAAATTTAGATTTAAACGAAGTCAGCACAGCGTTACAAAATTGCAATCAAGAGATTAAAAATCTTAACAGCGAAAATATAAATTTAAAACGCGATTTTGAAGAGCTTAAAAAAATTTTGACGCGTTTTTCAAAACTTTCCGGCGAATATTCTCAAGCGTTACAAAGTTCAGAAAATTGGAGCGGTCTCAAAAAGTTAATCGGTTCTGCGCAGGGCGATTTGTTTCGTGTTTTTGCTCAAAGAGTAACGTTAGATTTGTTAATCAAACAAGCCAATATTCAATTAACGAAAATGGATAGCCGTTATCTTTTAATGCGAACTCCGTTCACAAGTGATTTAAGCCTCAGTGTAATTGACAGCGAACAAGCCGGTGAAATCCGTACGACCGAAAATTTATCAGGCGGCGAGCGTTTTTTAGTAAGTCTTGCGTTAGCATTAGGTTTGTCACAAATTGCCGGCAGCCGTGTAAAAGTTGATTCGTTATTTTTAGATGAGGGATTTGGTTCGCTTGATGAAAATTCTTTAGAGACGGCCTTAAAAGCTTTACGGACTGTTAAACGTGACGGCCGCTTAATAGGAATAATTTCTCACGTAAAAATTTTGCAGGAAAAAATCTCATTAAAAATCGAAGTCATTAAACAAAACAACGGCTATAGTAAATTATCAGGCGTTTGCGTCGAAAAATTAGGTTGATTAAAAAACAAACAAGAGAAAGCATAGGAATGAGCCAAAAAGCTCTCGCGGAATTATTAGGAGTACAAGCACCAGCAGTTTTGTGTTGGGAGAAAGAAGATAGAAAACCTAACTGGAAAATGCTACAAAATAGCACAAATACTAAATGCTCCTAGCTGCTAGTATAAGTATAATAAACTGTGTAATAAAAAATTAAACAGGAGGATAGCTTTATGCGACAGTCAAACAAGAAAAATTAAAATTTAGCTAAGAAACACCTCTTACATTGAAAGAGCATTTTAATGTATAAACTTGCTTACTAAAATAATAATGAGAAAAGCACTACCTAACAAAATACACCTTAATCCCACATTGTAGTGTCTATATTTATCTTCAACAATGTGCGAATTAATATAAATTTGTGAAATTAAGTCATTAATATAATCTTCTTTTGTCATTTTATTAAAATACGTCTTATAACTTGTATAGTCATGCCAATCATAGTAAATACTACCAAAGAATATATTCGATTTTACCTTTACCTCAGTATTTATATCAGGAAATAAATCAGGTTCTATGGTAGCTCTAATTGCAGAAATCAATTGATATACTCCAATAACAATAATTAACAATGTAAATAATATAAATACAAAATACACAATGTTATTATGAAGTAATGATATTGAAGTGATAATATCACAAAACATATTATTATTAAATATAACCATCAATAACACCCCAATCAAAGCTAACATAATCTCTGCTTTTGTATCACAGTTTTTAACCCAATATCAAGAATATGTTCAGCCGCTCTAATTCGTTTATCAATATTAAAATTATCATGACTATTTTCGCTAATTCTCATTATTCCTTGCAATTTGGTTATTCTTTTTATTATGTATACAAACTATAAATTAAATATTTTTAGAGTTATATCAAATATTATTTTATATAACAACAAACCATATTAATATAATACAATAAGCTCATAGTTAAAAATTGTATTTTTCCACATGGTGTTGTAGAAAAATTTTATGACTTAGAAGCTGTCTTCATAAGTGCGCAGGTAAAATTTATATGTGAGATATTTTTTATCATAGCCCCTGATGAGCCTGATGAGAAAGAGAAAAAAGTATAATTTATACTAAGTCTTCTGGAATTATTTAACCAGCTAAAAGTCCATTCACTAGGTAAAAATTTTTGAGGAATATAAACATAAATTTCTAATTCTTTTATGATATGAGTTCATTTTCAAAAGCCACTTGATAACCACCGTCGGCACAAAATTTTTTATTTATGGATATAAATTACATGCTTTCTTGGCAGAAATTATTCTGGATTTGAATCAGTCTTATTTGCTACAGTAACGTGAACTGCTATAAAATTTTAAATAGAGATGCAGGACAGAGATTAAAAATGTTACTGATACAAACTTGTCAAAGTAGAAACATCACAATAATAAGCGGTCATATAGCAAAAGACCATGTACATATTCTTGT